>CAZJMY010000125.1:0-8732 GCA_964546845.1 uncultured Myxococcales bacterium | reverse complement strand
GTACGTGTCCGCCAGGATCGCCGAGCCGTTGCGCTGCATCCACAGGCCCAGATCAGCCGACCCGTTGTCGTTGCCCCGCGGCGTCTGCTTGACCATGTCCGGGACCACGCCGTGCGTGGAAGCGATCTTGAACTCGCGCAGATCCCACTGCACCTCGTTGGGGGTCTCGTTGGTGCGGATCCGGATCAGGGCACTGCCGTTGGGTCGCGTGGAACCGCCGGCGCCACGGACGACCACCTGTTCGGTCAGCGATTGCAGGCGTGAAGCAAAGTCCTCGGACCCGCGCTCGTAGTTGGTGAGGTCCGCCCAGCGCATCACCCAGTCGCGCTTCGCCGCGTCCGTCGGCAGGTTGACGGCGTATTCGAGGATGACCATCTGCTCGCCCCGTTCGCCGAAGTCCGGGTTCGCGATGCCGGTGTACTGGGCGCACGCCTGGCCGGGCGAGAACGCGCCCGGGCCGTTGAGCGCCAGAACGCTGAACACGAAGCGCAGCTCACCGCCCGTTCCTTCACCGAACCGACGGGGCGCCTTCCGCAGGTCGAAACGGTTGACGATCGCCAGCAGCCGGAACGGCGCCTTGTTCATCGCCAGGGGCTTCCCGGCGCCGCCGCTGGCCTGCTGCCAGGCCTCCCGCACCAGCGTCGCGAGCGGCTTCGTGTTGGTGATCGATCCGTCTCGCTTGGCGTCCGGACGCACCTCGACCAGCGGGTCGCCGTCGGGCGGTCCCGAGTTGTTGAGCACGGTCGACGTCTCCCAGGCGCTGAGCCAGCTGCGCGCGAACGCGTCGGGGGTGATGCCGTTGGCCATCTGGCTCATCAGATAGCCGAACGTCCACTTCCGGTTCGCCAGCCGGGCGCGGGCGCCCGCGTCCAGCGCGTCGTTCGGGTCCGTGTTGAGGCAGGGGTCGATGGTCCGCGTGGGATCGTCGACCACTCTCGGCGCGCGCACGAGAACGCTCGAATTCGGGTCGATGTAGAAACCGGAAGCCAGGACCTGCTGGTCGTCCGCGCCGGCGCCCGCGGTGTCGCCGCCCGCGCCGAAGTCCCCCGCGCAGCCGCCGAGCGCAGGAACCAAGGCCAGTAGCGCGGTGCCGAGTGACCGCCAATCCGTAGCAATCGTTTTGCGCATGCTCTTCTCCCTGCCGTGCGAGCGTTGATGTGCGGCGGTCATTCGATCCGCCGTACGGGTCAACCCGCGGTCCCGGTGACGTGCGCACGCGCGGCGGTTCCTCTTTTTGGCGTGACGCCGCCGCCGGCCCTGCGGTTCAGCTCAGGTTCTCGTCGTCGGTGCCGACGATTCACGGAAGCGGGACCGCACGGATCGCGGACCCACCGGAGGCTCATCGATGACCAACAGGTTCCTGGCGCGCCGTCGCGCATCTGTCTCTCGCTTGGCCCGGTTCGCGGGCCCGCTCGCCTTGATGTCGCTGGTTCTGCCCAGCGCCGGTCGCGCCGCGGAGGCGCCGGCCAGCATGACGCTGGCGCCGGCGTCCGCTGACGTCGGGCTGAACGCGACCGCCCCGTTCACCGCCACCCTGCTGGACGCCTCCGGGCAGCCGACCACCGTCGAGGCGAACAGCTCCGTTGGATTCGCCGTCGACGATTCACCCATCGCGGACGTCACGATCGACGCGGCGAACCCGCTGGTCGGAAACGTGCGCGGCAAGGCCGCCGGCATGACCACCGTCCGCGCGTTCTATGTGCGCGACGGCCAGCAGACGAACATCTTCGCCTCGGCGATGGTGCGCGTGGTCGCCTCCTGCGCCGCCGGACAGGCGGCGTGCAACGGGAAGACCTGTATGGACATCCTGCACGACATCACCAACTGCGGCGCGTGCGGCAACGTCTGCTCGGGCATGCCGTGCATCAACGGCGCCTGCCAGCCGTTCGGGACCGGCTCGGCCGGTATGTCCGGCAGCGCCCCGGGTGGAAGCGCGGGCGGCGCGTCCGGTGGAAGCGGTGGCGGCATGTCCGACGCCGGCGCCTCCGCCTGCGCGACCGGCGAAGCCATGTGCACCAGCGGGTGTACGAACCTGGCCAGCGACCCGAGCAACTGCGGCGCCTGCGGCCAGGTCTGCATGGGCACCTGCGCGAACGCGATCTGCCAGAAGAGCTCCGGCGGCGGCGGTGGTTGCCGTGTCGGCGGATCGGCCACGGTCCCCGGCCTGGCCTCCATTGCGATTCTGCTGGGCGCGACCCTCCTCGTCCGCCGCCAGCGACGGCGACAGCCTCGCTGAGGGGGGGGCGCGCCTCCCCCCGCCGCGCTTCAATCGGCCCGCGGCGCGCCGCCCGCCCGGGTCGCGGATGGCGCGCGCGGGTCGCGGATCGTCAGCGCGCTGGTGCGCGGGATGCCGCGCAAGGCGCCCAGCACCATGTTCCGCGCCACCACCCGCTGGTGCAGCGCCTCCAGCCGCTCGCGCGGCGCGGGGGAGTCGAGCACGGCGCGCAGGTGCAGGGACAGGTAGCAGGGCGCCGCGTCCGCCGGCGCCTGGAAACCGGCCAACCCGTCGAACTCGCCGCGCGGATCGAACACGCCGTCGATCGTCAGCTCGGCGCGCTCGAGCGCGATGCCGAGATGCCCCGCCAGCATCGGATAGTCGGACCCCGCGCAGGTGACCGCCGCGATGAACACCTGCTCCCAGGGGAATACGACGTCCGGCGGATTGGCGCGCAGCGATTCGGGCCGCTCCAGCGCCGTGGCGACGGCATAGGGGTTGCCCGCCTCGGGGCTCCAAACGTAGCGGGCGCGATACGTCTCACGGACGCGGTCTCCGTGAGCACGGAATACGCCGACGATCTCTTCCACACTGTTGGCCTCTCGACCGAAGACGTTGGGCATGACGAACCTCCATCCAGGGGGCGTTACCTTCCGCGTAACGGCGTGACGGGCGCGCGCGGCTTGCGATCCCCCGGCGGACGTGGGATCGAGACCGGATGGAGGGCGCCAGCAGGAGCAGCGGGCTCATCGGCCGAGCGCGCGAGCTTGCCGAGCTGAGCGCGGTTCTCGACGATGCGGCCGCCGGCCGCGGCGCGCTCGCCTTGCTGGTCGGCGAGCCGGGCATCGGAAAGTCGCGGCTGGCCGCCGAGGTGTCCACGCTCGCGGCCGAGCGTGGCTTTCGGGTCGGGTGGGGGCGCGCCTGGGAGGGCGGCGGCGCCCCCGCGTACTACCCCTGGATCCGCGCGCTGGAGGCGATCGACGGGCCGCCGCTCAGCGCATCGGGCGCCACGGCCGTCGACAGCGACGCGGCGCGATTCCAGCTGTTCCGGCGGGTCATGGACGGTCTGATCCGGCGCGGCGCGGAGACGCCCCTGCTGCTGGTGCTGGATGACCTCCACGCCGCCGACACGTCGTCCCTGCGCCTGCTGGGCTTCGTCGCGCGCGAGCTGCGGGGGACGCGCCTGGCGATCGTCGCCACTCGTCGGGACGTGGATCCGGCGCTCACGGACGACGCGCGGGCGCTGCTGGCGCGTCTCGGCCGCGAGGCGCGGGTCTTGATGCTCGGGCGGCTGGACGAAGCCGAGGTGGCCCGCCTGGTGCGCGTGCACGGGCCGCGCTTGCCCGACGAGCTGGCCGGCCCGGTCTGGGCCGCGACGCGCGGCAACCCCCTGTTCGTGAGCGAGGTGGCCCGGTTGCTCGCGGCAGATCCGGAGAAGGCCCGCACCGGCCAGATCCCGATTCCGTACACCGTCAGGGACCTGGTCCACCAGCGCGTCGAGCCGCTGGATGCGCCGGCGCGCCGCCTGCTGGAGGTGGCCGCCGTGTTCGGCGGCGAGACCGACCCGGCGCTGCTCGCGCGGACCCTGGCACTGCCGCAGGCGACCAGCGAGGCGCTGGCGGCGGGGTTGGAAGGCGCCGGTTTGCTGGTGTCTCGTCCGGGCGGTCGGGTGGCCTTCCCGCACGGTCTCATCCGCGACGCCCTCTACGACGAGATGCCGCTCGACCGCCGCCAGCGCTGGCACGCAGCGGTGGCCGACGTCCTGGAGGCCACCGGCGGCGACGCCGACGTGGAGGTGGCCCATCACGCGCTGCACGCGGCCGCTCCCGGCCGTCTCGCGGAGCGGGTGTCGCGCGCCGCCGCCAAGCTGACCGCCGCGCTGTCCGACGAGGATGCGGCCGCGCTGCTGGCGCGGGGGGCGGCGATGCTGGCGGCGGCCGGCGACGCCCGCGGGGCAGCCGAGCTGCAGGTGCTGGCCGGGCGGACGCTGATTCGCTGCGGGGACGTGGCCGGGGGGCGGGCCGCCTGTGCGCAGGCCGCGGCCCGGGCGCGCGCCGACCGCGACGTCGGCTTGCTGGCGCGGGCGGCCCTGGCCCACGCCGCGGACGACACGCAGGGCCAGACCGACCCCGCCACGAACGCCCTTCTCGAGGAGGCGCTGGCCCGGATGGAGGACGGCGTCGACAGCGCCCGGTCCGACGGCCTGGCCGACCTGCGCGTTCGCCTGCAGGCCCGCTGGGCCGCCAGCGCGCAGCCCGCGGTCGACCCGGCCGCGCCCGCGCACGTGGCGCTGGCGGCGGTCCGCGCCGCGCGGGGGCTGAACGACGACGCCGTGCTGCTGGACGTGCTGCACAACGCGGGCGGGGCGTTCGGCGAGGCCGCGTTCGCCCCCGAGCTGGTGGACCTTCATCGCGAGGCGGTCCGGCTGGCCGAAAGGATCGGCGATCGCGCCAAGCTGCTGCGCGCGCGCGTGCGGCTGGTGTTCACGTTGCTGGAGGTCGGGGACGTCGCCGCCGCCGACGCCCACCTGGAGGCGTTCGACGCCGATGCCCGCGCGACCGGGCAAGCGCGCTACATGTGGCCGGCGCCTCTCTTGCGATCGATGCGCGCCCTTCAGGACGGTCGGTTCGACGACACGGAGCCGCTGATCGAGGAAGCCCGGCAGCTGGCCACCGACGCGCGCGATCCGATGGCGCGCGTCTGCTTGCTGATGCACCGGTTCGCCTGCTCGCGTGCGCGCGGGCGGGCCGCCGAGCTGCGCGCGCTGGAGCCCGAGATCCTGGCCCTGGTGGGCCGCTGGAACGACGCCGGCGCTTACGCGGACCTCATGACCGCGCACATCCGCGCGACGGCCGGGGACCTGGACGTCGCGCGCCGGCACCTGTCGCGCGTCCCCCGCGACTCCACGCCGGCCCGGGTGCGTGCGGCGGTCGGGGCGCTGGCGGCGACCGTGGTTCGCGTGGGGGCGGTCGACTGGGCGAGCGAGCTCCATCGCCGGCTGCAGCCGGAGGCGACGCGCTGGTACGTCCTGATGTTCGGCGGGTTCGCCGTCGAGGCCACCTACGCGCGATTGCTGGCGGGGCTGGCGGCGCTGCTGGGCCGGGACGCGGAATCCGACGCGCACCACGAGACGGCGCTGGCCCGCGCGGAGGAGGCGGGGGCGGCGCCGGAGCAGGCGCGGGTTCTGGCGGCTCACGGCGCGGCGTTGATCGCCCGTCCGTCGCGCGACGCGCGCGCGCGCGGCCAGGCGCTGCTGCTGCGCGCCCGCGGGCTGGCGCAGTCGCTGGGCCTCGACGACGTGCTGGCGGCCACCGACTCCGTGCGGGACCTGTCCGCGCCGGCGGCCACCGGTGGCGCGGCGCCGATCGTCGTCACGACGGAGTCGGCGCTGGCGCTGACCTGCGAGGGGGAGACCTGGCTGCTGAGCGCCGGCGCGGCCTCGGTCCGTCTCAAGGACAGCCGCGGGTTGCGCTATCTCGCGCGCCTGGTGGCCGCGCCCGGGCGTGAGCTGCACAGCCTGGATCTGGCCGGCGGCGGCACGGCGGACGGCGTTGGCGCCGACGCGGGCGACGCGGGCGAGTTGCTGGATCCGACGGCCGCCAGCGCGTACCGGCGTCGGCTGGCCGAGCTGGACGAGGAGGCGCGCGAGGCCGAGCAGTGGAACGACGGCGCCCGGCGGGCCCGCGTCCGGACCGAGATCGAGTTCCTGTCTGCCGAGCTTTCGCGCGGCCTGGGGCTGGGGGGACGCGCCAGGCGCGGCGGATCGGCCGCCGAGCGTGCCCGGGTCGCCGTCACGCGCCGCATCCGCGAGCTGATCCGGCGCGTCGCCGAACAGTCGCCCGACCTGGGACGCCACCTGGAAGCCACCGTGAAGACGGGGACCTACTGCTCGTACCGGCCGATCTGAAGGGCTGGGTCGCGCCGCGGACGGCGGCGTCACACCGTTCCGCGGATCGTCACGCGGTCCGGGTGGAGGTGACGACATGCTGACCAAGACGAAGATCGAGACGTTGTTCGCAGCCCTGGTGCTCCTCGCGGCCGCCGCCAGCGCCCACGCCGGCGGTCCGCCCGCACCCGCCGCCGCGACGGCGGACCTGGCCCGGTTGGTCGGAACCTGGAAAGGGACCGGGTCGATGACCATGGGCAGCGAGAAGGCCGACGGCATCCAGGTGACCTGGAACTGCCGCGCCATTTCCGCGCGCGCCGGGGTGGCTTGCGACGGGGTGATGACCGGCATCCCGGGGGTCGACCGGTACGAGGAGACCGACCTCTTCGGTTACGACCCGGGCGCCGGGACGGTTCACTGGTTCGCCGTCACCAACGCCGGCGAGACGCACGACCACGTCGGCGGCGCCTGGACCGGCCTGTCGACGGACCACCCGGCTCGCTTCGTCTACACGGGCACGCAGGACGGCAAGCCGCTGAAGGAGGTCATCGAGCTTTCGTTGAAAGGAACCGGCGGGGCCGTCCTCGAGGTCCACGCGCAGACCTTCGTCGCCGGCAAGCTGGCGTCCGGCCTTCAGGTCACCGCGCACAAGTGACGGGCAGCCGCCGGGCGGCGCGTGTCACAATCGGCGTGTGAACCGGACACCGCTGAGCGGCTTCAGCATCGCCGGGGTCGAGACCGCGATCGAGGTCGCGAGCCTGGGCCTGGTGCTGGACCTCGGGCGCTGCTCGCGGACGGCCGTCAACCAGCCGGTCGTGCTAGTCAGCCACGGACACCTGGACCACGTGGGCGCCGTCGTCCAGCACGCCGCGCGCCGGGCCATGATGAACATGGGCGAGAGCGTCTACGTGGTGCCGGCCAGCATCGCCCCCGACGTCGAGCGCATGTTCGCCGCGGCGGAGGCGCTCGACGGAGGGCGGATCGCGCGGCGGGTCGTGCCGCTCGGTCCCGGCGACGAGCTCGATCTCGGCAAGAAGCGCCGCGTCCGACCGTTCGCGACGTTCCACCGCGTGCCCAGCCAGGGCTACACCGTCTGGGAGCGACGCCGCCGGTTGCGGCCGGAGTTCCGCGACCTCGACGGGCCGCGCCTGGGAGAGCTGCGCCGGGCCGGGCAGGAGATCGACGAGCCCCACGACGTCCCCGTCCTGTCTTTCACGGGCGACACGCGCGTCGAGGTGCTGGAGCGGACCCCCGAGCTCCAGCAGACGGAGACCCTGTTGATCGAGGCCACCTTCCTCGACGACCGCGTCTCCGTCGAGGACGCGCGCGAGATGGGGCACATTCACCTTGACGAATTGATCGCGCGAGCCGACCTCCTGTCCGCGACGGACGTCGTGCTTCACCACTTCTCCGCCCGGTACACCGCTGCGGACGTGTCCGAGATCTGCCAGCGACGCCTGCCCGCGGCGCTCGCGCCCCGCGCCCGCGTCCTGGGCGCAGACTAGTGCTGGCCGCCGTCGACCGGCGGCTGCAAGCACGTCTCCGGATCGAAGTGCGCGCAGTGGCCGGCGGTGCAGACCAGCGGTTCGCGGCAGATGTGGACCGCATCGCAAGCCTCGCCCAGGTCCACGGCCGGGTGGCACGTCCCGCGGAACCCGGTGCCGGCGTCCGACGTGACCGTCGTCGTGCCGGTGCAGAAGAGGCCATCCACGCACGACTTGTCCCCCTCCGGCACCCTGAACGAGCAAGCCTCGCCGAGGGCCGCGTACGGCAGGCAGCGGAGCGAGACCCCCGGGGCTTCGTAGCAGTACTCGGTGGGCGCGCAGGTCAGCGTTCCACACAGTCCAGGCGCCGCGCAGATCAGGCTGCGCCCGCCGTCGGCGGTGGAGAGGCGGCACCCGAGCCCCGTCGCGCAGCGCGCGGCGGGGCCGTCGAGACAGGGCTGTCCCGCGCCCGGCAGGGCCGTACAGGTGCCCGCGGTTTGCGTGCGATCCTTGGGGACGCACACCAGCTGGCCCGTGCACCCGACCGGCGGGTTCCCCTGCAGATCGCAGGGCTCGCCTGCGCCCGCGTGCGCGACCGCCAGCGGGAACGGAACGCAGACGTGCGTCTTCGGATGACAGATGGCGCCCGTACCGCAGGAGCCGGCGGCGGTCGTTCCGCACGGCGCGCCCAGCGCCGCCAGCGCGCCGCAGGTTCCGCACGTCGGAGAGTATCCGCTGCAGGAGCGTGACTGGCACTCGCTGGAGCCGCTGCAGGCCGCTCCCTGGGCGCCCGTGCCGCCCGCCAGGCACGCGCCCGCCAGGCCCATCAGGTAGTCGGTGCAGGTCGCCTGCTTGAAGAAGGCGATGCAGGCCTCGACGTTCTCGACGGTGCGGGTCGAGCGCGGGTTGAAGTAGTACTCGGGGCAGCGGTCGGCGACGTTCGCGCAGCCCGCCATCGGATCGGCCGCCGCGCCGTAGCACAGGTTGCCGAGCATGCATTGAAGGATCATGGCTTCGCGACAGACCTGCGCGGCGCGCGTGGCGGCCGAGACGTCGCCGCTGCCGTCGATCACGCGCGGGCGATCCGCGCCGCCGTCGACGTGTAGAGGGGCGCCACCCGCGCCGCCGGCCGCCCCGCCGCCGCCCG
>CAZJMY010000124.1:0-6164 GCA_964546845.1 uncultured Myxococcales bacterium | reverse complement strand
CGTGCCGGAAGAAAAAGCCATGGAATCGGTCCTGGTCTCGGGCGTCACCGCGACGCGCGACGAGGCCAAAATCACGATGCACGGGATCTCCGATCAGGCGGGCATCCAGGCGATGGTGTTCCGGCCGCTGGCGGCGGCGGGGATCGTCGTCGACGTCATCGTGCAGGCGTACGTCGAGGGGGGGCGCACCAACCTGACGTTCACGCTGCCGGCGTCCGACATGGCGCGGGCGCGCGACCTGCTGGTCAAGCAGTGCGGCCACCTGTGCTCGCCCGAGAACGTCCGCGCCGAGGCGAACCTGTCGAAGGTGTCGGTCGTCGGGGTCGGCATGCGCTCCCACGCGGGCGTCGCGCTGAAGATGTTCGAGATCCTGGCCCGCGAGAACATCGCCGTTCAGCTCATCTCGACGTCCGAGATCAAGATCTCGTGCGTCATCGACGCCAAGTACGCCGAGCTGGCGGTGCGCGCGCTGCACGACGGCTTCGAGCTGGGCAAGCTCAGCTCGCCGTGACGACTTGCAGCGTGCCATGCAAAACGCCGTAACGACTGGCGTTTCGCAACCGAAGGTGCGGCGCCCGGAGCGGGTGAGTCACGTAAGTAGCTGTAGTTACGCAAGTTCGCACGACACGAAATAATTGCGAAATCCAAGACCGCCATGATGGACCCCAGGCCCGAACCGACTCTCGGGCCCAACCAGGAGGAACATCGTGATCAAGCGGTTCATGGAAGGGATGAAAACGGCTGAACGGAGGCGCGTCTTCTACGCGCTTCTCGGCGGCAAGGCGCTGGGCCTCGCGCTGCTGTTTCTGATCATCGCCGGGATCCCGGCCTACTTCGGGCACAAGGCGTTCGCCGAGGACGCCGCCGCGGCGCCGCCGGCCTACGTGAACCCGATGAACAACATGTGGGTGCTCATCACGGCGTTCCTCGTGTTCTTCATGCAGGCCGGCTTCATGTTTCTGGAGGCGGGCTTCGCGCGGACGCGCGAGACCGTGAACGTGCTTCTGGAGGGCATCGTCGACACGTGCCTCTGCGGCCTGCTTTTCTGGGCGTTCGGCTTCGCGTTCATGTTCGGCGCGGGCAACGGCTTCATCGGCCACCAGTACTTCTTCCTGCACGGCGCGCCCGAGACTTACGGCAGCACGGGCATCTCGATGCTGACCTTCTTTTTGTTCCAGTACGCCTTCGCGGACACCTGCTCGACGGTCACCTCGGGCGCCATGATCGGCCGCACCAGCTTCCTGGGCGACCTCATGTACAGCGTCGGGGTCAGCGGCTTCATCTACCCGATCATCGGGCACTGGGCCTGGGGCCCCGACGGCTGGCTGAACACGATCCACCCGGCGGCGTTCCACGACTTCGCGGGCTCGACGGTGGTCCACACGATCGGCGGCGTGGTCTCGCTCTGCGGCGCCATCGTCCTGGGGCCGCGCATCGGCCGCAAGTTCAAGCGTGATGGCGGCGGCGCGATGCCGGGCCACGACCTGACGGTCGCCTCGGTGGGCGGCGTCATCCTGTGGTTCGGGTGGTACGGTTTCAACCCGGGCAGCACGCTGTCGGCCATGGACGCCGCCGGTATCGGCCGCGTCGCCACCAACACGACGCTGGCCGCTTGCGCCGGCGGTCTGGCCGCCATGTTCTGGACCTACCCGCGCACGAAGGTGTGGGACCTGGGCATGACCGTCAACGGCTTCCTGGCGGGCCTGGTCGCGATCACCTGCCCCTGCTACTGGGTCTCGCCGTTCGGCGCGATCGTCATCGGCGCGGTCGCGGGCCCGGTGTGCGCGCTGTGGGTGGACCTGATGGAGTACCTGCGGATCGACGACCCGGCCGGCGCGTGCGCCGTCCACCTGGCGAACGGCATCTGGGGGACGCTGTCCCTGGGCCTCTTCGCGACCGGCCAGTACGGGGCGCCGACGCCGACGGGCGCCGACAACTCGGCGGGCGCGGTCATCACGGGCCTGTTCTACGGCGGCGGCACCAACCAGCTGGTCGCCCAGCTGATCGGCAGCGCGGCCGTCACGGCGGCGACGTTCGCGGTCTCGATGGCGTTGATGCTGGCGACCAAGTACACCGTCGGCCTGCGCGTCTCGCGCGACGGTGAGCTGGAAGGCCTCGACCTGCACGAGCACGGCGGCGGCGCCTACCCGGAGCTCGTCGGATCGTCGCACGGCTTCGCGATGACGGAAGGGACCGCCGGCACCGCCCGGTCGCGCGCGGTGGTTCCCAGCCCGGCGATATGAGGATGGTCCTGCCGGGCTCACACCCCGGCGGGGACCGCCACGACTAGAGGGTGGTTCCTCGGTCGTGTTGGGGTGAACGGCGCCCTCGGGCAATCCCGAGGGCGCCCGTTCTTTTTTGGGCGCCTCGGGCGGCCCGCGTCAGTCGAGCAGCTGGTGGATCTTCGGGACCAGGTCGGCGGCGGGGACCTGGGACTGGGTGCCCTGGGCCAGGTCCTTGAGGGTCACGGTGCTGGAGGCGATCTCGTTGCTGCCCACGATGACGGCGACGCGCGAGCGGAGCTTGTCGGCGCGCTTCATCTGCGACTTCATGCTGCCGCCGCGGTGCTCGACCTCGCAGCGGATGCCCGCGGCGCGGAGCTTCTGGGCCAGCGGCAGGCAGTAGGCGAGGGCGGGCTCGTCCATCGGCGCGAAGAAGACGCTGACCGCCGGCTCGTAGGCCTCGGCCGGCTCGGCGATGGCCAGCAGCGTCCGCTCGACGCCCAGCGCGAAGCCGATGGCCGGCGTCTGGGGGCCGCCCAGCGACGCCACGAGACGGTCGTAGCGCCCGCCGCCGCAGATGGTGTTCTGCGCGCCCAGGTCACCGGCCGCCGTCGTGATCTCGAAGATGGTCGCCGTGTAGTAGTCGAGGCCGCGCACGAGCCGCGCGTGCAGGTCGTGGCGCACGCCCAGCGCGTCCAGGTGCTTGCGGACCGCGTCGAAACGCGCGCGGGACTTCTCGCCCAGCGTGTCCAGCAGGACGGGGGCGTTCGCGTTCAGCGCGACGACCTCCGGGCTCTTCGAGTCCAGGATGCGCAGCGGGTTGGTCTCCAGCCGGCGCCGGGAGTCCTCGTCCAGCACGTCCAGGTGCCCGCGGTAGAACGCGACCAGCGCGTCGCGGTAGGCGGCGCGCTCCTCGGGCTCGCCCAGCGAGTTCAGGTTCACCTGCAGCTCGGACGCGGGCAGGCCCATGTCGACCAGCATCGTCACCAGCATCGCGATGGTCTCGGCGTCGGCCGACGGCGCGTCCACCCCGAACAGCTCGGCCCCGATCTGGTGGAACTGCCGCAGGCGGCCGCGCTGCGCGCGCTCGTGCCGGAACATGGGGCCGATGTAGTACCAGCGGCTGACCGGCTCGCGGTTCCACTGCGCGCGCTCGATGTAGGCGCGCACGGCGGAGGCCGTCCCCTCGGGGCGCAGGCTGACGGAGCGGCCGTCGCGGTCGTCGAAGGTGTACATCTGCTTCTCGACGACGTCGGTCACCTCGCCGACGGACCTCACGAAGAGAGGCGTGTACTCGAGGACGGGCGTCCGGATCTCGCGGTACGCGAACGCCTCCAGGACGCCGCGCGCCTTCTCTTCGACGAACTGCCACTTCGACACCTCCGGGGGGAGGATGTCGTTCATGCCTTTGACGCCAGGCGGGACTTCGGCCATGGCGGCTTTTACCACGGCGATCAGGTCAGTCGATCTGGGCCACCGCGCGGCCCAGCCGGCCGGCCAGGAAGTCCAGCGCGGCGTCGACCTGGCCGCGGTCCCGGCTGTCGAACGTGACCTTCACCCGGTGGGCGGCGCCCTCGGCCTGCGGGTAAGAGCCGACGTCGACGGCCGGGAAGCGGGCCACGGTCTCGTCCAGCGCGCCGGCGATGTCGGCCTCGTCGGCCAGCGAGTAGAGCGCGCGCCCGTGGATGGGCCGGGCCCGGAACAGCTCGCGGACCGCCTCGAACTTGCGGCGGAAGATGCTCGGCACGCCCGGCAGCACCCAGACGTTGCGGACGACGACGACCGGCCAGGTCGACGCGCTGGCGCCCGGGCCGCGCTCCAGGCGGGCGCCGGCCGGGATGTCGGCCATGCGCAGGTCGCGCGGGTGGACGCCGTCGCCCCAGCGCGCGCGCATCAGCGCCTCCAGCTCGGCGCTACGCGCCAGCGGCATGTCGAAGGCCGCCCCCACCGCCTGCAAGGTGACGTCGTCGTGCGTGGGCCCCACGCCGCCCGACGTGAACACGTGATCGACGGTGGGCGACAGCGCCCGCACCGTCCGCGCGATGTCGTCGACGGCGTCGGGGATCACCTCGATGCGGCGCAACGACACGCCCAGCGCGCGCAGCTCGCGGATCAAGTAGCGCGCGTTTTGATCGTCGACCTTGCCGGACAGGATCTCGTTGCCGATGACGATGACGGCCGCGGTGGGGTCGTTCAGCACGGCTGCATCATGACACGCGTTGGTGGGTCCCTGTCCGGATCGCGTTTGACGAAGCGGGCCGTGCCCGGCGAAGTCGTCGCGGGAGGTTTGAGGAACCCTTCCAGGGTTCCTGTCGAATGTAGAAGCTGGCATAATCGGCACGACCTTGACGCGCCTTTCAACTCGCCTTCCGACCTGCCTTGCGCTCGCGATCCTCGCTGGTCTGACCGGGACGGGCTGCTCGAGCCCAGCCGCAGGCGGGCGCCCCTCGAACGGGGTCGACGCCGCGGTCGACCACCCGCACGACGCCCACGTGGTCGACGCCTATTGCCCGACCGACGCGATGGGCGGGGGCGTCTGCCCGATCAACTTCTGCGGGCAGCTGCAGACGGTTGCGGCCACGCCGTCCAGCAGCTACGCGCAATCCGGCGCGGACACGCTCTGTAACTCGGGCCGGGTCTGCGTGGTGGGCAAGCCCGTCCCCAGCGGCGACGCGTTCCAGCTGGACTGTGTCGCCCCCCTGGCGGGAGCGCTGCCGTACGGGGCGGCCTGCTCGACGAACCCGGCGGACGGCAAGCGCTGCGCGAGCGACACGCTCTGCGTGGCGGCCCCCGATTTTCCGTCCCAGCCGTTCTGCAGCACGATGTGCCGCAACGACGGGGATTGCCCGACCGGGTCCAACTGCCTCGAGGTCTCGACCGGCGCCGCGCCGAACGGCTCGGTGGCCCGGGTCGGCATGTGCGCGCCCGCCGCCAAGATCATGGCGGCCATCTGCAAGCGGGAGAGCGATTGTCCGGCGGGGCAGGGGTGCCTGGCGGCCGGCGGGCGCACCGGCGTCTACACCTGCCAGCCGACGACCGGCACCAAGACGGTCGGACAGGCGTGCGCGGCCACGTCCGAGTGCCGGAGCGGGGCGTGCTACGACCGGCTGTTCGCGCTGCCGGGCGGGTCGAACCGGACCTACTGCTCGTCGACCTGCACGGTGAACAGCGATTGCGGCCCCGACCAGACCTGCATGCGGCTGGTCCAGAACAACAACGGCACGCCGTCGGATCCGACGGACGACGTCGTCGTCGGCATCTGCCAGACGCTGTTCGTGCCTCACGGCGCGGCCGGGTGTGACCCAACCAGCTGCGCCGTGACGGTCGCGGGCGGCGTCGCCGCCTGCGATACGGCCCACGGCCTCTGCTACAACAGCGCCGCCGTCCCTGGCTCGGCCTGCGGCGGCGACGCGGATTGCCAGCTGGGGGGCGTCTGCTCGACGGGGAGCCGCTTCCCGCACGGCTACTGCCAGACCTTCGGCTGCTCGCCGACGGCGGCCCCCGGCAGCGCCGACAGCTGCGCCGGCGTGGGGAGCGTGTGCGCGCAGCGCGGTGGTCCCGACGCGCCGCTGAACGCCTGCTACGACGGGTGCGCGGTCGGCTCCGACGCGGGCGGCGCCACGTGCTTGCGCGCGGTGGAAGGCTACTTCTGCGACGCGCCGGTCCGGGGCGCCCCGGCGGCCGAGATCTGCCTCGGGCAGACCGGAACCTGAGGGGCTCGTGCGGCGCGCGCGGATGCCAGCGACGTTGCGAGCCCGGGTCGGGCACGCGGCAGGGATTCTGACGCTGGCGGTGGCCGGCTTCGGCGCGGCCCCGGCGCGGGCGCAAGCGCCGGCCCCGCCCGCGCCTTCCGCCGGCGAGGTTCCGCCCCCTGCAGGGACCGAAGCGCCCGCGCCGCCCCCCGCAGAGCTCGGGACGGCCAGCGGCGCCGGCGCGGCGCCC
>CAZJMY010000123.1:0-1999 GCA_964546845.1 uncultured Myxococcales bacterium | reverse complement strand
GAACTGGTCCCGTGGCGCGCTGCTGGCGACGCTCTCCCTTGCGGCGGTGATGCTGGCCGCGCGGCCGTCCGCCGACGCCGCACGCGAGCGCCGCTTCTTCAGCGCGCGCGCCGGCGTCGGTGTCGAGGCGCCGCCCGGCTGGACGCTGTCGCTGCACACCGGCTACACCAAGATTCTCTGTCTGCTGGTGCATCCCGGCGGCAGCCGGATCTCGCTGGCCGTCGACGACGCCGTCACCGCGGAGGACGCCCCGTCGATGGTCGCGCAGAGCCGCCCTGCCCTCGCCGCCGAGGGCATCGAGGTCACCGCCGTCACGGCCGCCGCGCGCGGCGGCGTTCAGGTCGACGCGCGCGCGGCCCGCCGCAACCAGCAGCTGCGGCAGCTCTACTTCGTCCGCGCCGTCCCGTGGGGGCGCCAGGCGATCGTGCTGACGCTGACGACGACACCCGCCGACGCGGCGGGGGCGTTCGGATCTCTGGAGTGGGCCGCCGCTCGCCTCGAGCTTCAGCCCCCGGTCCGCCCCGACGACAAGCGCGCCGCCGCCGACGGCGGCACCTGACCAGGCCGCCCGCTTCCAGCCCGGGCTGCCGGCTTCGGGGTCATCGGTGGCGCTTCGCTAGCTCGTGAGCTTGCCGGCGGCCGGAGACGGCGCCGGCTCTTCGCGGATCAAGCGGCCGAACGCCGCGAGCCGGTCGGCACCGATCGCGTCCGCCGGCGGGCGCCCGAACGGCGCCTCCATGTACTTCCACATCTTCTTCCACCAGCGCACGGGCCCCTTGTCGCTGCAGCCAAAACGACGATCGCCGAGGCCGCAGTAGAGCCGGATGTGCATGTGGTCGTCGTGCGGCTCCGAATCGCTCGGCTGGTGCAGGATGAACGCGGCGCGCGCCAGCAGCGCCGGATCGTCGCCTTCGGCCGCCGCCTCGCGCAGCAGCGCCGCGCCCAGGCTTCGCTGCACGAAGATCCACTGCACCTCGGCCTGCGGATCCGTCAGCAGCGCCCGCACGAACGCCCAGTTCCGGCGCGCGTCGAAGCGCAGGCTCGGCACGGGCCGGGGCGGCGGGCGGACACCTTGCGGCGGTGACCAGCGCAGCGCGCGCCCGTCGGACGAAAAATGCAGCATCGCCTCGGTCAGGCGGGCCGGCCGGCCGGCGGTGTCCATCGCGTAGAAGAAGACGTCGACGTCGCGGCCGTCCTGGTGGGACTTGTGCTGAGCGGACCCGCCGCCGCTGCGCCGCGACAGATCCCCGACGGCGGCCACGCCGCCCGGCGCGTCTCGCTCGACCGCGCGGGACGCCCGCGCAACCAGATCGACCAGCGCCTCGGTCCCGTAGTTCGCGCGCCTGTTGCGCCAGGGCGTCGGGACCGCGTACCCCTCGCCGTCGAACGGCAGCGACGCCGGGTGGCGCAGCGTCCCGTCAGCGCTGGTCCCCAGCGACGCGCTGCTGAACGTCGTCGCCAGCGGACCGCTGCACCCAGCGCCCGCCAGCACGAACAAGAAGACCCACGGCCGACCGGTCAGCCGTAGGCTTTTTCGATGCGCTCCTGGTCTTCCTTGCAGCGGATGCACAGCGTGGTCTCGAGACGCGCTTCCAGCCGCTTGATCGAGATGGGTTCGTCGCATTGCTCGCAAACCCCGAAGCTGCCGGCTTTGATCTTTTCCAGCGCGTGGTCGATTTTCTGAAGAAAGACCTTCTCCCGCCCCCGCAAACGGAACGTGAACGAGTGCAGATACTCGGACGACGCGAGGTCCATCTCGTCCGGCAGGTCGTCGGAGTCCAGCGTCATGTCTTCGTTCAGCGTTCGCTGCGCGTTGCGAAGGATTTCCTTCTTCTTCGCGAGCAAAATCTCGCGAAACCGCTTCAAGTCCTTCTTCTTCAGCCCGGTCCCTTCCATGAACTTCCCCGCGCCCATCCAAGGCGCACCTGATACAAACGAGCCGCGGACCCAGAACTACGCTTCAGAAAAAACGAAAATGGGCGGGTAGGATACGCGTTCA
>CAZJMY010000122.1:0-3961 GCA_964546845.1 uncultured Myxococcales bacterium | reverse complement strand
CAGGCGAGCGGCGGCGTGACCGGCGCGTTTGCGGGCGCCGGCGGCGTGAACGGACCGGCCGGCCCCGGCCCCATCGTCTCCTTCGGCGACGACGTGCCGCTGTACAGCGTCGCCTGGTCCGGCTCGCTCCTGCTCGCGGTCGGCCGCGACGAGACGCTCGTGCAATCGCAGGGGACCAGCGGCCACTGGTCGCTGAACGGGTCGGGCTTTTTCTCAGGCGGCAACGCGGTGCTGTGGGACGGGACGCGCTTCGTGACCATCGGTCAGTCGGGCGCCGTGAACGTCAGCAACGGGCCGGACGCGGGGACGGCGCTGATCCTGACGACGCAGGGCTCGGTCGCGCCCGCGGGGCTGACCGCGCTGGCCTGGTCCGGCTCCACCTACGTCGGCGTGGGGAGCGGGGGGCTGGTCGCGACCTCTCCGGACGCGCGCAGCTGGACGAGGCAGGGGTCGGGGACGAACGACGCGCTGGTCGCCGTCGTCTGGACCGGCGCGCAGTTCGTCGCGCTCGGGGGCACGGGAACGGTGCTGTCGTCGAAGGACGGCCTCACCTGGACGGTCCTGCGCGGCGGGATCGCCGGCGCGACGTACAACACCCTGGTCTGGTCGGGTTCGCGGTTCGTCGCGGCCGGAAACGGCTTCACGGAGACCTCCACCGACGGCAAGACCTGGACGAAGACCGGCGGGACGGCGGCGATGACGTGCCTCGCCTGGTCGCCGGCGCTGGGGCTCTTCGCGGGCGGCGCGGACGCGGCGATGTACACCAGCCCCGACGGGGCCACCTGGACGTTGCGCCCGATTCCGATCAGGGCGCCGGTCCACGCCGTCGTGTGGGCGGGCAACCGGTTCGTCGCCGTCGGGGACGCGGGGATGATCCTCGGCTCGCAGGACGGCGCCCGCTGGATCGTCGAATCGATGGGGACGAAGCTGAACAAGGTCACCTGGACGGGCGACCGATTCGTGGCGGTCGGGGTGAACGGAACGCGCCTCACCTCGCCCGACGGGCTGGCCTGGACTATCGGGTACTTCGACGTGGACTTCGACCTGGTCAGCGTCGCCGGCTGGCCCGGCGGGTACGCCCTGGGATCGCAAGCGATGCTGCTCTCCTCCGCCGATCTGTCCCGGTGGACGTCGGTCCCGATCGGGCCGGCCATCTGCCTGGGGCTCGTGTGGACGGGCAGCCAGTGCGTGGCCGTCTGCGAGTACGGCGCCTTCTGGACCGCGCCCGACTGCCAGACGTGGTCCAAGGGGCTGATCGCGGGCGCCAATGACCAGTGGAGCAACGTCACGTGGACGGGCACGCAGCTCGTCGCGGTCGGCAGGGGTGGTCTGATCGCCACTTCGCCCGACGGCACGAACTGGACGACGCGGGTCTCGGGAACCGCGAAGGACCTGTCGGGCGTCGCGTGGTCGGGCACGACGCTGGTGGCCGTGGGCGCCGGCGTCGCGACGACGTCGGCGGACGGTGTGGCCTGGACGGCCGCCCCCGTCGTGCAGAACCTGCCGCTGCAAGACGTCGCCTGGGCCGGCACGCGCTTCCTGGCGGTCGGTCCCCAGGCGACGTTGCTGCAGTCTCCGGACGGCGTCACCTGGTCGGGCACGGCCACCACCGTTCCCGTGAATTCACTGCTGTTCAGCTCCCTGAACGCCATCGCGTTCTCCGGGACACGTTCCATCGTCGTCGGCGACAACGGCATCATCCTGGCGGTCGACCGGTAGCGGCCCGGCTGGTGAGCCGATGCCTGACGGCCGTCGCCCGAGAACGGGCCGTCGCGGCGCCGCCGCGAAACCGTGTGCTAGAAGCGCGGGAACGACGGAGGTGCAGGGATGAGCGGGAAGAAGCTGATCGCGATCGGGATTTCAACGGCGGCGCTGGTCGTTCTGGGGGCGTTCGGGTCGAACGCCCTGTCCGCGCCGGACAAGCAGGCGGTCAAGGTGCCGGGCGGCCTGGGCTTCGCCGAGTTCAAGGGCTACGAGAGCTGGCAGCTGGTCTCGATCAGCCAGAACGGAAAGCTGGTGGCGGCGATCCTCGGGAACCCGACGATCATGGACGCGTTCAGAGCGGGCATTCCCGCGAACGGCAAGCCGTTCCCCGACGGCTCGAGGATGGCCAAGATCCACTGGGTGCCCAAGCAGAAGGACGACGTGCCGGGTCCGCCGACAGTGCCCAGCGTCCAGCACGACGTCGACTTCATGGTGAAGGACAGCGCGCGGTTCGGCGCCGTCGGCGGGTGGGGTTACGCCGCCTTCCAGTACGACGCCGCTTCGGACACGTTCACGCCGTCGACGAAGGAAGACCACCCGCCTCAGGCGAACGACGCCAAGTGCGGCGTCGCGTGCCACACCAAGGCCAAGGCGCACGACTTCGTCTTCACCGAATACGCGCACCGGTGACGGGTCACGAGATCCAGATGACGATCGGCGACGGGCCGACGATCGTGAAGCAGTTGGCGCCCGGCTGCACCCAGTGAATGAGGTTGTACCAGAACTGAGCCATCTGATACTTGTCCTGCGGCAGGTAGCCGGCGCAGCTGGGATCGGTGGCGCTCGGGTTTCCGGCGCCGGTCCACTGGCTGGTGTAGGTGACCCACTCGTCGCCGAACGCCAGCACGCGCCCCTTGCCGACGAGCTTGCCGACCAGCGCGTTGCTGGTGCCGCCGATGGTGGCCGCGACGTGGGCGTCGGCGGGCGCGACGATCGATCGTCCGTTCTGGTAGCCGACGAACGTCACGCCGGTCGCGAGGTTCCCGACCACCGGATCGGTGCGGTTCCATTCGGACAGCGTGTTCGAATGCGTGCAGTTGCAGGTCTGGGCGTCCGCGCACGTACCCCAGACGCCGTCCGTGCTGTAGGTGACGCCCGAAAATCCGATCAGTTGATTGAGCGGCGCGATCTCGCCCGGATCGCCTGAATAGCCGGCGAGCGTGATGACGCCGCCGCCGTTGGCGATCCAGGCCTGGAAGGCGGCGACTTCGTCATCGGTGAAGTGCCACCACGGCCCGGTGTTCGAGTCCTCGGACAGCGACGCCAGGATGATCGCGCTGTACGGGGCCAGGAAGTCGGGCGTGAGCGTGGGCCGGGCCGTGAAGTTGTCGGCCTGCGCCGACCCCGCGCTGCTGCTGTTGAGCCACTGTTGCAGCGCCGTGTCGGGGTCGCCGTTGGGATTCGCGCCCCACTTTCCGGGCTTGCCGATGACCGCCACCTTGAAGGGCGGGCACATGCACGCGTCGCCCCCGTCGCACCCGACGAGCCGGCCGCCGTCCAGGGCCGTCACCGGGGCGGTCGATCCAGCGGCGCCGCCCGTCGCGTGCGACAGCGGGTTGCTGCCGTTGCCCGTGCTCGCCGCCTTGCCGCCGGTGCCCGCGACCGGCGCGGCGCCGCCCGTCCCCGCCGCGCCGTCGCCCTTGCGCCCCGCGCACCCGGCGGTCGCGGCGCCCAACCACGAAAGCCCCACGAGGACACCCAGCAGCGCCGTCCATCTGGACCTGGCGAAGCGGGGGCGCGCGCCCTCGGGCGGAGAAGGACGGGAGGGGGTCACCATCGTGCGCAGAGGATATTTCACTTCCAGCGCCGGCGCCGGTGCGCCCTCGGGGGCGACTGGCGCGCGGCGGCGCGACGGGCAAACCCTGCGGGTCTCCACTCTCCCCACTTTTTGCAAAGATCGCAGGCTTTTGGGCACCTAGGCTCGGCGGACTGTGCCATCGCGAAACCTGCGATCCGTCCTGTTCTCCCTGGCCGCGTCCCTGGTCGCCTGCTCCAGCGCGGGGCCGCCCGGCACGGGAAGCGCCACGGGAGGCACCTCCGGCGGCAGCGGCGGCAAGACGAACACCGGCGGCACCACCAGCACCGGCGGGGCCACCAGCACCGGCGGCGCCACCAGCACCGGCGGCGCCACCAGCACCGGCGGCGCCACGGCCAGCGGCGGGCGCAGCGGTTCCGGTGGCGCCAGCGGCTCCGGTGG
>CAZJMY010000121.1:0-5995 GCA_964546845.1 uncultured Myxococcales bacterium | reverse complement strand
CTCGTTCATCTCGGCCAGCGTCAGGTCGGGGCCGCCCGTGATGTTCAGCAGGATGCCCGTCGCGCCGTTGATCGACACGTCCTCGAGCAGCGGCGAGCTGATGGCCTGCTGGGCCGCCTCGGTCGCGCGCTTGTCGCCGCGTCCGATGCCCGTTCCCATCAGCGCCCGGCCCATGCCGGTCATGATGGTGCGGACGTCGGCGAAGTCGACGTTGATCAGGCCGGGGGCGATGACCAGGTCGCTGATGCCGCGGACGGCGTTCAGGCAGACGTTGTCGACCATCGCGAACGCGTCCTTCAGCGTCATCTTCATGCCGGCCAGCGACACCAGCCGGTCGTTCGGGATGACGATCAGCGCGTCGACGGCCTTGGCCAGCTCGTTGATGCCCGAGCCGGCTTTCTTCTTGCGCTGCGAGCCTTCGAAGGCGAACGGCTTCGTGACGACGCCGACGGTCAGCGCGCCCACGTCGCGCGCGATCTGCGCGATGACGGGCGCCGCGCCCGTGCCGGTGCCGCCGCCCATGCCGGCGGTCACGAACACCATGTCGGCGCCCTGCAACGCCTCGGCGACGCGCGACGCGTCTTCCAGCGCGGCGGCGCGGCCGATCTCCGGGTTCGCGCCGGCGCCCAGGCCCTTCGTCAGGTTGCGGCCGAGGTGCACCTTGATGCCGGCCATGCTGGCCTCGAGCACCTGGCAGTCGGTGTTGGCCACGATGAAGTCGACGCCCTCGACGCCGGCCTCGATCATCGTGTTCAGAGCGTTGCCGCCACCGCCGCCCACGCCAATCACCTTGATGACGGGACGGCCCGGACCCTGAGCTTCGTCGTCAAATTCGAGCATTGAGCCTCCTCCCCATCGATCCCATGGGTCGGGGGTCCACGCTAATTTTTTGCCTCTTTTTCCGACCAGACCGGAACCCTGGGAGGGTTCCTCACCGTCCGGTCACGACTTCGCTGGGCGAAGCTCAGCTCCGTCACCGCAACGCCCCTGAACATTTGAGCGGGCGATCGCGCCGGAACCTGAGGCACGCGCGCGCCGGCGGCGTTAAAACATCGCCGTGAGGCCGCGCCCCCCATTGCTGCTCGCGTTCGTGGCGATCGCGCTGGCGCTCGGGGCGGCGCGGGCGTCGGTGGTCCCGCCCACGTCCACCCACGCGCGGCCGCGCGCGCTGGCGTTCAGCGCCGCGGACGGTCTGCTGTACGTCGCGCTTTCGACCGCCGATCGGGTGGCGGTCGTGGCTCCGAGCTCGCCGCCGCGCCTGCTGAGCACCGTGGCGGTCTGCCGGTTTCCGCAGGCGGTCGCGGCCTTGCCGGGCGGCGGGGCGCTGGTCGGCTGCCGGTTCGACCGCGGGCTGCGGCGCATCGTCCCGTCGAGCGACGGCGGCTTCGCCGTGCGGACGCTGGCGCCTGGGCTTCTGGCGGGCGCGCGCGGGCTGGCGGTCGCCGCCGGCGGACACGTCGCCTATGTCGCTTCGCCGCCGCTGGGCGGGGTGGCCGTCGTGTCGCTGGAGACCGGCGCCATCGTGCAAGAGCTGCCCACCGGGTCGTCGCCGCGCGCGCTGCACCTCATCGCGGTGAACGGAGAGCCTCGGCTGGCCGTCAGCAACTTCATCGAGCACACCGTCACGTTCCACCCCGTCGGCGCGGACGGCCGCCTGGGCCCCGCCGTCCAGACGATCCGGACGGAGGCGCCCGTGATGGACGTGCTCGCGACCGGCCCGGCGCGCCCCTCCCTGTGGCTGCTCACCCACGAGGATCGTCCCGTGTCGCGGGCGCACGGTCCCGTCGAGGGGCTCGACAGCGGCGTCATCCGGCTGGCCGTCGCCCAGACCGTGCTCGATCCGGGGCCGGGCGCCCGCCCCTTCGTGAACCTGGGCGAGCGCGCCCAACCGGTCATCGAGCTGGAGGCCGCCGCGGCGGCCGCCGACGGAACCATCGCCGTCGCCGGCGGGGGCAGCGACAACCTGCTGCTGGCCGCGCCGAGGCAGCCGGATCTGCGTGACGCGACCACGGTTCCCGTCGGGGCGAATCCGTCCGCGGTCGCCGCGCTGCCGGGCGGACGCTTCGTCACCGCCGACCGGTTGAGCGACACGCTGACCTTCGTGACCGGCGCCGGCCGCGTCGAAGCGGTGCTGTCCGTCGGGGAGCCGGCCCGGACCTCCCCGGCCGATCTGGGCGAGCTGCTGTTCTACAGCCGGGCGCTGGTGCCTCACAACGTCGCGACGGGACCACTGTCGCTCTACACCTGCGCGGCCTGTCACGCCGACGGCGATCGGGATGGGCGGCTGCACCCCGCCAAGCAGAACCGTTTCTTCTCGACCACCCTCACGTGCCGTGGTCTGGCCAGCACCGCGCCGTTTCTGCGGCTCGGCAACCAGGCCACGCTGGACGTCTTCGCCGACAACATCGTCTCCACCCACGCGCAGGGGGCCGAACGCGACCCCGCCCACTTCGCGGACTACCCCGTGACGCTGCGTGTGCGTGACGGCGAGGACTGGCGTGAGCGGACGCTGTCCCCGACCGAGCTGCGCGCCGCGCTCTCGGCCTACATGGCCAGCATTCCGCCGGACCCGTCGCCATTCATGGACCCAGGCGCCCGGGCGCTGACCCCGCAGGCGCGCCGTGGCCTGGCGGTGTTCCGCGGCCGGTGCGCCGGCTGCCATCGCCTGGTCGGCGACACGGCCCGTGGCGACCGCGCGCCCGAACGGTCGCTGGAAGCGCGGCTGCTGTCCGGCCGGGTCGCGCTGGCGGCCGCCGGGCGGATGGACGTGGGGACGCCTGTCCTGGGCGAGGGGGGCAACAACCCGCCCTCCCTGCGCGGCGTCTGGGAAGCCGCCCCCTACTTCAGCGACGGCAGCGCGCGGACTCTGGAGGAGGCGCTGCGCCGCACCGATCCGGACGCCGACGCCGTTCACGCGGCCGCCAACGCGGCCCGCCCGCCCGCATTTTCCCCCACCGATTCCGCCGCTTTGCTGGCCTTCCTGCGCGCGCTCTGACCGCGGTCGCGCTACGCCGCGCGCCGCCCATTCCATCCAGGAACCTGATGCTTAAGGTAACGGATGGGTCGATACGGCCCCTCGGAAACCGGCGGAAACATGCGGGACGGAGAGCCAACGCAAAAGCCTGTAACGGTCGTCGGGGTCGGCGCCTCGGCCGGCGGCCTGGAGGCGCTCGAGCTGTTCTTCGACAATGTCCCGCCCGCCAGCGGCATGGCCTATGTCGTGGTCCAGCACCTGTCGCCGGACTTCAAGAGCATCATGGGCGAGCTGCTGGCGCGCCACACACGCATGCCGATCTGCACGGTCGAAAACGGCGTCGCCATCGAGCCGGACCGCGTTTACCTGATTCCGCCGGGCAAGGAGATGATCATCTCGGACGGCCGCCTCTTGCTGAGCGACCGCGACCCCCAGACCGAGCTGACGCTGCCGGTGGACGTGTTCTTCCGGTCGCTGGCCCAGGACTGCGGGCGGCGGGCGGCGGCCGTCGTGCTGTCCGGCGGCGGCACGGACGGATCGCGCGGCCTTCAGGACGTGCATGCGGCCGGTGGCGTGGTCATCGTGCAGGATCCGGAGACCGCCCAGTTCGACGGCATGCCCCGGGCGGCTGTCGAGGCGGGCGTCGCCGATGACCTGCTGCCCCCCGCCGAGATCCCGCGCGCGTTGATCGCCCGCTTCGCCGAGCGGCAGGCCCTGCCGACGGCGGTCTCCGCCATCGAGCCGCACGGCCTGTCCGCCGTGTACGCCATGCTGGAGGAAGAGTTCGGGATCAACTTCACGCACTACAAGCCGAGCACGGTCACCCGTCGCATCGAGCGCCGGCTGGTGCTGGCGCGCTCGAACGACATCGACGAGTACGTGCGCCGCCTGCGCCGCGATCACGACGAGCTGGACCTGCTGTACCGGGACCTGTTGATCGGCGTGACCTGCTTCTTCCGGGACCCCTCCGCCTTCGAGCTGCTGGAGAAAAAGATTCTGCCCGAGCTGCTGGACCGGACGCCGCCCGAGACGCCGCTGCGCGTGTGGGTCGCCGGTTGTGCTACCGGCGAGGAGGCCTACTCGCTGGCGATCGTCCTTCACGACCTGATGGAGACGCGCGGGCCGCGCGCCGTGAAGATCTTCGCGACCGACGTCCACCGCGGTTCGCTGGAGCGGGCCGCGAACGCCATGTACGACGAGGCGGCGCTGGCGAACCTCTCGGAGGATCGGATCCGGCGGTACTTCCGGCAAGTCGGCAACCTGTACCAGGTCGTGCCGGACCTGCGGCAGATGATCGTCTACGCGCAGCACGA
Organism: uncultured Myxococcales bacterium; assembly: GCA_964546845.1. Taxonomy (GTDB): domain Bacteria; phylum Myxococcota_A; class Polyangia; order Fen-1088; family Fen-1088; genus JADGRB01. The sequence continues at coordinate 1,708 of CAZJMY010000121.1, read as the reverse complement.
CGTGGTTCGCGACGCGCCGTTCACGCGGGTCGATCTCATCACCTGTCGGAACCTGCTCATCTACCTGCAGCCGGCCGTGCAGCAGAAGGTGCTGTCGCTGTTCCACTTCGCGCTGAACCGAGACGGCGTTCTCTTCCTGGGGCCCAGCGAGACCACCGCCTCGATGGGCCAATCGTTCACCCCCATCGACAAGGCCTGGCGCCTGTACCGCAAGTACAGCGACGCGCGCACCACCGTCGACCGCCGGTTCGCGCCGGTCACGGCCGGCGAGCTGCGGATCCCCGTGCAGCCGGCGGGGCGCCGCTACTCGCTGGCGCAGCTGCTCTCGACGTACGACGCGATCCTGGACGACATGATGCCGCCCAGCCTGCTGGTCAACGACCGCGGGGAGCTGGTGCATTCGTTCGGCGGCGCCAGCAAGTTCTTGCGGCCGCGCGACGGCCGGCAAGAGCTGGACGTGCTGGACTTCGTGGACGGCGAGCTGAAGATGGTCCTGGTGGGCGGCCTCAAGCGGGCCCTCACGGATCCGTCGACGATCGTCTACAACGGCGTGCGCATCGCCGTCGACGGCAAGACCGCGGCCTACAAGGTGATGATCCGGCGGGTGGGCGGGCGGAACGCCGCCACCCCCAACCTGCTGGTGTCGTTCGAACCCGTCGAGCAGAGCGAGCGCCCGGGGCGCGGGGACGAAACGGAGGTCGACCTGGACCAGGTGTCGCGCCAGCAGCTGGGCGCGCTGGAGGCCGAGCTGGCCTACACCAAGGAGAACCTGCAGTCGGCGATCGAGGAGCTGGAGACCAGCAACGAGGAGCTGCAGGCCTCGAACGAGGAGCTGCAGACGTCGAACGAAGAGCTGCAGAGCACCAACGAGGAGCTTCAAAGCGTCAACGAGGAGCTGTACACCGTCAACGCCGAGTACCAGCGCAAGATCGCCGAGCTGACCGAGCTCACCAACGACATGGACAACTTGCTGGCGAGCACGGACGTCGGCACGATCTTCCTGGACGACCGGCTGCGCATCCGGAAGTTCACGCCCCAGATCGCGAAGATCTTCGACCTGGTCCCGCACGACGTCGATCGGTCGATCGAGACGTTCGCCCACAAGGTCGATCACCCGGAGCTGGTGGCCGATCTGAAGAGGGTGCTGCAGACCGGCACGCCGATCGAACGCGAGATGCGCGACCTCGATCACCGGTCGTTCTTCCTGCGCATCCTGCCGTACCGCGTGAAGGGGACCGTCGCCGGCGTGGTGCTGACGGCCATCGACGTCACGGTGTTGAAGCAGGCCGAGGACGCGCTCTTCCACGAGCGACATCTGCTCAACAGCCTGCTGCAGACCATGGCCGACGCCATCTACTTCAAGGACGCGAACGGACGCTTCATTCGCGTCAACGAGACGATGGCCGCGCGCCTGGGCCTGAAGAGCGCCAGCGACGCCATCGGCAAGACCGTCTTCGAGCTGCCCGATCACGCGGCGGCCGTCGCGATGTATCAGACCGACGAAGCCGTCTTGCGGACGGGGCAGGCCCAGCACTACAGCCTGGAACGCCGCGTGTCCGCCGCGGGAGTCGACGCGTGGGACGTCGTGAGCCGGCTCCCGCTGCGCGATCGCGAGGGGCGCCTCGTGGGCGTCATCGCCATCTTCCGCGACGTGACCGAGCAGAAGCGCGCCGAAGAGAAGATCACCGAAGGCGTGCGGCGCCGCGAC
>CAZJMY010000120.1:0-5005 GCA_964546845.1 uncultured Myxococcales bacterium | reverse complement strand
GCCCACGTCCCAGTTCGCGATCGTGGGCAGCGGGCCGTAGTCCGGCGACAGCGGGCCGCTGCTGGGCGTCGCGGTTCCAGCCCGCCCCGAGAACGCCCCCGTCAGCGAGAGGTCCGGCCGCAGCTGGGCGGCGATCGCGCGTGTCAGCGCGTCGGCGGCCTGCACGCGCGTGCGCGCCTCCAGCAGCAGCGGGTCGCGATCGACGGCGGCCTTCAGCCCCTGCTCGACGGGCGGCGGCGGCGGCTCCGGCGGCGCCTGTCCCAGGGCGTCCAGCATCAGATCGTCGGCGCCGACCGCGGCCGCGAACACCGACTGCGCCGAGGCCAGCCCGCCGGCCGCGCGCACCCGCGCGACGTCGAAGTGGGTCAGGTCTGCCTCTGCGCGCGTCAGCTCGATGGGCGCGTGCAGGCCGGTCTTCACCTGCGCCGCCGCCATGTCGCGATGGGCCTGCGCGCGGGCGAACGCCCCCTGGGCCGCCTCCAGCACCGCGCGGGCGGCCAGCACGCCGAAGAACGCGTCCTTGACGACCAGGTCGACGCGCAGGCGCTCCGCGTCCGCGCGATGCTTCTCGGCCTGGTAGCTGGCGTCGGCCGCCGCGGCCTGCGCGGCGATGCGGCCGAAGTCGAACACCTCCTGGGTGCCCCCGACGGCGGCCAGAGTGGACGTCGACGGCCGGAACGTGCCCGTGCTGCTGGTGGGCGTGCCGCCGATGCGCGGCAGCGCGACCTCCGGGACGCCGACGTACGAGGCGGTGCTGTTGTTGGTCGTCCCCTCGAACGCCTGAGCCGTGGCGCCGAACGACGGAAGCCACTGCGCGCGGGCGACCCGGGCGTCGGCCGCCGCGGCCGCCACGCGCGCCAGCGCGCCTGCGAGCGACGGCTGGTGCTGGCGCGCGTAGGCCAGCGCCTCGGGCAGCGTCATCCCGCGCCGGGGCTGGGCCGGGGCGGCCAGGGCAGCCAGGGCGGCATGGGAAGCGCCGAGGACGCCCAGCACGAGCAGGCTCGCGACCGCGCGCCACGCCGCCGGGTGGCGGTGGCGGCAGCGGCGGCGGGGCATGTCGGTCCTCGAAGCACAGGGCGTACCAACGCCGCTCGCGCCGTGGCGGGGGCTTCGCCGCGCGCCCGTCGCGCACACCGGGAAAATGTCCGCCGCCGCCTGGGAAATGTCTCGCTTGCAGTCGTATTCGGGCCGTACGGGACAGCCGGGATCCCCGGGCGTAGGATTGCGGCGGGTGAGAACCTCCGCCGGCGTCGTCATCGGCCTGGTCGCTCTGGTCGCGATCGTGGGCACCGCGTTGTCCTCCGCGACGGTCGAGCAGGAGCGCGTGCTGTCCGATTTCACGGCCGAGGCCGGCCGCCAGGTGGGCGCCTCCGCCGCCGCGCTGTCGCGCCTGGATTCGTTGCACCAGGACATCCGGATGCTGGCCGACATGGTCGAGCGTTCGCTGCGCGCGCCGGGGTGCGCGTCGACGGAGGTCGGCTCCGCCCAGGGCGGTCGTCGCGGGAGGCCCACGGAACCCTCCCAGGGTTCCTGTGTGATCGACCCTGGCACCGAGCGTCGCGTCTGGGAGAGCGCCTTCCGCGCGCTGGCGGTGGTGGTCGTCCACTACCGGGTCATCGGGCTCGTCGACGCGGACGGTCGAATCGAGGTGCTGGCCGTCGATCCGACGGAGCCACCCGCCACGGCCGACGTCCTGCTGCCTCAGGTCCGGACGCTGGGAGCGGCCGTCGCGGCGGCCGGCGCCGAACGCCTGGGCGCGCCGGCTCACGTCGGCGATCGGTCCCTGCTCCTCTACGCGACACCCGTCCGCGGCGGCGGCGCCATCGTGGTCGTCAGCGACGCCGCGCTGCTGCTGCGCGCCGTGGCGTGGCCGCAGCTGGCCGGCGGCCGGCTGTTCGTCACCGACCCCGCAGGCGTGGTCTGGTCGGGGTGTGAGACGGCCGCGGGTTGCCGCCCCAGCCCGGCTGCGGCCGCCGAAACCCTGCGCGGCGCCCGCGGGCGCACCTACCGTCTGGATGCGCGCGAGGCGGAACGCCTGGGGCTGTTCCCGGCGTCGGCGCTGCGCGTCTCCGAGCCGGTGGCGCGCCCGACCGGCAACTGGCTGGTCACGTGGATTGCGTCGGCGCAGCCCGTGATGGCGAGGGAACGGGGCGCGCTCTTGCGAATCCTGACGACCGCGATCTCCGCCGCGGTGGTGGTCGCCGCCGTCGGGTTGATTCTGTTCCGGCAGGAGCGCCGGGCCGTCGAGCTGGCGAATCAGCTGCGGTACGCGCAGGCGCTGGCGCAGGCGCGCGAGATGGAGAACCAGCTGGTGCGCGCCGACCGGCTGATCACCGTGGGCGTGATGGCCACCGAGATCGCGCACGAGATCGGCACGCCCTTGAGCGTCGTCCGGGGCCGGGCCGAGCAGGTTCTGCGCCGGGTGGACGGGACGCCGGGCGGCGAAGACCTGCGGGTCGTCATCAAGCAGGTCGACCAGATCTCCTCGACCGTTCGCCAGCTGCTGGATTTTTCTCGGCGCTCGCCGCTGGAGAAGCGGGCGGTGCCGCTGGCGCCGGTGGTAGAACGAAGCCGCGAGCTGCTGCAGCTGAAACTGGAGGCACGGCGTTTGCAAATGGACCTGGACCTCAGCGAGGACCTGCCGATGCTCACCGCCGACGCCGATCAATTGCAGCAGGTGCTGGTCAACCTGCTCCTCAACGCGTGCGACGCCTCGCCGCCGGGCCAGCGCGTGCGGCTGTCCGCGCGGCGGGCACCGGGCGACATGGTCCGGATCGCGGTCGCCGATCGCGGGACCGGCATCCCGCCGGAGAACCTGACCGCCATCTTCGAGCCGTTCTTCACGACCAAGCCGCGCGGCGAGGGCACGGGGCTGGGGCTGGCCATCGCCGCCGGCATCGTGCGCAACCACGCCGGACAGATCGACGTGCAGAGCGCCGTGGGCGAGGGGACGACCGTGACCGTGCTGTGGCCCGCCACCCCCGAGGCAGCCCTGCCGTTGGTTCAGAAGGAGAAGGCCGATGTCTAAGTTCAGCGCGCTGGTCGTCGACGACGTTCCGGACATGGCGCAGACCATCGCCAACGATCTGGCGGCCGCCGGCTTTCAGACCCGCGTCGCGCACGACGGCGCCAAGGCGCTGGCCGCCTTCACGGCTGACCCGACGGACGTCGTCGTCACGGACCTGCGCATGAAGGGCGGCGACGGGCTGGACCTGCTGGCGGGGATCAAGCAGGCCGACCCGGGGACGCCGGTGATCATCATGACGGCGTTCGGCGCCGTCGAGACCGCCGTCGAGGCCATGCGCCGCGGGGCGTATCATTACGTCACCAAGCCCTTCGCGCTGGAGACGCTGCGCGCGCTGGTCGAGCGGGCCTGCCGCGAGCGGGCGCTCACCAGCGAAAATGCGCTGCTGCGCCGGACTCTTCGCAGCAACCTGACGTCGCGCAAGCTGATGGGGAACAGCCTGGCCATGCGGCAGCTGCGGGCCCTCATCGCGCAGGTCGCCGACGCGACGTCGTCGGTGTTGATCGCCGGCGAGACCGGCACCGGGAAAGAGCTGGTCGCGCTGTCGATCCACACCAGCGGCCCCCGGGCGGACCGGTCCTTCGTGGCCGTGAACTGCGCGGCGCTGCCCGAGCACCTGCTCGAGAGCGAGCTCTTCGGTCACGCGCGCGGCGCGTTCACGGGCGCGTCGACCAGCCGGCGCGGCCTCTTCGTCGAGGCGCAGGACGGCACGATCTTCCTGGACGAGATCGGCGACCTGCCGCTGTCGCTGCAGGGCAAGCTGCTGCGCGTGCTGCAGTCGGGCGAGGTGCGCCCGGTCGGCTCGGAGACGACCCGCACGGTCGACGTCCGCTGCATCGCCGCCACGCACAAGGACCTGTCGGTGCTGGTCGAGCAGGGCGCCTTCCGCGAGGATCTGTTCTTCCGGCTGGACGTGTTGCGCGTCCGCGTGCCGCCGCTGCGCGAGCGGCCCGAGGACATTCCGCTTCTCGTCGACCACTTCCTGCGGCAGAGCCTGGAAAAGTCGTCGCGCTCCGTCCTGGCCGGGTTCGAGCCAGAGGCGCTGGAGTTTCTGGCCAGCTGCGACTGGCCGGGGAACGTGCGCCAGCTCGAGAACCTGGTCGAGCGCCTGGTCGTGACCGCCGCGCATCCGCACGCGCGGCTGGACGACGTCAAGCGCGCGCTGGGGCCGGCGTGGACCAGCGATCCCATCCCGCGGCTGCTGCAGAACCCGCTGACGCTTCACGAGCTGGAAGAGCGCTACATCGCCGCGGTGCTGAAGTTCGTCGGCGGCAACAAGCTGAAGGCCGCCGAGATCCTGGGCGTCGATCCCTCGACCGTTTACCGCCGCCAGAAGCGCGGCTGACGACGCCACGGGCTTTTGCACAACGCGAATTCGCGTTGGCGGTTTGCCCGAGTCGCTGGCGCGCTTGATTCGGGCTGATGACCGGCACGTTTCGCAGAGATTTCCAGGATTGGTCCGCGTGATGACCGCCGCGGATCGAGATCCCGCAAGCACCTGAAAGCAAAGGCGGGAATCGAGACGCCATGTGCGTCGGCATCGCCCTTGCTCATACGTGCCCGCCATGTGGGACCACTACAAGAAGACGTTCAAGTCCGTCCAGGCCGCCATCGCGGTCGCCACCATCGGGATCTACTTCGGCTTGCAGCACCACGCGTTCGTGACGCTGGTGTTCTTTCTCATGATGCAAGCCGGCTCGCTGGTGGGCGCGCTGTGGGCGAATCGCCTGCGCCGAAAGATGCAGGCCCAGTGGTGATTTCCAGTTTGAGAACAGAACCAAACAAGAGAGGGCACAAGATGACCAGGACCGACCGCATTCACCGCAAACGACGCTGGCTTGCCGCCATGGCCTTGGCCGTGGCGCTGGTCGGCCTATCCGCCTCGCGCGCGATGGCCGACGACCCCGTGCCCGACAAGACGGGCGCGTTCCAAACCACGCCGACGGCCTACACGGTGCCGGGCTACACCAAGCCCGACCC
>CAZJMY010000119.1:0-2924 GCA_964546845.1 uncultured Myxococcales bacterium | reverse complement strand
GCAGCATGTTCACGGCGAAGCCGCCATAGCCGTACAGGACGGCGGGCCCGCTTCCGTCGCGCGGAACGCCCTTGCGATGCGCGAGAAAAAGCGGCAGCCGGGTGCCGTCGCGCGACGTGACGATGACCCGCTGGACCTCGAACGCCGCGGCGTCGACGGGGGAGGGGAGGGCCCGCCAGACGGTGGGGGCGTGTCCCGGCACGACGCGGAAGATCGTCGTCGGCGCGAAGAATCCGGCGAAGCCGAAGTGCACTTCGGCGGTGTCCCGCGCGGCCGTCAGCCCGGTGAGCGCGCCCAGGCCGGGCAGGGGGACCTCGCCGCGGGGCGCGCCGTCGGCGTCGAAGAGACGCAGCCGCGCGGCCGCGTCGTGCAGCGACGCGACCACCAGCCCGCCGTGGAAATAGGCGGCCTGCTCCAGGACGTCCTCGCCCGCCGGAACGACGTCACGCCAGCGCGCGCGCTGTGGGACCTGCGGGTCGACGACCACAATCCGCCCGCGCGACGCGCCGCTGGTGGTGAGGAGGTACAGCCGGTCGTTGCGCACCTCGACGACGTCGAACCGGGCCTGCTCGCCGGTGGCGACGGCCACGGCGGGGCTGCCGGCGCCGGCCCGGTCGAGCAGCCACACCTCGCTCTTCGACCAGCCCTGGCTGACGGTGATCGCCAGCCAGCGCCCGTCGGGCGACAGGTCCACGCTGGGCCAGTCGGTCTGGTCGCGTCCCTCGCCGAAGATCCGCGCATCGCGCGCGGGGTCGTCGCCCAGGCGATGATGAAAGACGGCGCGGTGGTACTGCTCCTCGCCGGCCGGCACCTCGCCGGGGCGGGGGTACCGCGTGTAATAGAAACCGCCGCCATCCGGCGTCCAGGCCAGCGAACAGGCGCGCGTCCGCGCGATGACGTCCGCCAGGTCGTGACCGGAGGCGACGTCCCGCACGCGGAGCGTCGATTCCTCGCTGCCGTCGGGGCTGACGCCGTAGGCGACGCGGGCCCCGTCGTCCGACGGGAACCACCAGTCCAGCGCCCGGACGGGGCCGCCGGGCGCGCCGTTGACGTCGACCAGCGGGCGTTCGGGGCCGTCCCCGTCGCGCACGTACAGCACCGGCTGGTTCTGGCCCCCGTCGCGTCGCGTGTAGAAGAGCCGCCGGCCATGACGGTGGGGGCGCGAGACCGGGACGCCCAGCGCGCCGATCCCGTAGAGCGCCCGGAACCGCTCGCCCAGCGCGGCGCGCCCGGGCAGCCCGTCCAGGTAGGCGCGCGTCCGCGCGTTTTGCGCCTGCGTCCACTGCTGGACGGCCGGCGCCTCGCCGTCTTCCAGCCAGGCGAACGGATCGGACGCGCTCACGGCCTTCCACAGTAGCAAGGCGAGCGCCCCGGCGCCGATTTTCAATTCAGCTGTCCAGCCCGTGCATGCGGCGGCGCAGCCAGGGCGTCACCGCCGCCAGCGCGACCGCGGCGCCCAGCGACATGACCACGAAGATGAAATAGAAGTCGGCCTGCCCGCCGAACACATGGAACAGCTCGCCGCGGGCCACGCGATCCGTGAGCGCCGCCAGCTGCCCGGCCAGCAGCTCGGCGATGGCCGTGGACAGGAACCAGACGCCCATCAGCAACGCCGAAAGCTTGAGGGGCGCCAGCTTGGTCACCAGCGACAGCCCGATGGGAGACAGGCACAGCTCGCCGAAGGTGTGGAAGGCGTAGGCCAGCGTCAGCCACCAGGCGCTGACCAGCGCGCCGCCGTCGCTGCGCCGCGCGCCGGCGACCATGAACATGAACCCGACCGCCAGCAGGACCAGCGCGCCGGTCATCTTGGCCGGCGTGCTGGGCTCGCGCCCGCGGCGGCCCAGCGCCGTCCAGGCCGACGCGAACAGCGGGCCGGCCAGGATCAGCACGGCCGGGTTGATCGACTGAAACCAGGAGGCCGGGACCACGAAGTGCCCCAGCGCGCGGTCCGTCCGCTGCTCGGCGAAGAAGTTCATCGACGAAGCGGCCTGCTCGAACGCGATCCAGAACGGGATCGTGAACACCATGATCACCAGCAGCGCCAGCAGCCGATCGCGTTCGTCCCGCGTCAGCGGTCCGGTCGCGTTCGTCTCGACGGCGCGGGCGCGGCTGGGGCGGTCGCCGATGTCGCCCAGGTAGCGCCGCTTGAGACGCACGTACAGCGCCAGGCCGCACAGCATCCCCACGCCCGCGCATCCGAACCCGTAGTGCCAGCCCCAGCGCGGGCTCTCGCCCAGGTAGCCGCAGGCCAGCTGCCCCAGGAGAGCGCCGACGTTGACGCCCATGTAGAAGATGGTGAACCCGCCGTCGCGCCGCGGATCGCGTTCGCCGTAGAGCTGGCCGACCATGGTCGAGGCGTTGACCTTGAAGAAGCCGGTGCCGATCGCGACCAGCGCCATGCCCAGAAAGAACGTGGGCGTCCACGGCACCGCCATGCAGAAGTGGCCGGCGGCGATGATGGCGCCGCCCACGACCATCGAGCGGTGCGTCCCCCACCAGCGATCCGCCACGACGCCGCCCAGGACCGGCAGCGCATAGGCGGCGAAGCCGTAATAGCCGAACAGGCGGCTGGCCGAGGCGGCCGACCAGCCCATCCCGCCGCGCGCGCTGTCGGCGACGAACAGCACCAGGATCGCGCGCATCCCGTAGTAGGAGAAGCGCTCCCACATCTCGACCAGGAACAGCAGGAACAGGCCCGGCGGTTGGCCCCGCCGGGTGGGCGCCGGTTCGCTCACGACGCGGGCGGCGCGGGTGGCTCGACGGGGGTGGGCGGCGACAGGGGCTCGGCGGGCGCCGCCGGCGCCGGTGGGCTGGGCGGGGCGGGCGCGGGCGGCGGCGGCGGCAGCGCGGGGGGCAGCGTGGCGAGGAACGTCGCCACCATCTGGTCGACGTCCCCCGGCTTGTTGGCCTCCAGGTCCAGCGAC
>CAZJMY010000118.1:0-3437 GCA_964546845.1 uncultured Myxococcales bacterium | reverse complement strand
CGGTCGTGCCCGTCGTGCCGCCCGTGGCGACCGCGCCGCCCGCGCCCGTGCCCCGGGCGCCCGTCCCGGTCGATCCGCCGGTGCTGACCGTCCCGCCCGTGCCCGGCTGGCTGCGCCCGCCGGTGCCGATCACGCCGCCCGAGCCCGTCGCGCGTCCGCCGGTGCCAGCAGCCACGCCCCCGGTGGACGTCGCGCCGCCCGAGCCGGCCGGGACACCGCCGCTGCCGGTCTCCTGGCCATTGGCCCGGAAGTATTCGTCCGGACCCTGGCACCCGCCGCCCCAGAGGGCGAGCAAGGCTGCGAAGGACCCGAACAAAACGACGCGCTTCATCATCACCGCCCGTGCGGGTGAAAAGTTAGACCAACCGAAGCGCCGAGCATAACACGAATGCCAGAAAACCGACGATCGGCCCGCCGGCCGCCACCACCGGCTGAGCCGGAGTGAGGTTCAGAGGAGGAGGAGGAGGGATTCGAACCCCCGGCGCTTTCGCGCTACGGTTTTCAAGACCGTCGCCTTCGACCACTCGGCCACTCCTCCGGAGGAGCGGGATTGTACTCGAACGGCGCGCGCCGGCACTCTGACGTTGATCTGGCCGCGCGAAAACTTCTCAGTTTTGCGTGTCGCCGTTTACGATGCGGCGCCATGATCAAAAATCGGCCGAGGGGTTGGGTTCCTGGTTGCAGCATCTGGACGCTGGCGGTGGTGGCGCTGATGACCGCCCCGTCGTGTGGCAGCAGCAGCGGCGGGGGCGACTCGGTCGCGAAGCATCAGGTGTACCTGGTCGGGTACGTCTACGACGGGGCCACCGGACAGCGACTGCCCTCCGCCTCCATCACCGCCATGAGCGTCCAGTACCGCGATCAGGTGGTGCACGTGAAGATCGAGGACGACGGCCGTTTCGTCTCCACGGATCCGCTCCCTGTCTGGCAGGACTACTCGGTCTACGTCGCGGCGACCGGCTATCGCCCCTTCGTGTCCAACAACCCGGGGTTCGACATCCCCAAGGCCCTGCAGATGACCGAGGGCGCCTCGTCGAAGGGGACCGTGCAGACGTTCGAGTACGCGCTGCGCCTGTTTCCCGCCGCGCTGCAGGCCTCGAAGGTCACGCTCACGATTGAAAAGGCGGACGCCCTGGTCAGCAACCCGCCGCCGGCGCGCGCCGCCGGCACGCTGCGACTGACGCCCGTTTCGTCTCCGGCGGTTCAGCAGGGCCCCCTCACGACGGACCGCGAATGGGCCAACGACGAGGACCTGCTCACGCAGACGGTGAGCCAGGCGTTCACCGACGGCTCGGCGACGATCCCGGACGGCGCGCTCATCTACGGCGTCAGCTACCAGGTCGCCATCTTCGGGGTCGACGGCTACCAGCCGTTCCCGGGCGGGAGCACGACGACCGGCGGTGTGCTCACGGCGGGCGCGGTGACCAGCCTGTCCCTCACGCTGCAGCCCGATCTGAAAGCGCCGCTGCGCATCCTGGGCACCGACGCCGACAAGTGCACCCCGCCGGCGCCGGGCATGAACGCCTACGCGGCCACCATCGACATCACGTTCAGCGAGCCGATCGAACCGGCGGGCCCCACGTTCGCCGAGGACGTCGACAACGGTGTGTCGATCACCGCGCCGACCACGTCGACCTCCACCTGCCCCCTCAACACGTCGGTCGATCCCACGAAGCAAGAGCGCGGCACGAAGGCGACCATCGCCGGCAAGGTCCTGACGCTGTCCTTCAATCCGACGGTGGGCCTGGCGACCATGACGACTTACGGGACGACCTGCACGATTCCCACGTCGCTGACGGCGGTGGTCTACAGCCTGTCGAACGTGTTCGTCCAGCCGGTCGGCGACCCCGTCCGCAAGGCCAGCGTCGGGAGCCTGCTCGCGCAGACGGCGACGTACCCCGCGACGGGGACGACCAGCGCGTCGTGCCCGTCCCGCACCACCACCAGCACCTTCTGAGCGGGCGGCGCGGCGTCAATAGATCGAGAGGTCGTCGATGTAGATGGTGCCTTGCCAGCCTTCCGTCAGCTCGAGGTGGAAGCCGATCGCCGCGACCTGGTCGAAGGGCTGGGACAGGTCGTAGTTGAACGTGTGCCAGGTGCCGTCGCCGTCCGCGTTGAAGTCGAACAGGCCCCCCGCTCCGCCGAAGTCCGAGGACGGGTACACGATGAAGTAGTTGTAGCCGCCCGCGGAGGGGTGGCTCAGGTGGTAGCTCCAGGAGATGTGCTTGCCGGTCAGGTTCAGGACGTTGCCGCCGGCACAGAGCTTCACCCGGATCTCGATGTACTTCGGGCTGGACGCATCGCCGTTGTTGTAATTGACGGCCAGCGATCGCGACGAGCCCGCGATGTGCTCCGCGGTGGAGGTGGTGAGCGGGCCTGTCGCGGCGTTGTGAGCGGAGTCCAGCGGGGCCAGCTCCCACCCTTCCGTGGTCGCCGACTCCCAGGTCCACTGGGAACAGTTCGGCCTGCCGGCGACGGCCGGGCACGAGAGGGTGTACACCGTGCTCTTGCAGGTGTTGGCGCAGAGATCGCCCTGCCCGCAAGCGGCGTTGGCGTTGGGCTGGCGGCAATCCGTGCAGCCGTTTCCGCAGTGGGCGACGTCGGTGTCCGAATAGCAGGGCGTCGACACCGCCCCGCAGGCGTGATAGCCGGCGCCGCACCGGCAGGTGTTCTGTGCCGTGCAGGTCATTCCCTGCCCCGAGCAGTCGCTGGTCGCGACACACTGGACGCACGACCCTGACGAGCACTTCGGCGTCGCGCCGCTGCAGGCCTGGCAGGACGAGCCGCAATGGGCCGCGCTGGACTGGACGTCGACGCAGGTCCCGCCGCACAGGGCCTGATTGCTGCTGGCGCAGGTGGTCGCGCAGCCGACCGTTCCGTCGGTGCGGCAGCCGAAGCTGCACGTCATCATCGTCGCCGCCCCGCAGGTGCCGGCCCCGTTGCAGGTCCGGGCCGTCGTCAGCGTGCTGTTCGAGCAGGACGCCGCGCCGCACGAGGTGTTGCTTCCGGGGAACACGCAGGCCTTCCGGTTCTGCGCCGTGCCGTCGCAAGAGCCGGCGCAGGCGCCGCTGCCGCCGCAGGCGGTTCTGGGCGTCGTGACGGGAACGCACGTCCCGACGCTGCCGGCGACCTTGCAGGACTCGCACTGGCCGTCGCACGCGCTGTCGCAGCAGTGCTGATCGGCGCAGTGGTTGGTCCCGCACTCGGCGTCGATGCTGCACCCGTCGCCCAGGCTGCGCTTGACGCAGGTGCCGGCGCTGCAAACGGGCGTGTTCCCGCCGCAGCCACCGCAGCACTCGGAGGCGGCGATGCACGCGCCGTTGCAGGGGCGCATCGTGCCGGAACAGCCAGGCGCCCCGCCCGCCCCGCCCGTGGCGATCGCGCCGCCCTTGCCGCCCGCGCCGCCCGTCCCCAGTGAACCGCCCGTGGCGGCTCCC
>CAZJMY010000117.1:0-2394 GCA_964546845.1 uncultured Myxococcales bacterium | reverse complement strand
GGTGCCCGCGCTGCCGCCCGTCGCGCTGCCGCCGCTTCCGGTCGCCGCGCCGCCGGTGCCGCCGCTGGCCGGGCTGCCGCCGCGTCCACCGCTCGCGTTGCCGCCGGTGCCGGTGCCGCCGCTGCCCGGGCTACCCCCGTGCGCGTCTCCGCCCGACCCGCCGCCCGTCCCGCCCGCGCCGGACCCACCGGCGCCGCAGGCGCTCGACAGGCAAACCAACAGAACCGAGAGGGTTTTCGAAGGCTTCATAGAATTTCGGAGTCTTGCCGTGCCCCCCCGGCCCGTCAACCGCCAGGTCGACAAACCGGATGACACGCGCCGACAAACTGATGACGGGTGTCAGAATGTTGAGACGCGGCGCCGCAGCCAGGGAACGGCCGGCGGCCGGCGTTTTGGTCCAGCAGTTGCTGAGCTGTGGGCGCATGATTGACGGGATGAAGCGTCGCTCCCTTTTTGGCTCGCTCGTTCTGGGCTTGGGGTTCGCCTGGATGGCCGCGGGCTGCGGGTCGGTGTCCACGGTCGGCGGGACGGGCGGCACCCCTGGGCAAGGCACCGGAGGTCAGGCGGGCGGCGCGGCCGGGACGACGGGGACCGGTGGCGGCGCCGGTGGGCGAGCGACGGGCGGCGCCGGAGGTGTCCCGGGCACCGGCGGGCGCGGCGGGGCGACGGGGGCGGGGGGCAAAGGGGGCAAGGGAGGCCGTGGAGGCGAAGGCGGCGTGGCAGGCGCTGGCGAGGCCGGGCGCGGCGGCGGAACCGCCGGCAGCTCCGGCGCGGGCGGCCGCGCGGGCGCCGGTGGAGCAGCGGGCGGCGGCGCCGGTGGACACGGCGGCCAGAGCTGCGACGAGATCGCGGCCGCGTTCCAGGCGGCGCTGCCGATCGCCCAATCCTGCAGCCCGGGCGTCGAGCACCAGTGCGAGGACACGGCGCTGGTCGGGCCACTGACGGGTTGCCCGGGCTGCGCGCAGTACGTGAACGACAACACGAAGTTGAACGCTCTGCGCACGCAGTACACCGACGCGGGGTGCCCGCACAGCGGGGTTTGTCCCGCGATCCTGTGCGTTCAGCCGCAGAAGGCCGGCTGCATGGTCAGCGACGCGTCCGCGGGCGGAACCTGCAAGCCCGTGCTCCTGACCGGCGCCGACTGAGCCGCATCGCCGGGCGCCGCCGGCTCACCAGGTCGTCGGCGCCATCACGTCGTCGTCGCGGTCGACGTCGCTGACGCGCGTCGTTCCGGCCGAAGCCGTGGCACGCGGCCGCGCGCTCGCGACCGAGGCGCGCGTCGTCGGGCGCGCGCGGCTGGCGGTGTCGGGCGCGGCCGGCGGCGTTCGCTCCGCCGGGCGAGCCGCGTCCTTCCGCAACACGGCCACCACCGGGATCGGCATGTTTGGAACGAAGGCGACCGTCTTGGGCTGGAACCCCGGCTTTCGGAGCACGACCTCGACGGCCGTGTCGCTGTACGCGATCTCGGTCGACAGCGGCGTGGTCCCCAGCACCGTGCCGTCCTTTCGCGAGACCGTCGCGCCGTCCGGATCGGAGCTGAAGTTCACGCGCACGGCGTCCGGGTTCGCGGGGGCGTGGCTGGCGGCGGCGGGCACGGCGGCGGCGACGGGCGGCGCCGCCCGTCGGAAACCGACGTTCGCGACGGCCGCCACGGCCACCGCGGCAGCTCCGGCCAGAAACATCCCGCGGTGCTTTCGCTTCGGGCGGGGGCTCTCGACATGGATCAGCTCTCCGGTGCCGCCGCGCAGGATCTCGCTGGGCCCGCTGAGCCGGCGCGGCCGCGCCTCGACCACGGGCGGCGCCGAGAACGTCGCCGCCAGATCCAGCAACGCGAGCCGCAGCTCGGCCATCGTCTGGAAGCGATGGGCGGGGGCCTTGGCCATCGCCCGCTGCAGGATCTGGTCGATGGCCGCCGGCAGCGTCGGCACCAGCGCGCAGGCCGGGGGCGGGGCCTCGTTCACGTGCTTGAGCATGACCTCGCCGTAGCCCTCGCCCGTGAACGGGACGCAGCCAGTCAGCATCTCGAAAAGAATCACACCCAGGGCATAAATGTCACACCGGTGGTCGATCTCCAGCGCGCCCGAGCACTGCTCGGGGCTCATGTAGAAAGGCGTCCCCATCACGATGCCGGCGCCCGTGCTGTGGGTCGGAACGGCGCCGTCCTTCGGGTCCTTGCCGATCAGCTTCGCCAGACCGAAGTCGAACACCTTCACGAAGTCCGGCGTCTCTTCCCGCTCGATCAGCAGGACGTTGCCCGGCTTCAGGTCGCGATGGATGACGCCCTGGTCGTGCGAGGCCTGCAGCGCGTCCGCGATCTGCGCGGCGATGTTCAGCGCGCGCGCGGGCGGGAACGGCCGCCCGATCTCGTCGGACAGCATCTTCCCCTGCAGGTAC
>CAZJMY010000116.1:0-4784 GCA_964546845.1 uncultured Myxococcales bacterium | reverse complement strand
CGTCCCGTTCGTGCTTCATTAAGTTTCGTTGCGGATTTTGGCAACCTTTTCCGATCCTGGCGGTGTCGGGGGTCACGGCCCCGTCGAACATGCTAAACGCATCTCGATGGCCTGGTACCAGACGCAGATTCGGCTGAAGCCGCGGGCGCGCGGCTTTCATCTGATCACCACGGAGCTGACGTCGTCGCTTCCCGAGCTCGCGCGGTTCAAGGTGGGGCTCGCGCACTTCTTCATTCAGCACACCTCCGCCTCGCTGTGCGTGAACGAGAACGCCGATCCCGACGTGCGCGCCGATCTTGACCGCTGGTTCGACCGCGCCGTGCCCGAGGGCGCCGAGTACTTCCAGCACACCGCCGAAGGCGACGACGACATGCCGGCGCACGTGAAATCGGTGGTGGCCGGCGCGTCGGTCATGGTCCCGATCCGCGACGGCCGGCTGGCGCTGGGCACCTGGCAGGGGATCTACCTGGGCGAGCACCGCGATCACGGCGGCGCGCGCACCGTCGTCGTCACCCTGAACGGCGACCGCGACTGACGGTCAGTCCACGCGGTTGCGCCGCTCGCCCGCCAGAAACGCGGCGACGTTGCGCGTGACCTCGGCGACCAGGCGCGCGCGCGCCTCGACGGTCCCCCAGCCGATGTGAGGCGTGATCACGACGCGTCCGGCCCAGGGCGCGCGTGGATCGGTCAACGGGTGAGCGGGGGGCGGCGGCTCGACCGCCAGCACGTCCAGACCCGCGCCGCCCAGGCGCCCGCTCTCCAGCGCGGCGATCAGCGCCGCCTCGTCGACCAGGCCGCCGCGGCTGGTGTTGACGAGGATCGCGCCCGGCTTCATGCGCGACAGGAACGCCGCGCCGACCAGGCCGCGCGTCCGCTCGGTCAGCGGGCAGTGCAACGACACGAAGTCACCCGCGGGCCGCGCCTCGTCGAGCGGCGTGCGGACCTGCCCCGGTCGCGCCGGCGCGCCCGGAACGGCGGCGCGGATCACGTGCATGCCGAAGGCTTCGCCGATGCGGGCGACGGCGCCGCCGATCGCGCCGGCGCCCACCAGAACCAGCGTCTTTCCGGCCAGCTCGATCAGCGGCTGCCGGAAAAAGCAGAAGTCCGACCAGGACGCCCACACGCCCGCCTTGACCGAGGCGTTGTGGCCCGCGACGTCGAACGCGAACTTCAGGATCAACCCGAACACCAGCTCGGCGACGGACTCCGTCGCGTACCCCGGCACGTTCGTCACGGCGATGCCGGCCGCGCGCGCGGCGTCCAGGTCGACGACGTTCGTCCCGGTCGCCGTGATCCCGAGGTACCGCACCTGCGGAAGCGCCTGCAGGTCGGCGGCCCCCAGCGGCACCTTGTTCGTCAGGACGGCGATCGCGTCGCGCGCGTGCGCGCCCACTTCGGCCGGGTCGGTCTGCGGATGCACGACCAGCTCGCCCAGCTGCGCCAGCTCGCGCCAGGTCGTCTCGGGCTCCCCCTGATCGATCGCGAAGCTGTCGAGGACGACGATGCGCATCCGCGGACTTAGACGCCTCGGTTTTTGCACGCGACCGTGTGAACCAGGAGTGCCGCGTGTTCTGGCCGCTGGTAGATCTTCCCGCGGGGCTTGGCGATCAAAGTCTTGTTTCGAAAGTCTTCCATCGCCGCGGAGTCCCGTGTGGCAAGTGTTCTAGCCCCGGAGACCCGACCCAAGGCGACTACATGCGCGTCGTTAGATTTGCAGTTAGCCTCGCAGAGAGCGAGTTCCGCGGCAAACCGGGCTGGTTCATCGGCTTCCGCGTCGAACGCTCGTCCTGAACGTCGCAGTTCGACCAACGTCCGAGCCGCAGCGCTCATTTGAACTAACTCATTCTTTAGTTGGCCTCCATAAATTAGCAATCCCTTGCCCTTTAGTAACCAGCGCACAATTGGTTTGCCATCATCGCTAGGGGCTGCCGCGAACACGTCTTGCGCCATACATGCATCGACGATGATGCACATCAGTCAATCAACGCCTAAAAACCGCGCCTGTTCGTCGAGGAAAAATTGACGATATCCAACCGGAGCATTCACGATCTCGCCGTTCTCATTGAACGTTAATCGGTGCAGACAAATTCCTGACTCGTCGGCTTCAAAGAAGAGCAACGACACATCTTTGGCCTTGAGAGGATGCTCAGAATCGCGGATTGCCATCGCGATTCGATCAACCAGATAGTCGCTGTGCGTTTCAATAATGTATTGAGCGGTACCGGCGCCCGCTGCCCTTGCTAAATATGTGCCGAGAGCTGCTTGGGCTTGAGGGTGCAAGTGGACCTCAGGTTGCTGCAGAAGCAGCATCTGCCCCTTAGGACCAAGCGCAGACTCAACGAGTATCGGTAGGACTTGACTGACCCCATACCCAACGTCGATGAGATTTCTAGGACCTTTTTGCCCCGGGATGCTGACCTGAATCTGAAAGGGCTCGCCCTGCTGCTCCTTGCCCAGAGATCGCACCGAAACCTCCGAGAACAGCTGCGACTCTTGACCAAATTTCTTTAGAGCCTGCGACAGGCCCTCCCATTGGTGCCCACCTTGTGCCTGAAGGCGAGAAAGCAGCGCCGGTATATGTTCCCCTTCTGGACTCGGTCTATCGCGAATGGGGTCGTATGTGCGCCGGGGACGAGAACGTACGGGCGCAAGGGCGCTTGGACGGATCATGGCGCGTTCCACGTCCATCAGGCTACGGGATAGCTGCCATAGGAACTTGTCGTTGTCTTTAAGTCCTGAAAAGGAGGGCCCGACACGAAGGACGTAAGGGAATGGCAGGCCGACCGGAGCGTCGAATTCGAACTCGCGCTCCGAATCGGAAGCAGTCCAATTCACGACGATCTTTCCGTTCCTGCGAATGACGCTTGCTGAGAGAGCGCCATCATCAATTTTCCACCGTACTAGCGCAGGACTGCCGTGGTCAGCTCGAAACGTTCCCTCGACGCTGATCGCTGTCGCGGCGGAGCGCGATTCGAGCCCCGGCAAATCTTGTTGATGAGTCCGCCTGCCGTGAGGCATCGGAAATTGGGCACCAATAGTGAATTCGGTTACCCGCGCTCCCCGGCCTCCGTGGTAATGCGCGATTGAGTCGTAAGTGCCCAGCTCAAACGGCTGCTCGTTGAAATCAGCCTCACCGCGGGTTGCGATGTCCCATGCGATCCGTGCGCAGGCCAAGAATGTAGACTTACCCGTGCTGTTCTGGCCGACAAGAAGCGTAATTTTCCCCAGCGGCGCTTCAGCACGCTGTCGAAAGGCTCGAACACCTTCTACCCAAAGATTCTTCACCAGCCTGGCTCCGTGGCGAGCAGGTTACCACGTGGCGCCACGCGCCCTATTCGGCCGCCGCCGTCATTTGGGGCGCTCGGCGTCTTTGAGCGCCTCGGCCTGGAAATGGGCGCGCAAGCTGTTGATGACCTCTTCCAGGTCGCCGTCCAGAAGGCCGGGCAGGTTGTGGCGCGTGAGCCCGATGCGGTGATCGGTCAGGCGGTCCTGCGGGAAGTTGTAGGTCCGGATCTTCTCCGAGCGATCGCCGGAGCCGATCTGGCTGCGGCGCGCCTCGCGCTCGGCCGTCTGCCGCTTCTCCTCTTCGATGTCGTACAGCTTCGCGCGCAGCAGCTTCATGGCCATGGCCTTGTTCTTGTGCTGCGACTTTTCCTGCTGGCAGTGCACGATGAGACCGCTCGGCAGGTGGTGGATGCGCACCGCCGAGTCCGTGGTGTTCACCGACTGGCCACCCGGGCCGCCCGACCGCATGACGTCGATCTTGAGGTCCTTGGCGTCGATGGCAATCTCGACATCCTCAACTTCCGGCATGACCGCCACCGTGGCCGTCGAGGTGTGGATGCGCCCCTGGGCCTCCGTGGCCGGCACGCGCTGGACGCGGTGGACGCCCGACTCGTACTTCAGCTGGGAGTAGGCGCCGCGGCCGTTGATGCCGGCCACGATCTCGCGGATCCCCCCCGCCGACGCGTTCGAGCTGGAGAGGATCTCCACGTTCCAGCGGCGGCGCTCGGCGAACCGGCTGTACATCCGGAAGAGGTCGGCGGCGAACAGAGCCGCTTCCTCGCCGCCCGTGCCGGCCCGGATCTCGAGAAGGATGTTCTTCTCGTCGTTCGGGTCCTTGGGCATCAGCAGCTCTTTCAGCTGCTTCTCCAGGCGCTCCTGCTCGCCGGAGAGCTCGGTCTCTTCCTGGCGCGCGAGGTCGCGCATCTCCGGATCCTTCTGTAGCTCGCGCGCGTCCGCGACCCTCCGCGCGATCTCGCGGTGCTGGCGCAGCACGTCGATCAGCTCCCGTAGATCGGCGTGCTCCTTGCTGAGCTTCTGCATCTGCTGGCGATTCGCCAGCACGTCGGGATCCGACAGCAGCCCCGACAGCTCTTCATAGCGCGCCTCTACAGCGGCCAGCTTGCCGAGCAGCAGATCGTCAAGCACGAGTCACCCGCCGAGCTCTTCGCCGTCGGTCGACGGCGGTTGGCCGATTCGGCTGCAACGAGCTCTACGACGAGGCGGGCGCGGTCTTGGCCTTGCCGCCGCCGTACTTCTTCTGGAATCGCTCGATGCGGCCGGCGGCGTCCACGAACTTCTGCTTGCCCGTATAGAACGGGTGGCAGTTGGAGCAGATTTCGACCATGAACGTGCCGCGGGTCGAGAACGTGTCGACTTTGTTGCCGCAGGCGCAGGTGATGGTCGATGCCTTGTAGACGGGGTGAATGCCTTTTTTCGCCATGATGTGTTCCCGAGGAACGGGGTTTTATAGAGGGACAGGGGCTAAGATGCAAGGGGGC
>CAZJMY010000115.1:0-11710 GCA_964546845.1 uncultured Myxococcales bacterium | reverse complement strand
TGCCGCCGGCGCCCGGGGACGTCGTGCCGCCCGAGCCGACGTTGCCACCGCTGCCGGTGCCGCCGCTCGCGTCGCCGCTGCCGCCCGTGTTCGCGCTGCCGCCGGCCCCGCCGCTCGTCGAGCCGCCCGTGCCGGTCACGGTGCCGGCGCCGCCCGTGCCGCCGCCGGTCGTGCCACCGGTTCCGCTCACGCTCCCGCCTGCGCCGGTCGAAGTGCTGCCACCCGTGCCGCCGGCGCGGCCCGCCATGCCGCCGCTCTGGCCGCCCGTGCCGGTGGTGGTGGTCGTCGCCGCCACGAACTTCAGCCAGTTGAGGTGCATGGCGCCGCTGAACACCAGGTAGAGGCGCGCCATCCCCGTCGCCGGTTGAGTCAGCGCGCACGTCTGAGTGGCCCAGGCGTTCGCCGTCGACATCACGTTGCAGGTCCCCAGCAGCGCGCCCGTCGCCGAATCCGCGTGCAGCTCGATCTTCGCGTCGGCCTGCGACTTGACCCGCAGCTGGACGCTGTCCACGCCGCCGTCGGTGTAGTCGACGTTCTCGAAGAACACGGAGCCGTTGGCGGTGACGGAGATCGACTGCCCCAGGCTGGTGTCGTTGCTGTCTTCCTTGGTGGCGCCGGACTGGCCGTCGTAGTCCTCGCCCTCGATCTCGACCAGCGCGTTGCGCCCCGTCAGCGGCCGCTTCAGCCCGACCAGGATCAGCGTGGCTCCCTGGCGGTTCAGCGTGAACGACGTGCTGAACGTCGTGTCGACGGTCTTCTTGCTGACCGGCTGGGCCAGCGCCAGGTGCTGTGCCTTGCGCATGGCCTGCCACTGCGCCTCCGTCGGGTTCGTGGGCTTGTTCTGGCCGACCCAGACGCTGTACGGGTTGCTGTGGGTCTCGTCGACCACGAACTGGGTGACGAAGACCTCCTTGCCGGCCAGCGTCGCCGGCAGGTTGCTCACGTTCACGGTCACGTTGTCGGTGCCGGTCGACTTCACCGTCGCGTAAGCGTCGTAGACGATGATCTGGATCTCGTCCTCGTTCGCCGACTTGGTCACCAGGCCGTCGACCCCGTCGCTGCTGGTGCCGCCACCGGACAGCACGCGCGTCGGGCCCAGGTAGTTCAGCATCTTGAACCCGTTGAACGCCGCCTTGCGCATGCCCTGGAAGGTCATCAGACCGAACACGGCGCCGAACGGCACGTTGCCGCCCTGTTGCTGGATGTACATGCCGGTGTCGCTGCCGGACTCGCCGAACACGTCGGTCAGCACCCAGTACGAAAACACCGCGGCCGCCGGCGTGTCCCCCTGGTCCTTGTCGGACAGGAGCTTGACGGCCTTCAGGATGAAGGGAGCGTTGGCGTGGCTGTCCATGCTCTCGTTGGCGTCGCCTGGCTTGCCGCCCTGGCCGCAGTACGAGGAGTTCCACTCGGTGTTGAACGACAGCACCTGGGACGTGTTGTATCCGCCGCTCATGATCTGACTGACCCGCGTGTTGTTGTCCGACGTGAGGTTGGCGGCGTTGGCGGGCGAGTCGCCGCACGCGCCCGGGTAGTAGTGCGCCGACGCGAACGTCACGCGCTTGTTCGCGCTCTTGCAGTGCTGCAGGAAGGCGGCGATCTTCGTGGGCTCGGTGGTGGCCGGCCCGCCGATGAGGATGTTGGGCAGCACGGCCGTGGCCCCGTCGACGGTCGCGTCGTAGAGCGCGTAGTACTCGGTCATCTTCTGACTCAACGACTCGTTCTTGTCGCTGCCGTTCCAGAAGCCGGAGTAGTCCGGCTCGTTCCAGACCTCCCAGTACCACTTGCCGACGTCGTCGGCGCCGAACTTGTCGACGCAGTGCTGGACCAGAGCTTGGATGAACTGCTTCCAGACCGTGAGGTCCTTGGGCGCGTCGCGGCTGTCGCCGTTCTTCGCCAGGTCCTTGGGCATGAAGTCCAGCTCCATCAGGGGGCGCATGTTCGCGGCGGCGATGCCGTCCAGGTACTTGTCGAAGTTCGTCCAGTTGTAGGTAGGCGCGCCCGAGCCGGACCACTTCAGGATGCCCATCGAGTCCTTGTCGTCGCTCAAGGCCCCGTGGCCGCGCACGCGCTGGATGCCCAGCTCGCGGTTCGCGATCTTGGCGTGCGTCTGCCAGTCGGCGCGCAACGAGATGATGCCGACGCCGGTGCCCACGCTGGCCGCCCAGAACCGCGGGTTGCCCGTGGTCTGCTTCGACGCGTCCACCGTGATGGTGTAGTTGGCCGCCGCTGCTTCCTGCGCGGACGTCGCGAGCAGAACGCCCAGCGCGCAGGCCACGACGCCACAACGACGACCTGCGGAATGTCCAGTCACGCCCCGGTTTGTCATGAGCCGGCCATCTTGCGACGCGACTTGGGCGAATTCGTCAGCGAAACGGCCGGGCGACGAAAATGCGAAAAGAGCTAAAAGTGAGCTATCCGGCGGCAGCTGCGGCGCGCAGCTCTTCGCCGAACAGGTGCTGCATCAGGGTGGCCGCCTCCATCCGCCCGCCCGTCACGTGCGGGGCCAGATCGGCGGCGAACGCGGCCGCGCTCTGGTAGCGCTGGGTCGGATCGACCGCCAGCGCGCGCGCCAGGATGCGCGAGGCGATGGGCAGGTCCGCCACCTTGCCGAGGTCCTCGGGCGTGGGTCCGGACGCCGCCTGCAGCAGCTGCTCGAACGTCCCCGAGCCGCGGTAGATCTGCTCGCTGGTCAGGCCGTAGTACATGACGAGCCCCAGCGAGAAGAGGTCCGACCGCGCGTCGACGTTCTCGCCGCGCGCCTGCTCGGGCGACATGAACGACACGTTGCCCTTCACGACGCCGGCCTCGGTGCGCGACACGCGGCCCGTCGCCTTGACGATGCCGAAGTCCAGCAGCTTCACGTCGCCGCGGGCGGTGACCATGATGTTGCCCGGCGAGATGTCGCGGTGGACGATCCCCAGCGGTTTGCCGTCGCCGCCGACCTGCCCGTGCGCGTAGGTCAGCGCCTCCAGCACCTCGTGCGCGACGTACAGCATCGCGCGCTCGCCCAGCGGCCGGCTGTTCAGCTCCAGGTGCCGCTGCAGCAGGCGCGAGATGTCGCGGCCCACCACGAACTCCTCGGCCATGAAGTATTCGTCGCCGACCTTGCCGAAGTCGAACACGGGAACGATGTTCGGGTGCGCCAGCACCGAACCCAGCCGCGCTTCGTCGATGAACTGGTCGACGGCCGCGCGGCTTCTGGTCAGCTCGGGGCGCAGGCGCTTGATGACGAAGGTGCGCTGGAAGCCCTCGGCGCCTTCGAGCACCGCGGTGTAGATGTCGGCCATCCCGCCCCCGTCCAGACGGCGCAGCAGCCGGTAGCGCCCGAACATGGTGGGGTCGCTGCCGGCCCCGCCCGGCGTGGGACCCAGGATCATCGTGGCCGGCAGCCGCGGCTCCGGGGCGGGCGCCGCCGCCTCGACCGTGGGCGAGCCCGCGGGCGTCGGGTTGGGCCGATCGCTCACGGGCGCGGCGGCCGCCCCGCGCGGGCGCGTGGTCCACACCAGCACGGCCAGCAAGACCAGAAGGCCGGCGAGCCCCGACCAGAGGCGGGGATCCTCGGAGGCGGGGGCGGCAGGGGCGGGCAGGGCGGCGAGCCCCCAGACCCACAGGTTGGGCCCAGCGGGCAGCGCGACGGCCAGCAGGCCGCTGCCGTCGGCGATCACGGCGCTCGACTCCTTGCCGGCGAGACCGGCCAGCGCGGCGCGCTGCGCGTCGTCACCGGACGCCGTCACCACCTGCCGCCCGTCGGACAGCGCGATCGGGACGCCCGCGCCCGCCGCCAGCGCCGCGGGATCGAACGGCGCCGTCATCAGCAGGGTCGTCGTCTCGGCGCGCCCCTCCAGCGCGATGGTGGACGCCGCCGCGACCAGAGGTCGGGCGCCCGCGAGCAGGCCGGCGGCCACCTGCGGCGCCGCCGGCGATGCGGGCAGACCGGCGGGCGAGGGCGGGTGCTTCTCGCCGCGCGCCGCCAGGACGTTTCCGCCGACCAGGATGGCGACGTCGCGGCCGCGGAACGGCGCCCACCAGTCCTCGGTGTCGAACAGGTCCAGCAGGGTGGGCGCGTCCACGCGGTCGGCGAGCGCCGCCTTCAGCTCGGGGACGGCCGCCGCGCGGGCTGCCTGCTCCTCCAGCGGGCGGGTCTGGTGGGCCAGCGCCGACTCCAGGCGCGCGCGCGTGTCCGAGGCGCGCGTCTCCAGCTTGGCCGGCGCCGCATCGGCGGACCGCCGCGCCGACGCCACGAGCCCACGGCCGGCCAGGACCGCGGCGCCCACCGCCGCGACCACCAACAGGACCAGGATGTTCCGCCGGCTCATCGTGAGGATCTTCGTGAGGATCTTCGTGAGGATCTTCGGGCTGCGCGCCTCGCCCCTATTCCTTGTACGACCCGTAGGGTTGGCCGGTCTTGTTCAGGTGCGCCGTGGCCGGCTCGTCTTCCAGCACGAAGGTGGCCTGACCGCCCGCCGCGGTGACCTCGACCTTCTGCTGGGCCGGCTTGCTGCCCGGGCTCCAGACGACCAGCTTGCGCGCGCCGACCGGCACGTTGTCGAGGCGGAAGCTGCCGTCCGCGTTCACCTTGGCGTAAAGCGAGCTCGGCGCCACCAGGATCGACGCGCTCATGCGCGAGTGGATGTTGCAGAAGACGTCCACCACCCCCGGCGTGCTCAGCACCACGGAGCGCGGCGTCTCCCCGGCGCGATACGCGCCGAGATCGAAGCTGTTGCGGCCGGAGGTCGAGAACACGTTGTGGTACACGGGGTCGAGGTTGGGGAACACGACGCTGGTCCCGCGCAGGACCACCGCCGCCCGCGGTGAGAACTGCTTGTCCTTCTGCTTGATCTCCAGGGTCTTGCCGCGCGCAGGCGAGCCCCGCATCAGATCGACGTAAACGTACGCGTCCTTGAGCGCGCCGGACCGCGCCTGGACGCGGCCGGTCACGGTGGCTGTCGCGGCTTCCTTGGCGGGGGCGGGGCTGGCCGCCGCCTCGTCGTGCGTCGCCTGGGCTGGCCCGGCGGGCGCCGCCGGCAGGGGCGGCATCGCGGCGACGCCGCGCGCCGCAGTGCTTCCCTGCAGCAGCTTCAGCAGGATGTCGTAGCGCTCTTGCTCCGACTGCATGATCTGGATGATCAGCTGGCGCTGGTCGGCCACCTCCTTTTCCAGGCGCGCGAAGTCCGCCGCCGTGGGGGCGGGCCGCGTCTCGGCGCGCGCCGCGCCGGGCCGGCCGGCAACTGCCACGGCCAGCGCCAGGGTCACGGCTGCAAAGGGTCGGGTCGCGCGGGTCATGTCGGCCTCCGGATCAATACGACAGCACCAGGGACGTGGTGAACACGTCATCGGGGATCTGCGGAATTCCGCCGTACTCCCCATTGTGAAGGTATTCGGCCTTGGCGGCGATGTGCTGGTTCGCGACGACGCGCAGGCCGAACGTCGCCCGCCACGCCCGGGTGATGTAGAGGCGTTCGCCGCCCGCCGGGCTGCCGGCGTCCCCCAGCCACACGTCGGCGTCCCGCACCTCGCCCCGGGCCAGGAACCCGAAGAGCGGCGTGGCCATCCAGTTCAGCTCGACGTAGGCGCCGTAGTGCAGCTTCAGCCCGTACGGCTGGTGGTTGGGGTCGGGGGGCGGCCCGATCTGGCCGGGCGCGGCCCCCTTCAGGAACTGGGCCTTGACGTCCAGCGCGCCGACGTGGCCCAGCAGGTCGACGCCGGCGAACCAGAGATAGTGCGTGCTGTCGGGCGCGTGGTCCTGTGGCCCCCACGCGCCCGAGAGGCCCACTTCCAGTTCGGCAGGCACGCCGGCGGGCAGCGGGCGCACGGAGACCCGCCCGCTCAGCGTCTTGCCCGCGTTGCTGTCGATCTCGTCGTAGAAGTGGAACTGTTCGGTCGTCGACGAGCCGTTCGTGACCGCGGCGGCGACGACCACGCGCTCCTCCTCGCCCAGCTTGCTGCGCACCTTGATGCCGATCGGCGTGCCGGTCGTGTAGCGCGCGATCAGCGAGGGAGTGACCCCGAACCGCTCGGTCGACTTCCGCTCGCGGTACTCGATGCCGACGACCGAATCGAACTTGCCGACGAAGATCGAGGTGCGGCCGGAGGCCGTCGGCATCCACTCGATCTGCGCGATGTCGACGTCCATGAAGTCGCCCAGCGAGAACTCGCGCCCCGAGCGCGGGATGAAGTCGACGCTGGCCGTGGCCAGGGCGGTGCGCGCCACGGCCGCGTCCAGGCGCAGGTTCACCTCGTTGACGATGAAGCTGGGCGCGCCCGTCGAGTCGATGCTGTCGAACCGGGTCACGCCGGGGAGGTTCCCCAGGCTCACCGGCTCGCCCCGGGTGTTCACCGCGGGCGCCAGCAGGTCGCCCAGGAAAACCCACGAATACTGGTTCGCGTACTGGGGAAACGCCCGGTTCGGCCCCACGTCCTGGATCACGCCGACCCCCGTCCCCTGGGGGACGAAGAAGCCGAGATCGACGTACCCGGCGACGGTGACGATGGGCCGCCGGAAGGTGGCGATGTTCCGCGTCTCGTCGAGCCGCGCCTCGAGGTCGCGCATCTCTTGCTGCAGGTCCTCGACGGTGGGGGGCGGCGCCTCCTCGGTGGCCTCGTCGGACTGCGCCCAGGCCACGCCGGGCGATCCGCAGGTGCCCCACACGGCGCCGGCGAGCAGGGCGAGCGGGCCGATCGGGACGCGCACCCTCACTGGCCGGCGCCCGCGTCCGGCTTGTTGCAGTCGCCGGTCGGTGTGGTGGTCGGGATGGGGACGCCCCCGTCATTCGCGGGGAGGCCGGCGTCGCCCCACGGCGGGGCGGTGAGGGTCGCCGGAAGCGGGTCGCTGGTCAGCGTCTCGAGGAACGCGACCAGCGCCGCGACCTCGTCGTCGGTGAGGTCCAGCGGTTTCAGCTGAACGGCCAGGTGAGACTGGTCGGCCGCCCCCGCATCGCGCGGCGTGCAGGGGAGGGGGGCGGCAGCCGGGTCGCCCTCGGTCGCGGCATCGGCGCCGTCGCGGCAGGCCGGCAGCTGGAACGCGTTACCGGCGCCGGGAACGCCGCCCCGGTTGTAATGCTGCACGACCTGCTCGAGCGTCTGGTAGAGGCCGTCGTGCATGTACGGCGCCGTGATCGCCACGTCGCGCAGGCTCGCCGTCCGCCAGGCGCCCTTCAGGTCGGCGGCCGCCGCGGTCCCGGCGTCCAGCGACTTGCCGATCTGCGTCGTGGCGGCCGGCTCGGGCAACGTCGGGTCGCTGCTGAAGACGGAGCTGCGGTTGAACTTCCCCGCCATCAGCTTCAGCGCGCCGGCCCAGGCGCCCGACGGCAAGCAGGTCGACTCCTCGGCGCCGGGCGCGCAGTTGCAGTTCTTGTTGGTGGCCGGGCAGTCGGCCACGCGCGGGACGTGGTCGCCCTGCTGCGGGACGCCGACGTCGTGGAAGAGGCCGTCGGAGAGCAGCGGCCCGTTGTGGCAGTCGATGCAGGAGGCCTTCCCGACGAACAGCCGGGCCCCGCGCTCGGCTTGCGGAGACAGCCACCCCGACCCGGGCCCCGCCGCCACCCAGCGGTCGAAGGCCGAGCCGGTCGTCACCAGCTGGCGCTCGTAGGCCTCGATGGCCTTGCCGAAGCTCACGAACACGCCGTTCACCCCGTCGTCGGCGGGCGTCGTTCCGAAGACCGTCTGGTATTCGCCGGCGTAGCTCGCGCTGATGACGTCGAAGTCGTGGGCCGGCGTGCTGTTCATGGAGAAGAAGGAGGTGTTCACCGCCAGCGCCTGCGACCACAGCGAGTCGCTGCGCCCGTTCCAGTACAGCAGCGGGAAGTAGGCGGCGTTCAGCGTCTGCTGCCCGTTGACGTCGTACACGCCCGCGCCGATCGAGACCGTGTTGGGGGTCGAGGTGACGTCGGTGCCGGCGAACCGCGGATCGTGGCAGGTCGCGCACGACACGTTGATCGGTTTGCCCAGGCAGGCGCGCGCCGTGCTCACGGGGCGGTGGATCGAGTCCATCCAGGTGGCCGTGCCCGAGAAGCGCGGGTCGAAGTAGAACTTCTGCCCCAGCCGCGCCGCGTCGGGGACGTCGGCGACGGCGTTCGAGAGATCCGGCGGCGGTGGCCCCAGCGGCGACAGCGTCTTCACGCGCGCCCACTCCTGGTCCGTCCACTCGCACCCGTGCGACGAGCAGAAGGCGTTGTCGATCTGATGGCAGCCGACGGTGGCCGCGAGCGCCAGGAACGTCGCGGCGATGCCCCCCGAGGGCCGGCTGAGACGCGTCACTGGTGACACAACGAATATCATGGGATTCATTCCCATGCCCGCTCCGACGCGCGCGCCGGGCGTGCTAACGTTTTCGCGGTGCTGAATCTGCGGGGCTTCGATCGGGCCGAGATGGCCGACGCCCTGGCGCCGTTCGGCGTCTCCCGTGAGCTGGCGGCGCGCGTCTTCGCGCGCGTGCACGGGCACGGTGAGATCGGCTTCCCGCCTGGTTCCGTGCGCGGCCTGTCGAACGCGACGGCGGCGGCGCTGGACGCCGCCTGCGCCTGGCCGTCGCTGGAGATCGTCGAGCGCCGCCGGGCCTCCGACGGGTTCGTGAAGTACCTGTTCCGGACCGCCGACGGTCACGAGGTCGAGGCCGTGCGGATCCCGCTGCCGGACCCGGCCGCGGCGCGCGAGCTGCGCGAGCGGCGCCGCCGGGGCGAAGCCGGCGCGCTCGAAGCCCTGCCGGCCGCGAAGTACACGCTGTGTCTCAGCTCGCAGGTCGGCTGCGCGCTGGGGTGCGTCTTCTGCGCGACGGGGCGCCTGGGCGGCGTTCGCAGCCTCAAGACCTGGGAGATCCTGGCCCAGCATCGGGCGATCGCCGCCGAGGCCGACCACCCGATCCGGGGCGTCGTGTTCATGGGCATGGGCGAGCCGCTGCTGAATTACGAAAACGTGATTCGCGCCGCGCGCATCCTGAGCGACCCCGCCGGTCCCGCCGTCGCCGCGAAGGCGATCTCGATCTCGACGGCCGGCGTGCTCCCGGCGATCCGTCGCTACACGGCCGAGGGGCATCACTACCGTTTGATCCTCTCGCTGGGGGCGCCCACGTCGGCCGAACGGCGGCTGCTGATGCCGATCGACGACCGCTGGCCGCTGGCCGACGTCATGGCGGCCATTCGCGATCACGCGGCCGCCACCGGCGTACGCGCGACGCTGGCCTACGTGGTGATCGGCGGCGTCAACTGCACCCCCGCCCATGCCCGCGCGCTGGGCGCGTTGATCGGCGACCTGCGCATCAAGCTGAACCTCATCGACGTCACCGACGAGACCGGCGCCTACCGGCGGGCCACCGAGGCGGAGCTGGCTGCCTTCCGGGACGCGCTGGCGGAGCTGGGCGTGCCCGTCGTACGCCGCTACTCGGGCGGCGCCGACATCGGCGCGGCGTGCGGGACCCTGGCCGCCACCCGTCGCGGCGGCCAGGAAGACCAGCTGATCCAGCTGCGGCGCGGTTGAACCGGCTTACCGGCGCCGCGGCTTGGCGGCCTCGCAGATGATCTGACGGCCGGCCAGCTCGCGGCCGGACAGCGCCGCGACCACGCGATCGGCGTCGGCCGGCGGGACGTTCAGGTACGTGTGCGTGTTCATCACGTCCACGTCCGACAGCGCCACGTCGCCGGCGTGCGCCGCGATGAGGTCCCGGATCTCCCGCTCGGACGCGCCGTCCTTGCGCCCCAGGTTCACGTACAGGCGGGCGACGTTCTCGGGAGACTCCGCGGGCGCCTGGCGCGCCGGCTGCTCCGTCACGGGCGCGGTTCCCCAGGCCGTGTCGAGGACGCCGCCGTCGGCGACGTCGTTCGGCTGCGGGGGCGCGGCCTCACCCAGCACCGGCACGTCGGCCTGGGTGCGCTCCTCGCTCCAGACCTCCCAGAACTCGCGCTCGGCGGGCGGCGGATCGTTCCGCAGCGGCGGCGGATCGCGGCGCTCGGGCCGGCGCGGCCGGTCACCCAGCGCCGGACGCTCCGGGCGCGCGGGGCGCTCGGGCCGGTCGGGACGGCGCGCGCGTGCGCCGCGGTCTCGGTCGCGCGAGTTGCGGTCGGGACGGTCGCCGAACGCGGGACGGGGCGGGCGGTCGCGATCCCGGTCGCGGTCGCGGGGTCGTTCCCGCGGCTCGGGGGCCGCGGCGCGGAACGGCTGCTCGGCGACAGGCGCCGCCGCGGGCGCCGGCGGGGGAACCACAGGCATCCCCTCGATCGTGGCGAACGACTGCGCCAGCAGCGCCGCCACCAGCCGCTCGCCGTCGACGGCGCCGATCAGCCGCCGCGCCAGCGCGCGCCACTCGGCCCCCGGGTCGTTGGCCAGCGCGCGCCGCAGCAGCAGCACCCGCTCGCCCTCGCGGTGCGACCGGATCTCCGCCTCGGAGGGGAGGGCCCGCTCCTCGGGTTTGATCTTGTAGAGCAGCTTCAGGTAGTAGAACGACCCGACCTCGGTCGGGCCGATCAGCGAGATCGCGGTCCCCTTCTTCCCGGCGCGGCCCGTGCGGCCCGTGCGGTGGATGTACACCTCGGGCGACTCGGGGAACGTGTAGTTGAAGACGTGGGACAGGTTCTCGATGTCGATGCCGCGCGCCGCGACGTCGGTGGCGACCAGGAACTTGATGGCGCTCGCGCGCATCTTGCCCAGCACGCGCTCGCGGTCGCTCTGCGAGAGGTCCGACGAGATCGCCTCCGCGTCGTGTCCGTGCTGGCGCAGGAACTCGGCGACGCGCGCGGGCTCCGCGCGCGTGTTGCAGAAGATGATCGCCGACTGCGGATCCTCGAACGCCAGGATCTGCAGCAGCTCGTTCTCCCGATGGATGGCTGGGATCGAATAGTAGATGTGCTTGATCTCGTGGACGCCCACGAAATCGGCCGACAGCTTCAGGAGCTCGGGGTTGCGCAGATACCGGCGCGCCAGCCGCTGGATGGCCTCCGGCATCGTGGCCGAGAACAGCATGGTCTGCCGCTCGACCGGCGTCTGCTGCAGGATCTTCTCGATGTCCTCCTGAAAACCCATCGACAGCATCTCGTCGGACTCGTCGAGCACGGCGCACTTGACCCGATTGAGCTTCAAGGTCCCG
Source organism: uncultured Myxococcales bacterium (assembly GCA_964546845.1). GTDB lineage: Bacteria > Myxococcota_A > Polyangia > Fen-1088 > Fen-1088 > JADGRB01. Next base: position 633 of record CAZJMY010000115.1, on the reverse strand, counting down.
CGCCCCATGTGATCCAGCACGCGCCCGGGCGTGCCGCAGACGATCTGCCCGCCCGCGTGCAGCAGCTCGACCTGCCGCCCCATGGGCGCGCCGCCGTAGATGGGCACCACGGTGATCCCGCGGTAGGCGCAGATCTTGGCCATCTCGGACGCGACCTGCAGGGCCAGCTCGCGCGTCGGGAGCAGGACGATGGCCTGCACGAACTTGTCCTCCGGGCGGACCAGCCCGTTCGCGAACGGGATGCCGAAGGCGGCGGTCTTGCCGGACCCGGTTCGCGACTGGACCATCAGATCGCGTCCGGCGGCGACCAGCGGCAGCGTGGCCGCCTGGACCGGCATGGGCGCGGTGAAGCCCATCTCGTCGAGGGCGCGCAGGACGTCGGGGTGCAGGCCCATCTGCGCGAAGGTGATCGTGGGGGCGGCGGGCTCGGCGGGGTCCAGCGGTTCGCCCTTGGGGGCGTCGAGGCCGGGGGGCGGAATCTGGAAGGAAAGGTCGTCGTTCATGGTGTGCTCTCTTTCGGATCGTGAGGGGCCGCTTCGGGGGCGTTGTACGCCCCGATTTGGCGGCTGACGGAAGCCAGGCGGTCGCGCAGGCGATCCAGCCGCGGGGCCTCCTTTTCGCCGAAGCGGAGCA
>CAZJMY010000114.1:0-3676 GCA_964546845.1 uncultured Myxococcales bacterium | reverse complement strand
AGCTCGACATGTCGGCGCCCGACCACCGCTCTTTCATGAAGGAGCTCGCACAAAGCGCCGATGACAAGAGTCTCTGAATTTCCGCACAGGTGATCCCGTGGCATCCATGCACTCACACGCACTCCCGCCGCCTTCGTCCCGTCCGGAACCGGAACGGCGCCCCACCGCGCCGCGCCCGGTGACGGCGCGATCGATGCTGCAGGTCGCGGTGATCTGGCGTGGGCAGATCCTGGGCTACCGCCTGCTGGGGCGGCGCGGGCGCATCACCGTCGGCCCGTCGAAGCGGGCGACCTTCTGCACGCCCCCGCTGGAAGGACAGAACAAGTACCTGCTGGTGCGCCCGCGCAAGGGGACGTTCCTGATCGCGCTGACCTCCACGTTGCGCGGCGAGGTCACGCTGGGCGGCATCGCCACGCAGGTCGAGGACATCGCGAACCGCGAGGTGACGCTGTCGCCCGGCGACAAGGCCAAGCTGATCTTCGGCGACGGCAGCGACCTGCGCATCGAGATGCGGTGGGTCGATCCGCCCGAGCACATCGCGCGGCCGCGGCTCAAGGACCCGCACATGGTCCAGATCACCGTCGGCACGGCGGCGGTCCTGGGCATGCTGGCGCTGCTGCTGAACCTGATCTGGGAGCGCGACGTCCCGCGCCCGCCGCTGGCGCTGGACTCCACGCGCGTCGCCAAGCTGGAGACGCCGCTGCTGATCGACTTCGAGAAGAAGCAGCAGAAGAAGCAAGAGGCCGAGAAGGCCGCCGAGAAGTCCAAGGAGAAGGAAGGGCAGACCAAGCGCGCCAAGGAGAAGGCCGGCCGCCTGGGGCGCGACGACGCCACCCAGAAGGACACGATCATCCCCAAGGGCAAGGACGACATCCTGCGCGAGAAGGTGCAGAAGGTCGGGATCCTCAGCGTGCTCGGCCACCAGAAGGCGCCCGGCTCCGGGCTGTCGAAGCTGTTCGCGCAGACCAACGACGTCGAGCAGGCGATGAACGGCATGGCCGGCGCCAAGATGGCCGTGGGTCACGGCGCCGGCGGCCTGTCGACGGCCGGCTCGGGCCCCGGCGGCGGCGGCACCGGCTACGGCCACATCTACGGCGCCGGCAACCTGGACACGGGTGGCCGCGGCACGCACGGCCGGGGACGCGGGCCCAAGCTGGCGGAGCGCGGCGAGCACGAGGTCGGCGTCAGCCTGGGCAACGGCGGCGGCGAGAGCGACGGCTCGCTGTCCAAGGAGCAGATCAACAAGGTCGTGCGCGCCCACCTGGCGGGCGTGAAGTACTGCTACGAAAAAGAGCTGCAGCACAAATCGTCGCTGGCCGGCGGCGTCGACATCTTCTGGGTGATTCAGCCGGACGGCACGGTCAGCAAGGCGAACGTCAAGCAGAGCACGATGGCAGACGCCGCCGTCGAGGGGTGCATCGTCCGGCAGGTGAAGCAGTGGCAGTTCCCGAAGGCCCCCGGGCAGACGATCGTCGGCCGCTACCCGTTCATCTTCAAGGGGGGGCAGTGATCGGCGGTCGCTCCGGGCGGGCGCTGATCCGGCTGGCGCCGCTGGCCGCTTCGTTGTGCGCCTGCCAGCAGATGAACACGCCGCTCTACTTCGCGCCCGAGATGTCGCCGCTGACCCTGCCCGCGACGCCCGGCAACAAGCCGGCCCGCACCGAAAGCGGGCTGTCGCTGCGGTTCCGCAACCCGACCGACAGCGAGCAGAAGTCGCTGGACCAGCAGGCCGGCGCGCTGGGGTTCGACGTCCCCTGGATCCAGCGCGGCCACGTTCACATCGAGCTGATCTATCAGGTGACCAACGACGAGCCGCCGCCGGATCCCGCCGACCCACCGCCGGGCGACGTCGCCAGCTTCGCGATCGGCATCGACGGCGCCAGCGAGTACACGAAGTACGACGAGAACACCGTCGCCATGGCGCTGCAGCAGGGAAACAACGATCCGCCCACCTACGTCCCGCTGATCTCGGTCACGCCGCAGACGATCGCGCCCGGCCAGACCATCGGCGGCATCGTGCGCGAGGACGACTTCGCCGAGGCGGAGCTGGACCTGTACGCGATCGGCACCTGGCAGGCGCCGTTCGAGGCGGTGTTGATCAACAACTCGCAAGTGAACCCCGTCGGGCTCGAGATGGTCCCCGGCAACGCGGTCATCCCGGGGCTGATCGAGGTCGACGTCAACTTCACGGCCAACCGGCCCATGACCCTCACGTACGACATCCGCGTGCGCGACGACGACAACCAGCTGCTGCACGTCGCCAGCGACACGCTGTTCTCGCCGACCCCGGCGTTGTTCCAGCCGCCGGCCATGACCCCCTAGCGCGCCGCTTTGAGACCCCGACGACTTCGAACGCTGATGACGGCACTGGCGACGTCTTGGTTGCTGTGGGGCGCCCGGGGGCAGGCCCAGGTCACCAGCGAGCCGAGCGCCGTCATCTTCCCCGACCCCGCCAAGTTCGCGCGGGGCCTCTACACCGAGGGCGAGATCGGCGCCGTGGCGTTCTTCGGGCGGGCGGGCAGCGACGTGTCCCCGGGGGTTTCGATCGGCGCGCGGGTCGGGTACGACCTGGCGCGCTGGCTGGCCGTGCAGGCGCACGTGCTCGGCTCGACGCACCAGATCGCGGGCAGCAGCCCGCTCAACGGGCAGCTGCTGCAGACCTACCAGGCCATGCTCGAGGCCAAGCTGACCTATCGCTTCAGCCAGACGTCGCTCTTCCTCGAGGGTGGCGGCGGGATCGAGCGTCTGTCGACGAACGCCCTCTACGTGCTGGGGGTCGAGCCGCAGTACCGGGCCGGGCTCACCTTCGGGGGCGGGGGCGGCATCGACTACCACTCGCTGTCGCGTCACTTCTCGATGGGCGCGCGCGGGGACTTCGAGGTGATGCAGCAGCTGAGGTCCAGCCAGGAGCTGCTCGCCTCGACCTACCTGAGGTACACGTTTTGAGGCGGTGGTGGCTCGCCGGCGCGGCGCTGGCGTTGCTGGGCGCAGGCTCCGGCTGCGAGACCGTCGATCTGGGGCCGCCCCCCGCGGAGGTGAACGCCTGCATGCCCGGGCAGATGTGGTTCGTGAACCAGATCTGGCCGAACTTCCTGGCCAAGGACTACGGCGGCAAGCACTGCACGGATTCGTCGTGCCACGGCAGTGGCAGCAAGACCACGATGACGCTGGTGAACCCCGTGGACCCGGTCACCTACCCGCTGACGGGTGACTGGGCCAACAACTACGCGCAGGCGGCGCACGAGATGAACTGCGCCGACGTCAAGGACAGCTCGCTGCTGCTGCTCCCCGAGGGGGTGCAGGTCCACGGCGGCAACCAGCTGATCATGAAGGACGGGCCGGAAGCGATGCTGGTCGAGCAGTGGATCACGCAGCCATGAGACGGGCGGCCCTGCTCGGCGCGGTGGCGGCGGGGCTGCTGTGCGCCGCGGTCGCGCGCGCCGACGACCGCGCGCTGGTTCGCGTGATCGCCGAGGAGGCGCAGATTCACACCGGCCCCGGGTTCGGCTTCCGGGTCGTCTACCGCGCGCGGCAGGGCGAGGTGCTGCCGGCCATCGGGCGCGCCAGCCACGACCACTGGTTCCGCGTCGAGCTGCCCGACGGGACCTACGGCTGGGTGCTGGGCGACGAGGTCTTCCCGCTGGACGTCGACACGGCGGCCGCGCACGAGGGTCCG
>CAZJMY010000113.1:0-7214 GCA_964546845.1 uncultured Myxococcales bacterium | reverse complement strand
GTCGCGGTGGCGGCGAACGTGGCGTTCGACGCGAGCACGCTGGAGGTGTGGGGCCCGCTGTTGAACGGGGCGACGGGCGTGATCGTGAGCGGGGACGAGGTACTGGACGCGGAGCGGTTGGCGCGGCGGCTGGAGCAGGACGGCGTGACGGTGCTGTGGATGACGGTGGGGCTGTTCAACCAGTACGCGAGGGCGCTGGGGCCGGTGATCGAGCGGCTGAAGTACCTGATCGTGGGCGGAGAGGCGCTGGACCCGAAGGTGATTGGTGGGGTGCTGCGCGAGCACCGGCCGCGGCATCTGCTGAACGGGTACGGCCCGACGGAGACGACCACGTTCGCGCTGACGCACGAGGTGCGCGAGGTGGCGGACGACGCGCGGAGCATCCCGCTGGGGCGGCCGATCGGAAACACGCGGGTGTACATCCTGGACGGCGAGGGGGAGCCGGTGCCGGTGGGCGCGCGCGGCGAGCTCTACATCGGCGGGGACGGGGTGGCGCTCGGGTACCTGAATCGCGCGGAGGAGACGGCGGCGCGGTTCGTGGCGGATCCGTTCGCGGGCGAAGCGGGCTCGCGGATGTACCGGACGGGCGACCTGGGGCGGTGGCTGGAGGACGGGACGGTCGAGTACCTGGGGCGGAACGACGCGCAGGTGAAGGTGCGGGGGTACCGGATCGAGCTGGGGGAAATCGAGGCGCGGCTGCGCGAGGTAGAGGGGGTGGAGCAGGTGGCGGTGGTGGCGCGGGAGGACCAGCCGGGAGACAAGCGGCTGGTGGCGTATTACACGGGGGCGAAAGCGCCGGAGGTGGAGGCGCTGCGGGCGCAGGCGCGTGGGACTCTGGCGGAGTACATGGTGCCGTCGGCGTACGTGCGGCTGGAGGCGCTGCCGCTGACCCGGAACGGCAAGCTGGATCGCCGCGCCCTGCCGGCGCCCGACGCGGAGTGGAACCGGACGCAGGCCTACGAAGCGCCGCAGGGCGCGGTGGAAGAGACGCTGGCCCGGATCTGGTCCGACGTGCTGCGCGTCGAGCGGGTGGGGCGGCACGACAACTTCTTCGAGCTGGGCGGCCACTCGCTGCTGGCGGTCGCGCTGGTCGAACGGATGCGTCAGGCTGGGCTGACGGCGGATGTGCGGTCGCTCTTCGGAGCGCCGACGGTGGCCGAGCTGGCGGCGGCTTCGGTGGAGAGCGTCGCGGAGATCGCTGTCCCGCCGAATCTGATTCCCGAGGACGCGCAGGTGATCACCCCGGAGATGGTGACGCTGGTGAGCCTGGACCAGGCCGCGATCGATCGGATCGTGGCCGCGGTGCCGGGCGGGGCGCCCAACGTGCAGGACATCTACCCGCTGGCGCCGCTGCAGGAAGGGATCCTGTTCCACCACCTGCTGGGCGGCGCTGGGGACACCTACCTCTTGCCGACCCTGCTGGGATTCGAGAGCCGCGAGGGGCTGGAGCGCTTCGTGGAGACCCTTCAAACGCTCGTTGACCGGCACGACATCCTGCGGACGGCGGTGATGTGGGAGGCGCTCGCAGAGCCGGTACAGGTCGTCCACCGGCGCGCCGCGCTGCCGTTCGAGACGGTGGCGCTCGACCCGTCGGCGGGCGATCCCGCCGAGCAACTGAAGGCGCGGTTCGATCCGCGCCATCACCGGATGGACGTCGGGCGCCCCCCGCTGTTGCGCGCGGTGGCGGCGCGGGAGACGACCGGCGATCGCTGGCTGCTTCTGATCCTGGCGCACCACATGGTGCTCGACCACACCACCATGGAGCTGCTGGTCGAGGAGGTGGACCTGATCGAAGCAGGACGGGCCGCGGAGCTGCCACCTGCCATTCCGTTCCGGACGTTCGTGGCAAGGGCGCGGCTGGGCGTCGGCCGGGACGCGCACGACGAATTCTTCGATCGCTTGCTGGGCGACATCGACGAGCCGACCGCGCCGTTCGGCTTGCTGGACGTGCAGGGCGACGGGACCGCCGTGACGGAAGCGCGAACGATGCTCGATCCGCAGCTGGCGCGCCAGTTGCGCGAGCAGGCGCGCGCCCTGGGCGTGAGCGCGGCGACTCTGGTGCACCTCGCATGGGCGCTGGTCGTCGGACGGTGCGCCTCGCGGTCAGCGGTGGTGTTCGGCACCGTGATGTTCGGCCGCCTGCAGGGGGGGACGGGGGTCGACCGTGTCCCGGGGATGTTCATCAACACGCTGCCGGTCCGCATCGACGTTGGAAGCCAGGGGGTCGCCGCGGCGGCGCGCCAGACGCAGGCGCTGTTGACGGACCTGATCCGCCACGAGCACGCCCCGCTGTCGCTCGCGCAGCGGGCCAGCCGCGTGGCGGCCCCCACGCCGCTGTTTTCGGCGCTGCTCAACTATCGCCATTCCGCGACGCCGGACACCGCGAAGGCACCGCCGGTCCCACCGGACGAGCCTCCGGCTCCGGCGGACGGGCCGGCCGCGGGCACGGGCCGGGTGTTGCTCTGGAACGAGGAGCGCACGAACTACCCGGTCACGCTGTCGGTCGACGACCTCGGGGAAGACTTCCTGTTCACCGCCATCGTGAGCGCGCCAGTGTCTGCGCAGCGCTTGTGCGAGCTCATTGAGACCGCGCTGGCGCGCCTCAGTGAAGCGCTGGCCGTCGCGCCGGAGCGCCCGCTGAGCGAGATCGACGTTCTTGCGTCGGCCGAACGCCAGCGGATCGTCTCCGAATGGAACGACACCGCCGCCGACTATCCGGCCGACGCGTGCATTCACCAGCTCTTCGAAGCCCAGGCCGCTCGGACACCGGACGCCGTTGCTCTCGAGAGTGAGGGGGCGCAGGTCACGTACGCCGAACTGGACGCGCGTGCCGAGCACGTGGCGCGCCGGTTGCGCGGCCTGGGGGTGGGGCCGGACGCGCGCGTCGCCGTCTGCGCGCAACGAAGCGTCGAGATGATCGTCGCCCTGCTCGCCGCGATGAAGGCCGGCGGTGCCTACGTGCCGCTGGACCCGACGTACCCGACCAGGCGCCTGGCCGAGATGCTGGCGGACAGCGGCCCGGTGGCCGCGCTGACGCACGGTCCGGCCCGGGCCGCGCTGGAGGCCGCGCTGGCGGAGCTGCCGGCCGGGGTGCCGGTGATCGACCTCGATCAGCAGTCGCCCGACGGCGTCGAGCTCCACCAGCGCAGGAACGAGCCGCAAACGCGAGCGACGGCGCGAGATCTGGCGTACGTCATCTACACCTCCGGCTCCACGGGGACGCCGAAGGGGGCGATGAACGAGCATCGCGCGGTGGTGAACCGTCTGGTCTGGCTGCAGCGGCATTGGCAGCTGGGCGGGGGCGACGTGTTCCTGCAGAAGACGCCGTTCACGTTCGACGTGTCGGTGGGGGAGATCTTCTGCCCGCTGATCTCGGGGTCGCGTCTGGTGATCGCGCGTCCCGACGGGCACAAGGACCCGGCGTACCTCGCGGAAGTCATCGAGGCGCGGGGCGTGAATGTCGTCCATTTCGTGCCGTCGATGCTGCAGCTGTTCCTCGAACACGAAGGTGTCGAGAAGCGGTGCCGGGGATTGCGGCGGGTGATGTGCAGCGGCGAGGCGCTGCCGGCGGCGGTGGTGCGGCGATTCCACGAGCGGCTCTCCGGAGTCGAGCTGCTGAATCTCTACGGCCCGACGGAGGCGGCGGTGGAAGTGCTGACCTGGCCCTGCGCGCCCGAGGATGCGGCCGGGCCGATCCCGATCGGACGGCCGATCGCGAACGCGCGCGTATACGTGCTGGATCAGGCCCTGCGGCCGGCGCCGGTGGGTGTGGCGGGCGAGCTGTACATCGGCGGCGTACCGGTCGGGCGCGGGTACCTGCAGCGGCCAGAGCTCACCGCCGAACGGTTTGTCGCCGATCCGTTCGCCAGCGAGGCGGGGGCGCGACTGTACAAGACAGGAGACGTGGCCCGCTGGCGCGCGGACGGCGCGGTGGAGTATCTGGGGCGCAACGACTTCCAGGTGAAAGTACGTGGCTTCCGGATCGAGCTCGGCGAGATCGAGGCGCGACTGGCGGGGTTGCCCGGGGTGTCGCAAGCGGCCGTGGCGATGACCGGCGGCAGCGGCGACCAGCAGCTGGTGGGCTACTACACGGCGGCGCCCGGGGCCGACCCGGAATGGCTGCGGGTCGAGATCCTGCGCGCCGGACTGGGGGAGCATCTGCCCGACTACATGGTGCCGCGCCGATTCGTGCGGCTGGAGGTGCTGCCGCTGACGTCGAGCGGCAAGGTGGACCGCCGCGCGCTGCCCGCGCCTGACAGCGGCGCCGCGCGCGTCCATGAAGAACCGGTCGGCGACGTCGAGGTGACGCTGGCGCGGGTCTGGAGCGAGCTGCTGGGGGTGGCCCGGGTGAGCCGCACCGACAACTTCTTCGAGCTGGGCGGGCACTCGTTGACCGCCGTCCGGATGATCGAAGGGATGCGTCGCGCGGGGTATCGCGCGACGGTGGCCGATCTGTTCGCCCTGCCTTCGCTGGCCGAGCTGGCGGGCGTCACGGAGCGGATCGTCGACGGAGACGGCGCCGCCGAGCAGGAGATCGAGGAGATCATCATATGACCGCCCGCGAGCTCCTGGCCGACCTGCGCACCCGCCGGATCCGGCTGGCGGCCGACGGCGACAACCTGCGCGCGCAGGGTGACCGCGCGGCGCTGCGCGACCCGACGCTGATGGCGCTGTTGCGCGAGCACAAGGCAGAGCTGTTGGCCTTGCTGCGCACGGGGGCCGACTGGACGGAGGGGGAAGAACCCGACGCGGCGGCGGTGCCCCCGGCGCTGATCCCGCCGGGCGCCGCGACGATCCGCCCAGAGATGTTGCCGCTGGTGTCGCTGGACCAGGCGGCGATCGACGCGGTGGTCGCCACTGTCGCGGGCGGTGCCCCCAACGTCCAGGACATCTATCCGCTGGCGCCGCTGCAAGAAGGCATGCTGTTCCATCACCTCCTCGGGGAACGCGGCGACCCGTACATCTTGCCGAACCTCCTGGCCTTCGAGGATCGGGCGTCGCTGGACCGCTTCGTCGAGACGGTGCAGACAATCATCGACCGCCACGACATCCTGCGCACGGCGCTGGTTTGGCAGGGTCTGCCGGAACCCGTCCAGGTCGTGTACCGGAATGCGCCCATGCCGGTCCAGCTCGCGTCGTGCGACCCGGCCGGCGGCGACGTCATCGAGCAGCTCAAGGCGGCATACAACCCGCGCCGTTACCGGATGGATGTCAGCCGGGCGCCGCTGCTGCACGGATTCGCGGCACGCGACGACGCGCGTGAACGCTGGCTGCTGCTGATCCTCGCGCACCACCTGGTCGTGGACCACGCGACCTTGGACCTGCTGGTGCAGGAAGCGGAGCTGCTGCTGGATGGGCGCGGCGACGAGCTGCCGCCGCCCCTGCCGTTCCGAACGTTCGTCGCGCAGGCGCGCGCCGCGCGAAATCGCCACGCCAGCGAGGGCTTCTTCCGCGAGCTGCTGGGCGACATCTCGGAGCCGACGACGCCCTTCGACCTGACTGACGTCCAGGGGGACGGTCAGGCGATATCCGAGGCGCGCACCCTGGTCGCGCCGGAGCTGTCGCGCGCGCTGCGCGAGCGGGCCCGGGCGCTGGGTGTGAGCGTCGGGGCGCTGCTGCACGTGGGGTGGGGGTTGGTTGTGGCGCGGACGACGGGTCGGCGGGCGGTGGTGTTCGGAACCGTGATGTTCGGCCGGCTGGCAGGCGGGCGTGCGACCGGCAGGGTCCTGGGGCTGTTCATCAACACGCTCCCGATCCGGCTCGACATCGGCGACGAAGGTGTGGCGGTCGCGGTTCGACGGGCCCAAGGCGTGCTGGCGCAGCTGATCCGGCACGAAGCGGCGTCGTTGAGCCTGGCGCAGCGGTGCAGCGGGGTACCGCCGGGGACGCCGCTGTTCTCGTCCTTGCTGAACTACCGGCGTTCCGGGGCCGGCGACGAGCGCGACCAGACGCCCGCGCCGGGCACGCCCGCGCCGGACGGCGCCGCCGGTGGGCTGGAGTCACTCTGGAGCGAGGAGCGGACCAACTACCCGGTGACCTTGTCCGTCGACGACCTCGGGCAAGAGCTGATGCTGACGGCGCAGGTCGCGAGCCCCGTCGCTGCGCAGCGGGTGTGCGCCATGATGGAGCGCGCCCTGGGCGGCCTGGCCGAGGCGCTGGAGCGGGCGCCCGAGACGCCGGTGAGAGCGATCGAGGTGTTGCCGCCCGCGGAACGGAAGCAGGTGCTGGAGGCCTGGAACGCGACGGCGGCGGCGTACCCGGCGACCGCTTGCATCCACGAGCTGATCGCGGCGCAGGCAGAGCGGACACCGGACGCGGTGGCGCTGGACTTCGAGGGGCAGCAGCTGACGTATGGCGATCTGGAAGCGCGCGCGGCGCGCCTGGCGAGGCGGCTGCGCGAGATCGGCGTCAGACCGGGAGCGCGGGTGGCGGTTTGTGCGGAGAGGAGCATCGAGCTGGTGGTCGGGTTGCTGGCGGCGATGAAGGCGGGCGGCGCCTACGTGCCGCTGGATCCGACCTACCCGACCCAGCGGCTGGCCGAGATGCTGGCGGACTGCGCACCGGCGGCGGCGCTGACGCACAGCCCGGCCCGGCACGCGCTCGAGGCGGCGGTGGCGCACGCGCCGGGTCGGATCGCGGTCGTCGATCTGGAGACGGATCTGCCGGCGGGCGGCGCCCTGGATGAGGGGCTGGACCAACCGGGCGATGGCGTGACGTCGCGGGATCTGGCGTACGTGATCTACACGTCGGGGTCGACGGGGAAGCCGAAAGGGGCGATGAACGAGCATCGGGCGGTGGTGAACCGTCTGGTGTGGCTGCAGCGACACTGGGAGCTGGGGGCGGGGGACGTGTTCCTGCAGAAGACCCCGTTCACGTTCGACGTGTCGGTGGGGGAGATCTTCTGCCCGCTGATCTCTGGGTCGCGTCTGGTGATCGCGCGGCCGGAGGGGCACAAGGACCCTGGTTACCTGGCGGAGGTGATCGAGGGGCGCGGGGTGAACGTGGTGCACTTCGTGCCGTCGATGCTGCGGCTGTTCCTGGAGCACGAGGGGGTGGCGGAGCGGTGCCGGGGGTTGCGGCGGGTGATGTGCAGCGGCGAGGCGCTCCCCGCCGCGCTGGTGCGGCGGTTCCACGAGCGGTTCACGGGCGTCGAGCTGCTGAACCTGTACGGCCCGACGGAGGCGGCGGTCGAGGTGCTGACCTGGAGCTGCACG
>CAZJMY010000112.1:0-2038 GCA_964546845.1 uncultured Myxococcales bacterium | reverse complement strand
GGTGGCCGCGGCGGCGCGGGCGGCGCCGGCAACCGGGACGCGGGTTGCGCGCTGACCGACGCGCGCGCCGATCGCGCCACCCACTGCACGGCGCTCTTCAGCTTCGAGTCGGGCTTGCAGGGCGCGACGCTGGGGACGGACCAGCAGGCGTTCACGAAGCCGACGATCAGCACGGCCGACCCGTTCTGCGGCGCCGGAGCGCTGGCTGTCACCGCGGCGTTCAGCGGGACGACCGGGCTGACGACGAAGGGCGAGGTCGACCTCCCCCTTGGCGCCGACGGCGGCGCCATCAACTTGTCGGGCAAGACGCTGACGCTTCACGCGCGAGCATCCGGGACGTGCGGCACCGACCTCAAGCTGACGGTCGTGCTGGTCACGTCGTCCGGCAGCCTGTTCCCGCTGCGCAACGTGCCGGTCGGCTCCAGCTGGACGACCAGCACGGCGGCCCTCTCCGCCGACGCGGGCAGCGGCATCAGCTCGGTCGTGTCGCTGCAGATCGACGTCTCGTCGTTCACGGGCTACGCCGGCATCGTCTATCTGGACGAGATCGACATCCGCTGAACATTCGTTCAGACTGGCCCCGGTGGGGTCTTCCATCGGGTCTCGCGCCGACTACGTCGAGCTCCGCTGCCGATCGGCGTTCAGCTTCCTCGACGGCGCCTCGCTGCCCGAGGACCTGATCGCGGCGGCGGCGGCGGCCGACATGGACACGCTGGCGCTCGCCGATCGCGACGGCGTCTACGGCGCGCCGCGCTTCTTCGCAGCGGCGCGGCGGGCGGGGATCCGGCCGCTGGTGGGCGCCGACGTCACGCTGGCCGACGGCCCTCCCCTGCTGCTGCTGGTCGAGGACACGACCGGCTACAAGAACCTCTGCCGCCTGCTGACCGCCGCGCGCGCCGGACTGCAGAAGAGCGATCCGCCGCGGACCACGCGCGCGCTGCTGGCGCAGCACGCGGCCGGCCTCATCGCGCTCGGCGGGGCGGCGCCGCGCGACGATCTGCCCAGCCTGGTCGACCTGTTCGGGCGCGACAACGTTTTTCTCGAAGCGCACCGGCACTTCGACGCGCGCGGCGCCTGGGACGAGCGGGACGCCGCCGCGCAGGCCGACGCGCTGGGCATCGGCGTCGTCGCCACCAACGACGTCCGCTACGCGACGCCCGACAAGCGCATCGTGCACGACGTTCTCACCTGCGCGCGCGCCAAGGCGACCGTCGACGAGATCGGGCGCCGCCTGCCGCCCAACGGCGAGCGCTGGTTGAAGGCGCCGCGCGACATGGCGGCGCTGTTCCGCGATCGCCCGGCGGCGCTGCGCGCGACGCGGGCCATCGCCGAGCGCTGCCGGTTCTCGCTGGCCGACCTCGGCTACACCTTCCCGACCTTTCCCGTGCCGCCGGGCGAGACCGAGCAGAGCTACCTCGAGAAGCTCTGCGCCGCCGCCATCCCGAACCGCTACCCGGACGCGAACGACGCCCTTCTCCCCCGCGTGCGCGCGCAGCTGTCGCGCGAGCTGGGGATCATCGACCGGCTGGGGCTGGCCGGCTATTTCCTGCTGGTCTGGGAGATCGTCGAGGTCGCGCGGCAGAAGAACATCCTGGTGCAGGGGCGCGGGTCGGCCGCGAACTCGGCGGTCTGCTTCGTCCTGGGGATCACCGCCGTCGATCCGGTCCGGATGGATCTGCTGTTCGAACGCTTCCTGTCCGAGGAGCGGGTCGCCAACGCCGGCAACGTCGGTGACCGCATGCCCGACATCGACCTGGACCTGCCCTCCGGCGACGCGCGCGAAGAGATGATCCAGCACGTCTACAAGCGCTACGGCGCGCGCGGCGCGGCGATGACCGCCAACGTGATCACCTATCGCCCGCGCCTGGCCGTGCGCGAGGCGGGGCGCGCGCTCGGGTTCTCCGAGGAGCAGCTGGGGCGCATCTCGAAGCTGCTGCCCGGGTGGACGCTCGACGAGGGGCGCCCGCTGTCCGACTACTTCGAGATGGCGGGGTTCTCGACGCGCGAGCGGCGCACGCGGCTGGCGGCGCGCGTGGCG
>CAZJMY010000111.1:0-2191 GCA_964546845.1 uncultured Myxococcales bacterium | reverse complement strand
TGTTCTGCACGATGGCGCGCCCGCGCGTCTTCTTGCGGACGTGGGCGATCGACAGCAGCGTCTTGATCGGGTGCTGGCGGATGAACTCGGCCATCGCGCTGGTACAGGCCGGCTTGGGCTCGAGGAAGGTGTGCGCGAACTTGCCCTCGTAGAGAGCCACGCCCCATCCGTCGGCGTGCGGCCCCGTTTTCCCGCCCCGCATCGCGAACCCCGTGAACGAGAACACGATGTCCGTCGGGACATTGCACTCCATCCCCAGGAGCTCGCACATGGCGTGATTGTACTTCGGCAGAAGCCAAGCCGGATACAATCAGGCCGCAGATGACACCACGCTGGTGGGCGACGCCGCGCGGGGCGGCGGCGATTGTGGCGCTGGCCGCGGTGGCGGCGTTCGCCGGGTCGTTGCGCAACGGCTTCACCTACGACGAGGGGCTGGTCATCGTGGGCGCGCAGCGCTTCCTGCAGTCGGGGTCCTTCGGCGTCCTCTTCTCGAAGAGCTATTTCGCCTACAGCCTGGAGGGGACCTGGCGGCCGGTCTGCACGTTCACGTACATGCTGGACGCCGCCGTCTCGATGCACCCGGCGGTCTTCAAGGCCGACGACCTGGTGTGGCACGTCGCCGCCGCCTGGCTGGTGATGGCGCTGGGGCGCCGGCTGCTGCCGGCCGAGCGGCGGCGGTGGGTCTTGCTGGCCGGGCTGTTCTTCGTGGTCCACCCCGTCACGACCGAGACGGTCGACAACGCGTCGTTCCGCGAGGACGCGCTGGTGACGGTCTTCACGCTCGCGACGCTGGTCCTGGCGCTGGATGGGCGGCGGAGGCTGGCGCTGCTCTGCTACGGGCTGGGCCTGCTGTCGAAGGAGTCGGCCGTCATGGCGCCGGCGCTGCTGATGGTCCTGCGGCTGGCGGGGTTCGCGGGCACCGAGCGGCAGCGCTCCGGCGCGCCGCCGTTGCCGCCGGCCGGCCGCGCCCGCCTGCTCTGGACGGCGCGCGAGCTGGTGCCGTTCGGGGCCGTGACCGTCGTTTATCTGGCGCTGCGGTTCGGGCCCATGCAGACGCCGGTGGCCTACGCGCGGTACCCGGGCGGCTCCTTCGGGGCGACGTTGCTGGGGCTGCCGGCCATCTGGGCGCACGACCTGCGGCTGGTAGTCTGGCCGTGGCCGCTGTGCGCCGAGTACACCGGGTACTTTCGGTTCGGGCGGCAGCCGTGGGGGCCGGTCCTGCTGGCCAGCCTGGTGGTCGCGGGCGACCTGGCGCTGATCGGGGTGGCGGCGCGCCGGGGCGCTCGCGTGGTCGCCTTTGGCCTCGGGTGGTTCTTGCTGGCGCTGGTGCCCGTGTCGAACCTGCTGCCGATCCCGATTCCCGCGGCGGAGCGGTTCCTGTACCTGCCGCTTTGTGGGGTGGCGCTGGCCCTGGCGGCGGCGTTCGCTGCCCTGGCGGAGGCGCGGCCGCGCCAGGTGACCGCGGCCGGCGCGGCGCTGGCGGGCGCGCTGGCGGTCTTCGTGGTGCTCACGAACCTGCGGCATCGCGACTGGCGGGACGACCACACCCTGTGGCTGGCGACCGTCGCCGCGAACCCGCGCTCGTGCGGCGCGCAGAGCGCCGTGGGCGGCGGCTTGTTGAGCGAGGGCCTGGCCACCGGGAACGCGGAGGCCCTGCGCGAGGCGATCCGGCGCGAGCAGCTGGCGCTGTCGCTGTGTCCCGACGAGAGCGAGCCCTACCGGGCTGCCTTCACGTACACGCGGCTCGGCGCCGCGCAGGCCCTGCTCGACGACCGGCCGGCCGCCCGGGCCGCCCTGGAGCGCGCGATCGCGCTCTACCCGCGCCTGCCGTTGCCGGTCGCCTGGCTCGGCTATGTCGCTTACCGCGAAGGCGACGCGGAGACGGCGGCCACGTTGTTGAAGCAGGCCATCATCGACCTCGGCCCCCCCGACGCCACCGTCGCCGCCGTCGCCCGCCTCTACGTCGACCGGCTCTAAGCGACCGCTGCGAATCGTTCGTCGTGGGGGGCGCGGGACCCTTTGAGGATCCGGAAGACGATCGTTGACAGCCTGGCGCGTTTCTCTTAGTTTCGCGGCGGCTTAGCCACCCATGCCGCTCGAGTTCTCAGCTCAGTCGAAGCAGCGGGTCGAGAGGCTGCTCACGCGGTATCCGACCAAGCAGGCGGCACTATTGCCGGTGCTCCACGTTGCG
>CAZJMY010000110.1:0-3621 GCA_964546845.1 uncultured Myxococcales bacterium | reverse complement strand
AACCCGTCCCGGGCCCCCGCGCCCGCCGCGGCGCCGACGGCGCTGATGCGGCAGTACCTCGACGTGAAGGCGAGGTACCCGGACGCGCTCGTGCTGTTCCGGCTGGGGGACTTCTACGAGCTCTTCTACGAGGACGCCGTCCACGCGGCGCGCGTCCTCGACCTGACGCTGACGACCCGGGACAAGGGGAAGGAAGACCCGGTCCCGATGTGCGGCGTGCCGCATCACGCGGTGCGCACGTACCTGACCAAGCTCACCGAGCTGGGGCACCGGGTTGCGCTGTGCGAGCAGCTCGAGGACCCGAAGGTCGCGCGCGGCATCGTCAAGCGCGACGTCGTCCGGGTCATCACGCCCGGCGTGATGCTGGACGAGGAGGCGCTGGACCCGCGCGCGCCCAGCTACGTGGCCGCCGCCCTCGGGGACGCCCGCGGGGGCTACGGCCTGGCGCTGCTGGACGTGACGACGGGCGACTTCCGCATCACCGAGGCGCCCACGATCGATCTGCTGGTCGAGGAGATCGGCCGGGCGTCGCCGCGCGAGCTGGTGCTGGAGCGGGGAGATCGGGAGGCCGCTCTGGCCGAGCGCATCCGCTTCGCGTTCCCGCGGCTCCCCCGCGCGGTCGTCGGTGACGGCGAGACGGCGCCCGAGCTGTCGCGCGCGCTGGGCGACCGCTTCGACGCGGCGCTGCTGGACCGCGTGCCGCAGGCGGCGCGCGCCGCGGCCGCCGTCCTGCGGTACGCGCGCGCGACCCAGCCCGGCGCCGAGCTGGCGCTGGGCGGGCTGGAGATCGTCCGCCGCGCCGACACGCTGGTCATCGACGAGCAGGCCCGCGCGCACCTGGAGCTGGTCGAGTCGCTGCAGGAGCGGCGGCGCGCCGGGTCGCTGATCGATCTGCTGGACCGCACGCGCACGGCGATGGGCGGGCGGCTGCTGCGCCGCTGGCTGCTGTTCCCGTCGCGGGACCTGGCCACGATCCGGCGGCGCCAGGACGCCGTCGAACGGCTGGTCGGCGCGCACGCCGCCCGCGACAAGGCGCGCAAGCGCCTGGGGGACATCGCGGACCTGGAACGGCTGGTCGGTCGCGCGCGCCTGGGCGTGGCGACGCCGCGCGATCTGGCGGTGCTGGGGCGTTCGCTGGGCGAGCTGCCCGCGCTGGCCGCCGAGCTGGACGAAGCGCACCGGGGCGAGATCGGCGCGCCGGCCCGGGGCGAGGCCGACTGGCTGGCGCTGGGCGACGACCTGGCAGAAGACCTGGCGTCCGAGCTGACGCGCGTGCTGCGCCCCGACGCGCCGGCGCTGACCAAGGACGGCGGCTACGTCAACGCGGGCGTCTCCGCCGAGCTGGACGACCTGCGCGACATCGCCGCCGGCGGCCGGGATCGCATCGCCGCCATCGAGACGCGCGAGCGCGAGCGGACCGGCATCCCGTCGCTGAAGATCAAGTTGAACAGCGTCTTCGGCTACTACATCGAGGTCACCCGGTCGAACCTGGCCTCGGTGCCCGCCGATTACCGCCGCAAGCAAACGGTCGCCAACGCCGAGCGCTTCGTGACGCCCGAGCTGGCCGAGTTCGAGGCCACCGTGCTGACCGCCGACGAGCGGCGGGTGGCGCTGGAGCTGGAGCTGTTCACGAAGCTGCGCGCCCGGGTCGCCGCCGACGCCGAGCGGCTGCTGGCCATCGCGGGTCGGGTCGCGGCGGCCGACGCGCTGGCGGCGCTGGCCGAGGTCGCGCACCGCAACGGCTACTGCCGGCCCGAGGTCGACGAGGGTGGGGTCATCGAGCTCTGCGACTCCCGCCACCCCGTCGTCGAGCAGCTGGCGGCGGCGGGCAGCTTCGTTCCCAACGACGTCCGCCTGGACCCGAACGCCGAACAGCTCCTGATCGTGAGCGGCCCCAACATGGCGGGCAAATCGACGCTGATGCGGCAGGTGGCCCTGGCCGTCATCCAGGCGCAGATGGGCGGGTTCGTGGCGGCGCGCTCCGCGCGCATCGGGCTTTGCGACCGCGTGTTCACGCGCGTGGGCGCCGGTGACAACCTGGCCCGCGGCGAGTCGACGTTCATGGTCGAGATGCGCGAGACCGCCCAGATCCTGCGGCACGCGACCGCCCAGAGCCTGATCGTGCTCGACGAGATCGGCCGCGGGACGTCCACCTACGACGGCGTGTCGATCGCCTGGGCCGTGGCCGAGCACATTCACGACCATCTGGGCGCCAAGACGCTGTTCGCGACGCACTATCACGAGCTGGCGGCGCTGGCCGCCGACCGGCCGCGCGTGCGCAACGTGAGCGTCGCCGCCCGCGAATGGAAAGGGGAGGTGGTCTTCCTGCGCAAGCTGGTGCCGGGTGGCGCCAATCGCTCGTTCGGGGTCGAGGTCGCCAAGCTGGCGGGCCTGCCCGCCGAGGTGGTGACGCGCGCCGGCGCCATCCTGCGCGCGCTGGAGGCGCAGCCGGTGGCGGGGCGCGCTGGACCCGCGCAGCTCGGCCTGTGGGGCGCTCCCCCGGCCGCCGCCGCGCCCCCGCCGGAAGCGACGCCGCCGGCCCCGCCGCTGGCCGAGATCGCCGACGCGCTGCAGGCCGTCGATCCCGACGATCTGTCGCCGCGGGCCGCCCACCAGCTGCTGGTCGAGCTGAAGAGAAAGTTGACTCCCTCCCCCTAGGTCCGGTCACAATTACGTCAGGCCCCCCCTCTCGGCATGAGAAAGCTGGCGATGCTGGCGCTTCTGGCGCTCCCAACCTGTCTGCTGGCCCTCGCGGCGCAGCCCGCCCGCGCGTCCAGCAAGCCGGCCAGCGCGCGTCCCGCGACCCCCGGGGGCAAGGCGCGCACCACGGGCAAGTCGTCCAAGGCCAAGGTGCCGAAGAACGCGCCGGTGGTCCTCTATCACGTGAACTGGCGCGAGACGATGCCGCTCAAGCTGCGCGACGCGCACGGGCGGCCGGTGAAGGGCCTACAGCGGCGGTTCGACCACCTCTTGCGCTGCCATCACACGAACACGCAGCACAAGATGGATCCGCGCCTCATGCGCCTCCTCTACACGACCGGCCACCACTGGCCGGGGCGGCGGCTGGAGATCGTCTCGGGCTACCGCAATCCCAGCGTCGCGAAGAACCCGCACAGCCCGCACATGCAGGGGCTGGCGTGCGACTTCCGGGTCGAAGGGGTGAAGACGGCCGAGCTGCGCGACTACCTGCGGCGAACCTTCGACAAGGTCGGGGTGGGGTACTACCCGAACTCCAGCTTCGTGCACCTCGACGTCCGCAAGGATCGGTCGGCGTTCTGGATCGACTACTCGGGCCCGGGCGAGCGTTCGATCTACTCGGCGACGCCGGACCAGGACCTCAAGAACGGCCGCGCCGACAGGTATCACCCGACCAAGATCGACACGTCCTGGGCCGACGCCCCGCCGGCGGCTCCCGACCCGGACGGCCGAGCTCCCGCGCCCTCCGAAAACGGCTCCGAAGACCAGTAAAACGCCAGAAAGTCCGGGATTAACGCCGGAAATTCTGTGCTAACGTCCGGGTTCCCTGACGGCCGGCCCGTCTCGGCCCGCCGCGCCCCAACGGACTTTGAGGAGGCCTCGATGAGAATCACTGGTGCTTTCGTGCTGGCTCTGTCGCTCGGC
>CAZJMY010000109.1:0-3957 GCA_964546845.1 uncultured Myxococcales bacterium | reverse complement strand
CGGGCACGGGCGGGACGGCCGGGGCCGGCGCGGGCGGCCCGGCCGGCGCGCCGGGCAGCGGCGGCAGCCCCGTCATCAACCCGACGGCGTGCAGCACCGGCGCGGCGCAGAGCAGCGACGTGACCGTGAACCTGTCCGGCGTCCAGCAGAAGATCACCGGGTTCGGCGTCTCCTCGGCCTGGGCCGGCAACTACAGCAACGCGTCCGATCCCGACTACCTGTGGTCGACGACCAAGGGGGCGGGCCTGACGTTGCTGCGCATCCGCTACGGCGACGGGCTGGCGATCGCGCAGGCGGCGGCCAAGGCCGGCGTCACGGTCTGGATGACCCCCTGGGGGACGGGGCCGAACGGGTCGACGGGCGGCCCCGACACGACCACCCAGACCGCGAACGGCTGCAAGAGCGCGGTCCCGGTGCTGACGAACCCGACCGATCTGGCGAGCAAGCTGGTCAGCTGGGTGCAGAACGCCAAGACCCAGGGCGTCCCCATCTACGCCGTGTCCGCCGAGAACGAGCCCGACAGCTGCGGGATCAACTCGACGACCTCGTACTCGGCCGCGCAGCTGGCGTCGTGGATCGACGTCCTCGGCCCGGCGATGTCCGCCATCGGCGTCAAGGTGATGGGCCCCGAGACCCAGAACGCGTGCGGTTTCACCAGCTACTACGCGGCGATCAAGAACGACGCGGCCGCCTGGAACGCCGTGAGCATCTTCGCCAGCCACGAGTACGGGTGCGGCACGCTCCCGTCGGAGCCCGCGATCGCGATGGCCAACAAGGAGTACTGGGAGACGGAGGTCGACACCGGCACCGCCAGCAGCGACCGCACCGGCGACGGCATCGCCAGCGCGCTGTTGATGGCGTCGACGATTCACAACGATCTCACCAAGGCCAACCTGAACGCCTGGCACCTGTGGTGGCTCTACAATGCGAGCGGCAACGGCGGCTGCCTCTTCGACACGACGAACAAGGTGTGGACCAAGCGCCTCTGGGTGCTGGGCAACTACGCGCGGTTCGTGCGGCCCGGCTACGTGCGGGTCTCCACCACGGGAACGGCGCCGTCGGGCGTCCTCGTGTCGGCCTACAAGAATCCGGCGGACGGAACCGTGGCGGTGGTGGCCATCAACAGCAACACCTCGGACACGCCGGTCTCGCTGTACGTGTCGGGCAGCGTCCCCTGCACCATCACGCCCTGGGTCACGTCGGCCGCCGACAACCTCGCCTCGAAGGCGCCCATCACGGTCAGCAACGCCCGCTTCAGCGCGACGCTGGCCGGCCAGAGCGTCACGACCTTCGTCGGCACGCCCTGACGTCGCGCGGGGATTTTCTTTTTCTGGCGTTCGGGTGAAATCCGGGCGAGGAGGATGCCGATGCCCGATCCGTCCACTTCCGAAACGACGCCGCCCACCGCCCCGCCCCCCTCGGGGAAACGGGGGTTGATGATCTTCGCTGGTCTGGCCGTGGTGACCATCATCGTCTGGGCGGTCGTCGGCCGCGGCGGCTCAGGCCGCGGCGGCACCGTCCGCGCCGAGATCACCCTGGTCACGACCGACCGCGACGACCTGGCGTGCGCCAGCGACAAGAGCGTGGGGCAGTACCGCTGCGAGTTTCGCGCCCCCGGCTCGCCCTGGCCAAACGCCCCCGCGGCGGCGGATCGACTGGCCGGCTACTTCACCGTCGACCAGAAGCTGTACGTGATCCCGGGCCTGTTCGAGCAGCCGGCCCTCGCGAAGCGCTATGCCGACGAGGAGCAACGGCACCTCGCGCGGGACCAGCGCCCGCGCTTCGTCGCCAGCTGCCAGCTGAAGCTGGTCGATCACCTCAAGGACTTCCAGACGCGCTGGTTGAAGACCGGCGAGTGGAACCACCAGGACGACGCCTGGGTCGCCACCGCGTCGGACTGCCAGCTCCGGTGACAGACGCCCGGTTCAGTTGAGGGTGGGCGCCGGCCGGGCCTCGACCCAGCCGGCGCTCAGCGCGCCGTCGCGGCGCAACGGCGTTGGCGAGTCCAGCCGCCGTCGACCTGGCGCGTCAGCCGCCGGACCGCGACCTCGAGCTCGACGCGCGCCTTACGCAGGCGCGAGTAGACGGTGAACACCGACAAGGACAGCTCGCGGGCGACGTCCGCCACGGGAACGCCGTCGATCTCGTGCATCACCAGCACGGCCCGCCGAGGCAGC
The DNA here is from genome assembly GCA_964546845.1 of uncultured Myxococcales bacterium. GTDB lineage: Bacteria > Myxococcota_A > Polyangia > Fen-1088 > Fen-1088 > JADGRB01. The sequence goes on along the minus strand of CAZJMY010000109.1, from coordinate 1,780 downwards.
GGAATCGTCTGCAGCGCAGCCAGGGCGATGTTGCGGATGTGATGTGAATCGAACGCGTCGTCGGCGCCCGGCGCTCCGTCGGGCAGGTCCGGCACCTCGCCGGAGACCTCGCGATGATGCTTGCGCCGGTACAGCATGGCGACGTTGTACGTGATGCCGTAGATGTACGGTTTGACCGGGCGCCGCGGGTCGTACGCCGCCCACGCGCTCCGCATCGCGAGGAAGATGTCCTGCGCGAGATCCTCGACGTCCTTCGCCGGGATCCCCAGCCGGTACAGACTCCTGAAGATGTAATTCAGCTCTTGATTGAATGCCGCCAGGCAGGTGAGACGCACCGCCGGTCGAGGGGCGGCCCAGCCCGACGGCTCATGATTGGGGAGCGCCGCGAGCGGACCGCGAGCGAAGGAGCTGGCACCCACAGTCGATCTGATGGCGTTTTTGTCCGGTCGCGACATTCGTCGGCGAGCGCGGTCAACCACGACGGCACGAGGTTGTCGACCGGACTCGCCATCGATGAAAGGGCGACCGGGACCCGAATTAGGGCGACAAACTACGCGGGGTCTTCTCCCCGTGACCCAACCACCGCGGTCAGCGCCAGCAGCGCCGCGCCGGCGGTCACGTAGACGTCGGCGACGTTGAAGACGGGCCAGTGGTGGAGATGGACGAAGTCGACGACGTACCCGCGAGCGAGGCGATCGAGGTAGTTGCCGGCGGCGCCGGCGGTCACCAGCAGCAGGGCGGCCTGAACGGCGAGGCGGCGCGGCGGGCGGCGCAGCAGCAGGACGGCCAGCGCGAGCAGCGCGAGCCCCCCGCTCGCGAACAGCACCGGCCGGCGAACCTCGTCGGGCATCCAGCGCAGCAGGTTGAACGCCACGTCGGTGTTCTCGACGTAGTGCAGGTCCAGGACGCCGTGGATCAACGGGCGCGCGTGGTGCCCCTCCAGCTCCGCCTTCGCGGCGAGCTTGGTGGCGTGATCGCAGCCGACCAGCAGGGCCAGCACGGCCAGCGTGGGGACCAGCGCCAGGCGCGAAACGGCGGATTTCATGCGGGCTCAACCGGCGCGGCCGCGGTTCCATTCCGGCGGTTGCTTCCGCGGCAGCGCTTGCCGATACTGCGCGGCATGAAGAACGCCCTCGTCGCGGCAGCGCTGTTCTCCACGATCGGCCTTCTCGCCTGCTCGAAGGAGCAGCCCCCGCTGCCGCCGCCACCGGCGGCTCCGGCGCCCCCGCCCGCCGCGCCGGCCGCGACGGCGCCGGCTGACGGCGGCGCGCCCGCCAAGCCCAAGATGGTCGCCAACCCCGACGGCCTGTCGCTGGCGGACCGCATGGCCAAGCGCCAGGCCGCCGAGAAGAAGCTGGCCGAGCAGCTGGCCGCCGAGGAGAGCAAGCGCCTCCTGGCCTACGACAAGACCAAGCTGCCCCTGCACAAGCAGGTGGTCGCCGACATTCACAAATACCGGGCGGCCTACGCGCACGCCAAGACGAAGGAAGACGTCGAGAAGATCCGCGCCAAGCAGCAGAAGGCGATCGAAGCGACGGCCAAGAAGATGGCCACCATCGATCCCAAGGGCGGCAACTCGAACGTGGTCACCGACTACGACATCATGCTGAACGCGCTGGCGAACGACTACCCGGACGCCCTGGAGGCGTCGTTCGACGGCGACAAGAAGCCGCTCGAGGAGCAGACCGCGGAGCTCGACAAGCGCCAGAAGAAGATCGACGAGTGGCTGGTCGAGGTCAAATCGGCCAAGAAGTAGCCGTGACCGTCGATCAGCCCGCGC
>CAZJMY010000108.1:0-5947 GCA_964546845.1 uncultured Myxococcales bacterium | reverse complement strand
ATTGCCGCCGCCGCCTGCCCCGCCCAGACCAATGCCCGCCGTTCCGCCCGCACCGTGCCCTGCCCCTCCGGCGGTTCCGCCAGTTCCGGTGTTTCCTCTCCCTGCGCTGCCGCCCTTGGCGCCCGCGCCGCCCGACCCTCCCGAGCCGGTTTCGCCGGCGCCGCTTCCGCCACCGCATCCCAACAACAACAACGACCCCATCTGAATGACCAGCAGCGCCTTTTTCATACGATTTGCGATCTCCATTGAGTAAGAGGCCAACGCTTCGGTTGGTTGAACGAGAACTTGAGCGCCGTGGCGGCGGACGCACGTGGAAGGCCCACGTGGACCCACACGCGGCTCATCGAGCACGGGCATCCTCGCCACACCGACGGAAGGACGCGCGGACCGCTGCTGATGAACGCCAAAGGGAGTCACCCGCCGAGAGAGCATGCTCCTCACGGGCGCCGGCATCATTTCACGAGCGCCAGAATGCTGTCAAACAATCGTTCGAGAAATCGATTGGTGGCGTCGTTGGCATTCCAGAATCGCCATTGCGCAACGAAAAACGGGGATGGCGCGTGAGCGCCACCCCCGTTTCAAACAGAGCGCGGTCGTCTATTGATACGCGTGCCGGTGATACGCGTGCCGGCCCGTCACGGCGTGCCGCCGGGCGAGGATCCCGAAGGCCCCGCACCGGTGGTGCCGGAGCCGGTGGTGCCGGTCCCCGAGCTGCCGGAGCCGGACGCGCCGCTTCCGGAGCTGTGCTTGCCGCGGCGGTGCGACGACGTGCTGGACGTGCCGCTGCTGCCCGTCGACGAGGACCCGGAGCTGCCGATTCCCGCGCCCGAGCTGCCGCTGCCGCTGCCGGTGGTTCCGGCGCCGGAGCCGGTGGTGCCGCTGCCGGTCGTGCCGGTGGCCGAGCTGCCGCTGCCGGTGGTTCCGGTGCCGCTGCCGGTGGTGCCGGTGCCGCTGCCGGTGGTTCCCATCGAGCTGCTGCCGCTGCTGCCCGTGCTGCCCGTTGCCGTGCCGCTGCCCGTGCCGTTGACGCCGCTGCCGGTCGTCGTGCCCTGGGCAACCAGGACGGGACGCGCGGCTGGCGTGGTGGCGTGCGCAGGCGCGCCGGACAACGACAAGGCCAGAATCGTCATCGTGATCATGGGGCTCCTCCTCTGATGTTGGCGATCAGTCCGGTGCAACCTGTGGTCACCGGACCGGATGGCCAATGAGGGGAGACCCCAAAAAATCAGGCGCCGCCTTCAGGCGCCGCGTTCAGGCTTCGTGCAAGGCTTCGTCGACAACTTCGTCGACGAGCTTCGCGCTCACGCCTCGCCGGTCGTCTCGGCGGGCAGCAGGCGCGCCCGGAGCTCGGCGATCGCCGTCGCTGCGGCGCGCTCCGCTTCCTCGACCCGACGGGCGGGCGGAAGCGCGGCCGAGCGGGCCAGCCCAGCCAGCCGCCGCACGTCCGTCGCCAAACGGTCGAGCGCCCGCGCCACCGCGGCCGCGTCCCCGGCCGTGGCAGCAGCCGATGGAGCAGCCGTCACGCCGGCCTCGGGCGCAACCGGCCAGGCGGCGTCCTCGAGCGCCACACGCTCGAGCGCGAGCGCAGCCTGCCGGATGAGCGCCACACCCAGCGCGCGCTCGGCGGGCTGTGGGACGTGGTCGGCCTTCATCGCGATCTCGACCGCGCCGAAGCGCCGCCCCGCCGTGGCCAGCGGGATCACCGTGCGGCTCGGCTCGACCGCCGCCGGCGCCTCCTCGGCGTGCACGGTCACGGACTCCGCCGGCAGCAGCTTCATCATCTCGCGGACCACGTGGTCCAGGATCGCGCCCCGGGTGCGCAAGGCGGCCAGCTCGCCCGCCAGCGCGTCGACGCGGTCGACCAGCTGGGTCGGCTCGATCCCATTCGGCACAGGCGCGGCGGCGGTTTCGCCGGCGCGCGCGTTCGCCACGTCCTGATCAGCAGCCTGCCGGCGGCGCTTGCGTCGGTCGCGGCGGCTGTCTCCGTTTCTCAAGGCCGAAGGCGCGTCATTACTCATGCATAACCTCGAACAAGGTTATCGAACGGTGATCATTCCCGGGCCCGACGTCCAGGGGAAACCCCCGAAAGCCCGGAACTCCGGCCCCTTCAGCGGGTTTCCAGCGTGATGACGATCGACTTCGAGACCGGCTGATTGCTTCCGTCGGCCACATCTGCCAAGGGAACCAGCACGTTGGTTTCCGGATAATACGCTGCCGCGCACCCGCGGGGAATGGCGTACGGAACGGCGCGGAACCGCTCGGCGCGCCGGCGCTCGACGCCGTGGTGGCTCACCAGGTCAACCGTCTGGTCCTGAGCGATGCCCATTCCGCGCATGTCCTCTGCGTTCAGGAACACGACGCGCCGCCCCCCGAAGACGCCGCGATAGCGATCGTCCTCGCCGTAGATGGTCGTGTTGAACTGATCGTGGCTGCGCAAGGTCGTCAGCAGCAGCTGCCCGGGCGCCAGCGTCCGTTCGGGGATCGGATGCACCGTGAACCGCGCGCGCCTGGACGGCGTCGAGAAGGTTCCCTCGCGCGGTCCGTTCGGCAGGTAGAAGCCACCCGGCTCCCGGACGCGGCGGTTGTACTGCACGAAGCCGGGCACGACGTGCTCGATGTGCTCGCGGATGCGGTCGTAGTCGGCGATCAGGCCCGTCCAGTCGACGGTGGTCCTGGCGCCCAGGGTCGCCGCCGCCAGGCCGGCCACGATGGCGGGCTCGCTGCGCAGATGTGGCGACGCCGGCTCCAGCACCCCGCGCGAGGCGTGGACGACGCCGGTCGTGTCCTCGACGGTGACGAACTGTTCCCCCGACGCCTGCACGTCCTTCTCGGTGCGCCCCAGGCAGGGGAGAAGCAGCGCCTGCTCGCCCGTGATGAGGTGCCCGCGGTTCAGCTTGGTCGCGATCTGGACGGTGAGGCGGCACCGCGCCATCGCTTGCGACGTGTAGTGCGTGTCCGGCGAGGCCGACAGGAAGTTGCCGCCCAGCCCGACGAACACCTTCACGCGCCCCTCGTACATCGCCTGGATCGTCCGCACCGTGTCGAAGCCGTGCTTGCGCGGCGGCTGAAAGCCGAACTCGTGGCCCAGCGCCTCGAGGAACGCGTCGCTCATCTTCTCCCAGATGCCGACGGTGCGGTCGCCTTGCACGTTGCTGTGGCCGCGCACCGGGCACAGGCCGGCGCCGCGCCGGCCGATCTGCCCGCGCAGCAACGCGAAGTTCACGATGCTCTGCACGTTGGCGACGCCGTTGCGGTGCTGCGTGATCCCCATCGCCCAGCAGCAGATCATCCGCTCCGACTCCAGCGCGATGTGCGCCGCCTGCTGGATCATCTCGCGCGAGACGCCGCTGTCCGCGACGATCCGGTCCCAGCTCTCGGCGTCCAGGTCGGCGACCAGCGCGTCGAACCCCTCCGTCTGGTGGGCGATGAAGTCGTGCGCCAGCTTGCGCCCGCCGCTGGCGCGGTCCGCCGCCAGCATCTCCTTCATGATCCCCTTCAGCAGGGCCACGTCCCCGTTCACGCGCACGGGCAGGAACAGGCAGGCGATCTCCGTGCCGGAGCCCAGCATCGACAGCGGCTCCTGCGGATTCTTGAAGCGAATCATCCCCGTCTCGGGCAGCGGGTTGACGCTGACGATCTTGCAGCCGTTGCGCGCCGCCTTCTGCAGCTCGGTCAGCATGCGCGGGTGGCACGTCCCCGGGTTCTGTCCGATGACGAAGATGCTGTCCGCGTACGAGAAGTCCTCGATCTTGACGGTCGCCTTGCCGACGCCGATCGTCTCGGTCAGCCCCAGGCCGCTCGACTCGTGGCACATGTTCGAGCAGTCGGGGAGGTTGTTGGTCCCGAACTGCCGCGCGAAGAGGCCGTACAGGAACGCCGCCTCGTTGCTGGCGCGCCCCGACGTGTAGAACGACGCCTCGTCCGGCGACGCCAGCGCGTTCAGCTCGCGCCCGACGAGCGCAAACGCTTCGTCCCAGCCGATCGGTTCGTAGTGCGTCCCGCCGGCGCGGCGGATCAGCGGCTCCGTGAGGCGCCCCTGCCGATCCATCCAGAGGTCGCTCTGCTCCAGCAGCGCGGCGATCGAGTGTCGCGCGAAGAACGCGGGATCCGCGCGCGCCGTCATGGCTTCGCTGGCGACCGCCTTCGCGCCGTTCTCGCAGAACTCGGCGGTCTTGCGCGGACCGTCGGGGTCGGGCCAGGCACAGCTCGGGCAGTCGAAGCCGTCCTTCTGGTTGATCTTCAGCAGCGTGCGCAGGCTGCGCTTCACGCCCATGTAGTGCGCGCCGCGGTGGACGGTCTCCCAGATCGACGTGAACCCCGCCGCGGTGCGATCGCGCTCGCCGGCGTGGGCCGGACGGGCTTCGAGGGGCGGCTCCGCCCCGGCGACACCGGCTGCCAGATCGGCGCGCGTCGGGTTCGGCTTCTGCTCGTCCGCCTGTCCCGGCGCGCTGTTCTGGTCGCGCGAAGAGGTGTCAGCCATGTCAGCCCTCCGGGTGCCCGTCGCCGTCGCCGGCCACGTGCTCGGCGCCGCTGTAGATGTTGAAGCCGTCGGCCCTCGCGAATCCGATCAGCGTCATCCCGGCCTGACGGGCGACGTCGACCGCCAGGCTGGACGGCGCCCCGACGGCGATCATGGTGCCGAAGCCCGCCACGGCCGCCTTCTGCGCCAGCTCGAAGCTGGCGCGACCGCTGACGACCAGCACGCCGTCGGCGTCCGGCAAACGCCCCTCCAGCAGGCGCGCGCCCACCAGCTTGTCGACGGCGTTGTGGCGGCCGACGTCCTCGAACACCGCGACGCGCGCGCCTTCGGCGGTGAACAGCCCGGCCGCGTGCAGGCCGCCCGTGCGCGCGAACGCCGCCTGTGCGGCGCGCAGGGCTTCGGGCAGCGCGCGGATGATCGCGTGCGGCAGGGCGCGCGCCCCGGCCGCGCGGCGCGGGATCGACAGAACTCCGTCCAGCGACCGCCGGCCGCAGACGCCGCACGCGCCGGTGGTGACGAACGGACGCAGCACGGCCGCCAGCGCCGCGCTGCCGGCGGCGTCCAGCTCGATCACCACGGTATCGTCGTCCAGCGACTCCAGCGCCCGGATCTGGCGCGCGTTCTCGATCACGCGCTCGCCGTACAGGAACCCGGCGGCCAGCGCCCGATCGTCTCCCGGTGTGCGCATGGTCGTCGAGATCGACTGCAGCTGTCCGTCGACGCGGGCTTGGATCTCCAGCGGCCGCTCGACGGCCAGCCAGTCGTCGCTGTTCGACACCGTTCCGCCGCGTACGCGCACCACGGACGTGGGCGTCTCGCCGGGGCCATTGGCCGCGGGGGCGGGCGCCGTCCCGCTGGGGTTCGGTTCGATCATCGCCGCCTTCACCTATATAGGATAGTCACCGGCTCCCGCACACGCGGGAAAAGCCTGAGCAACCAGGAAGGTCGAGGCTCCGCGCATGGTGTCCGAAGCAGCTCCCGCAGCAATCGACGGCTTGTACGAGGTTCCACCCGCGGGCTTCGTTCAGGCGCGCAACGCGCTGGTCAAATCGCTGAAGGCGGCCGGCCAGCGCGAGCAGGCCGAACAGGCGGCCAAACTGTCGCGTCCGACGGCCTCGGTGTGGGCCAGCAATCAGGTCGCGCGCCGGGAGGCGGACCTGGTGGCGCGGCTGGCAGATGCCACCGCGCGCCTGCAAGGCGGCGTCACGCGCGATCGCGAGAAGTACGCGGCGGCGATCAATCACCACCGCGACCTGCTGAACGAGGTCCGCGCGCGCGTCGAGAGCATCCTGGCGGAGGCCGGCCTGCGGTCCGCGCCCGCCACCGTTGCGGCGGCCGTTCAGAACTTCCGCACCGGCCTGATGGACGCGAACGCGCGCGCCTTGCTGCTGGACGGGCGGCTGACGGACGACGTCGGGCTCGAGGTCGGGGCCGGTCTCTTCGGTCTCGCGAGCGCGCTCGGCGCAG
>CAZJMY010000107.1:0-20569 GCA_964546845.1 uncultured Myxococcales bacterium | reverse complement strand
ATTTGGCTATGACACCCTAAGCCAATGAGCACTGCACGCACGATCAAACGGTACGCGAATAGGAAGCTCTATGACACGCGCGACAGCCGCTACGTGACCCTCGACCACATAGCGGCGATGGTGCGTGCCGGCGACGACGTTCGCGTCGTGGAGAACACCACCCGGGCCGACCTCACGACTGCGACGCTGGCGCAGATCATCTTCGAGGAAGAAAAGAAGACGCCGCGTCTCTCGGTCGCCGGGCTGCGCAAGATCATCCAGGGCGGCATGCCGGCCGCCGGCGCGCCGCCTGCGGCCACCGGCGCTCCCCCCGCCGCGCCGGGCAGCGGCACGGCCGGCTCGGGCGGCAGCGGCGGCGCCGCGGCCTAAGCTGCCGATTGGGCGGCCCGCCGTCGGGCATGGTTTGCTCCGCTCACCGTTGCCTTCGGCAACGCCGCTCCTACCCCTCGCCGGTCAGAAGTCGAACCCGGCCGACAACGCGAACGCCCACTGGCTGCCGCTGGCGTCGGCGGCATCGACGTTGCTGTCGTGGCTGGTGCCGTGCTGGATGTAGTCCAACTCGGCGGTAAGAAACAGCTTCGACAGCTTGAGCTTGGTGCCGAAGAACCAGCGGTAGCGCGTGATGATGTCCTGGGACGGGAACGTGAAGTTCGCGGCCAGGTCGTTCCACGTTCCGTTGTCGCTCGGGCTGCATCCGCCCGGCGCCGCCGCACCCGGCGCCGCGGCGTGCTGGGCGTACGCGTCGCACCCGGGCGTCGCGTCGATGACCCCGCTGCGGGCGTCGATCAGCAGCGCGTTCCAGCCGGCGAACGGTTCGACCCGGGCGGTCCCGCCCAGGCTGAAGGCCTTCGAGATCAGGACGTCGATGCCGTAGATGGTCATTGTGACCTGGCCGGTCCCCAGCAGCTGGGACGCCGAGCCACGCACGGCCAGCGACGGGAGCACCCAGTCGTGGAAGCCCTCTTGAAGGGCGAACTTGGCGTAGCCCTGGATCGCGTACATGTGCGAGCCCAGCAGGCTCACGGCGCCGGCCCCGAACTCCAGGGCCGGGATGGGCAGCCACAGCCCCTTGCGGACGAAGCCGCCCACGGTGGTCATCGTGCTGCTGGGGCGGGTCGCCGTCGGGTTCCCGGGGTCCACGCCGGAGATTCCGTTCCAGTACGAAGCGCCCCCGAGCTGGCGCCCCGGGTTGGTCGTCGTGAACCCGAGCTCGGCCGAAAACTGAAATCCGGCGTACCCCAGCGTATCGGCCGGCGTCATCAGCCGGGGCGCCATCACGACCCCCAGCTCCGACATCAAGCTGCGGTAGCGCGAGGCGGCCTCCGGGTCCAGCGTGACCGTCTTCTGTCCGTTGGCGCTGGGTTGCACCCACGAGCAGCCGCCCGTCGGCGACGGCGGGCAGAGGTTCAGCAGGTTCAGATCGTACTTGTCCGCACGCGCGACGGCCGGCCACGCAAGCGCGAGCCCGGCCAGCAACCAGAGGCGCGGACGTGCCATGGCCGAGTACGGTACGGTTTGCCGTCGAAGAGTGTCAAGGAACCTCACGCGGCGCCGTTCTGCTAGGTTCTTTGCCGCAATGCCCAACCGCCGCCTCGTCGTTCGCCTGGCGCTGCTCGTGGCGGTGCTCGGGATCGCCGCAGCGGCCGCGTTTGCTCGCGGGGGCAGCCACCACCGGGACCTCTGGATCGAGGTGGGGGTCGCCGCGATCCTGGGCATCGGCCTCGGCGACCTGTTCACGCTCGGCCTCGAGCGATTCGTCGGGCTGCGGTATCTGCACCGGGGCCGCCGGTCGCGCGGGGCGCGCGCGGCGCTCGTCGCCGGGCTGGCGCTGGCCGCCGCCGGATTCGTCGTCTTCGCGAGCGCGCGCGGGCATTCGCGCGCGCTCGAGACCGCCGCGGTCGTGACCGTGCTCGTCGGTGCGCTTTCGGCCGTCGTGGCTTTTCTTCTGCGGACCTTCTCGGTGTTCACCACGGTATCCACGATGGGCGTCGTGCTCGGCGTGGCGTCGCTGGTCGTCGTGCTGGGCGTGACCAGCGGGTTCGAGCGCGAATTTCAGGACAAGGTGCTGGCCCTGAACGCCCACCTGATCGTGATGCCCTACGGCGACGCCGACGTCGACGGCCCCGAGATCGCGGAGATCGCCTCGCGTCTGAAGGGCATGCCGGGCGTGACCCGGATGGCGAAGTTCCTCTTCTCCGCCGGCGAGGTGATGATCGGGCGCATCGGCGCCAACCTGAAAGGAATCGATCTGAAGCAGGGCGCCGACGACCTGCGGCGCTCGCTGATCGCGGGTAGCCTGGAGGCGCTGGAGCAGCCGGCCAGCTGCGCGCTGCCCGCCGGCACGCCCCGCAAGACGACCGACGACGTGGGCCGCATCGCGCTGGGGACCGAGCTGGCGCATCACCTCCACGCCGGCATCGGTGACTGCGTTTCGATCATGATCCCGTTCAGCTCGGGCGTCGGCGAGGCGCCGGTCGCCTATCTGTTCAAGGTCGTGGGGCTGTTCCGGATGGGCTTCAACGAGTACGACACGCGCCTCGCGTACATCAGCATCGCCGATGCGCATCGGCTGGCGAACGCGCGCCGTCTGGTCTCGGGCGTGGAGCTGCGGTTCTCCGACCCGATGATGGCGCTGAGCGCCGCGCCCGACGTGCGGCGCCGCCTGGATGGGCCCTACCGGATCATCGATTGGAAAGAGCTGAACCACAACCTCTTCATGGCGCTGACCATGCAGAAGGTCATCATCTCGCTGCTGCTGGTGCTGATCATCGTGGTGGCCGCCTTCAACATCATCGCGTCCCTCACGATGATCGTCCTGTCGAAGGTCCGCGAGATCTCGATCCTGAAGTCGATGGGCGCGCCGTCGGGAATGGTGGCGCGCATCTTCCTGATCGGGGGCACCACCGTCGGCGGCGTGGGCACCGGGCTGGGGATCCTGTTCGGGCTGCTCGTCTGCCTGCTGGCCCGCCTCTACGGGTACCCGCTGGACCCGAAGGTCTACCTGATCGGCTCGCTGCCGGTCCGCATCGCCGGGGGCGAGATCCTGGCCGTCGCGGCGGCCACGCTGGCGATCTGCTTCCTGGCGACCGTCTATCCGTCCCTGCGCGCGAGCCGGTTGCGCGCGGTCGACGGCCTTCGCTACACCTGACCCGAAAGCGACCGGGTCAGAGCTTCTGGGCGACGCCCGGCGCGATGGGCGCCGCGGGCGCGGCCTTGTCGGCGTCGTACTTCGACGGACACTTGGCCATGATCCCGTCGGGAACGACGGTCAGCTGATTGTCGGCGGTCAGCGTCCCCTTGGCCACGACCTCGGCGCCGCCCTTGAACGTGTCGGGCACGAGCCCGTTGTAGGTCGCGGTGATGACCGCCGGGGCCCGCGGCGGGCGGCTCTCGATCTTGAACCGGTAGAGCAGCGTCCCCTTCGCCTGCTCGATCGACCCGTCGACGACGTTGCCGTGCACCTGAAGCCGCTTGCCGTGCCACGCCTCGGTGTTGGCCATCACCTCGTCGACGTGCTTGTAGTACTCGGCCCCCTGCTTCATCGAGCTGGTCAGCAGGTAGGCGACCGCGCCGGCCACCACGACGACCGATGCCAGGATCTTGACCGCGCTCGCGCGCGTGACAGGGGCGGGGGGAGAGGCGCCGCTCATCCCCACGAGGTTAGCACGCCGTCATCCGGGCCGGCCCACGGCGTGGAAATAACGGCAAAACATCTCCATGCCGCCGGACGCCTGACCCCAGTCGAAGTTCTCGTTGATCGCGTGGTAGCCGTGTTCCGGCAGGGATAGCCCCAGGAAGATCACGGGCGCCTTCAACAGCCGCTGCATGGTCAGGACCGCCCCGATCGAGCCCCCTTCGCGCACGAAGGCCGGCTCCTTGCCGAAGGTCGCGCGCACCGCGGCCGCGGCGGCCTCGTGGTAGGGGCCGCCGATCTCCGCCAGGTACGGCTCCAGCGACGCCTCGTGCGTGACCACCGCCTCCGGGAGCCGCGCCTTCACGAACTTCTTGATCAGCTGGAACACCTTGGCGGGCTTCTGGTCGGGAACCAGGCGCGTCGAGAGCTTCGCCTCCGCGCGGTGGGGGACGATGGTCTTGATGCCGGGCCCGGAGTAGCCGCCGGTGATCCCGTGAACCTCCAGCGTGGGCGCCGCGATCAGCGCGGCGAGGCCGCTGACGTCATCCGCCATCTTGCGCAGGCTGGACAGCTCATGCGCGCCCGCGAACCGCTTGCGCGAGAACCCGGCGCGGCCGAAGGCCTTCTTCTCTGCGGCGGAGATGCGCCGGACACCGTCATAGAAGCCCGGGATCTTCACCTTGCCGGTCCGGGCGTCGTACATCTCGGCGATGAGGGCGGCCAGCTCGCCGATCGGGTTGCGCGCCAGGCCCCCCGTCGTCCCCGAATGGACGTCCTTGGCGCCCGTCTGAAGGGCGATGGTGAACCCCATGAGGCCGCGCAGCCCGTACGAGATCGACGGGTGCCCGGCCGCCGTCCAGATCGTGTCCGACACCACCACGGAGTCCGTCGCCAGCGGCGCGCGGCCGCTCTGCGCGTCACCGGCCACGGCCGCCGCCAGACCGGCCGCGAAGTGCGGGCTGCCGATCTCTTCTTCCAGCTCCCACAGGAACTGGATGTTCACGCGGGCGTTCGTCTCCAGCGCCAGGCGCGCGCCGAACAGCGCCGTCAGCGCCGGCCCCTTGTCGTCGGTGGTGCCGCGCGCGAACCAGCGCAGCGGGCGGCCCGCGGCCTCGGGCTCGCGCGTGAACTGAAAGGGCGGCGACTTCCAGCCGTCCGCCTGCTCGGCCGGCTGGACGTCCAGATGGTTGTAGACGGTGACGGTCGGCAGGCGGGGGTCGACCTCGAAGCGTCCCAGCAGCATCGGGAACCCGCCCGTGTCGATCACGTCGACGCGCGCGCCGGCGTCGCGCAGGTAACCGCCGGCCAGCTCCACGCAGGCGTCCATCTGCGGGCGCCGGGCGGGGTCCATGCTGACGGTGGGGATGGCCACCATCGCCTCGAGCTTCTCTTCGAACTCGCGCAACAGCGTGCGCACGCGCGGTTTGAGATCGGCCAGGTCGCTCATCCGCCGATCTGTACCATCGCCTTGCGGGGTCCGCCGAGCCCCACCAGCTGGAAAGTGTGGCCCGGCCGCTTGTTCGCGAGGGCGCCGCGGATCGCGCGCTCGACGCCCGCGAGGTCGCCGGCCCGCAGGAGCGCGCGCAGGTCGACGGCGTCGTCGTGACCCAGGCAGGCGTGCAAGGCGCCGGTCGCCGACAGGCGCAGCCGGTTGCAGCTGTCGCAGAAGTGCTCGGTCATCGGCGAGATGATGCCGAACCGCCACGCGGGAGCATCACCCGCGCCAAGGAGCCGGAAATAGCGCGCCGGACCCGCGCCCCGATCGGACCCGCCGTCGTCGGGCACGACGGCCCCGGCCGGCTCCGCGGCGGCGATGCGCGCCCGGATCTCGGCCGCCGAGAGGCAATGCCCCGGCACGTACGTGCGGCCGGACGCCATCGGCATCTCCTCGATGAAGCGCGGCACCCACCCGCGCGCCCAGGCGAACCGGCACAGCGCGGAGAGCTCGTCGTCGTTGAAGCCGTCGATCGCGACGGTGTTGATCTTGATGCCGGAGAAGCCGGCGCGGGCGGCGGCTTCCAGGCCGGCCAGGACCCGCGCCAGGTCACCTCCACCCGTGATCTGCCGGAACCGGTCGGCGCGCAGCGAATCCACGCTGACGTTCAACCGGTCGACGCCCGCGGTCCGGAGCGGCGCCGCCAGGGCCTCCAGCAGGTGCCCGTTCGTCGACAGCGCGATCTCCTGGAGGCCGGCGATCGGACGCAGCAACCGGATCAGCGCCGGCAGCTCGCGCCGCACCGTCGGCTCGCCGCCCGTCACGCGCACGCGACGCACGCCGAGGCGCACGAACAGGCGCACCACGTCGGCGATCTCCTCGAACGACAGCGTCTCCTCGCGCGCGCCGTGGGCCACGCCGCCGTCGGGCATGCAGTACGTGCAGCGGTAGTTGCAGCGATCCGTGACCGAGACGCGCAGCGTGTCGATGCGGCGCTGTTGCGGATCGATGAGCGGCGCTTCAGCCACGGCTGGCCGGCGCCTCCGCCCGCAGCTGCCCGACCAGGTGCGCGAGCTCGGGCAGGACCAGCTTGCGCATCGCCAGGTCCACCGCCGCGGGTGAGCCCGGCAGCAGGAAGACCACCATGCGCCCGACGACGCCCGCCTCGGCGCGCGAGAGCATCGCCGCGGCGCCGATCTCCTGGTACGACAGCCAGCGAAAGAGCTCGCCGAAGCCGGGCAGCCGGCGATCGAAAAGCGGCCCGATCGCCTCGGGGGTTCGATCGCGCGGACCCACTCCCGTGCCGCCCGTCAGCACGGCGGCGTCGGCGGCGCCGTCGCGCGCCCAGCCCACGACCCGTGAGTGCAGCAGCCCCGGCTCGTCGGGAAGCAGGGCCTCGTCCGCGATCTCCAGACCGGCCTCCTCGGCCAGCCGGCGCAGCAGCCGCCCCCCCTCGTTGTTGGCGGGCGTGCGGCTGTCCGAGACGGTCAGCAGCGCGACGCGCACCCGCGACGGGGCGGCGGCGCGATGGTGGTCGGGAGGTCCGGGGTGAGCCAAGCGGACCTGCCTTTGCTCACAAAGCGAGCAGGCCGACGACGAGCCCGCACACGCCCAGCCCGAACAGCCCCAGCGGCGCGCCCCGCCAGCCGCGCGAAGCGAGCCGGCCAACCACGCGGGCGAAGCCGAAGCCGACGAAGGCAGGCGCCATCATCAGACTGACGTACCCCATCCCGCTGAACATCATCCAGCGCGGCGCGTGGGACAGGTGCCACAGCTTGAAGATGACCAGAAATCCGAGCACCCACCCGCAGGCGAACGCGCTGATCACGACCGGCAAATAGGACCTGGTGTTGGCGCTTGCGCTGACGGAGCTGGGCATTGCCCGCACGGGCCGGAGCATGGCGCGGCGGACGCGTTGACGCAAGGGAGGGCGCGTGGCACAACCGAGCGATGTCGATGTTCGCGGCGGTCAAGGATCGGGTCGTGGGGCAGGCCATGCGGCTCATGAGCGACCCGCGTCTTTCGCGCGTGATGGGCGACCAGCGCGTCATGAATGTGGCGATGAAGGCCGTCGGTGTCGGCGGCTCGATCAAGGCCGAGCTGGACCGCGCGACGCGCTTCGCCGCGGGCGTGCTGGGATTCGCGACGCAGGAAGAGGTCTCGGCGCTCCGTTCGACCATTCAGGCGCTGGAGGACAACCTGGCCATTCTCGAATCGCGCACCACGGCCGGTGGGGCCCCCGGGTCCTCGACGCACGGCGCGAACCAGACCGTCTAACTGCCCTGCCTCGCGGCGGGTCTTGGTGGGGAGCGCCGGTCATGATGCCCAACCACCTCAAGCTCGTGATGCCCGTCCCCGAAGACGACACGCCCGACGACGTCCTCGTGGCGCGGGCCCAGCGCGGCGATCGACCGGCGCTGGGCGAGCTGGTGGCGCGGCACCAGCGGGCGCTGTTCGCCCTGTGCATGCGGTACGTCCGCGACACGGACGAGGCGGCGGACCTGGTGCAACGCGCGTTCGTCCGGGCCATGACCAAGCTGGGCGAGCTGCGGGAGGCGGGGTCGTTCCGGTCGTGGATCCTTCGAATCGGCGCGCATCTGGCGTTGAACCACCTGCGCGACAACGCCCGGTTCGTCTCCGACGGCGACGAGACGGAGCGCGGCGAGACCGAGCCGGGCAGCGTGCCGCCCGCGCTCGAGCGGCTGGAGTCGGCGGAGCAGGCCGCGGCGCTGCGCGACGCCGTCCGCACGCTGCCGACCAAGCAGCGCATGACCCTGGAACTGCGCATCTACGAGGATCTCTCGTTCCGGGAGATCGCCGCCGCGCTGGAGATCAGCGAGGGCGCGGCCAAGGTGAACTTTCACTACGCGGTTCGCAAGCTGCGTGCGGTGCTGGGCCCGGGCCCCGACGGTGCCGCGCGCCACGGGAGGGGCCGATGAGCAACGAAGCGACGGGCACGGTGACGTGCGGGGAAGCGGTCGCGCACCTGGTCGAAACCGGCGGCCAGCCGACCGGAAACACGGTCGATGCGCACGTCAGGTCGTGCATGTCCTGCTTCCGGGCGATGACCGAGCTGCGGGATCTGCCGCGCGTCGCGGACGCGCTGCGGGCGGCCGCGCCGGTGGCGCCCGCGCCGGACGACCGGTTCTGGGATGCGCTGGCCCTGCGCACGACGGACGCGGCGGCGCGCGCTCTGGCAGGGGGCGGCGAAGCGGGCGTTCTGCAGCCGGTCAGTCAGGCCGGGGCGCCGGCGCGCACGGGCCGGCGCCGATTCGGCGCCAGCAAGCCCAGCTCCGTCTACGCGTTCGGCGCGCTGGCGATGGCGGCCGCGGCGGGGTGGGTCGTGATGGTCCATCGCCCCGTGGCGCCCGCGGGGACGACGACGGCCGCTCCGGCGGCGCAGACCGCGAGCCTGTCGCAGGACGAGGGCGGCGCGGAAGCGCTGGGTGACGTCGCCGAGCTGGACTCGACCGCCCTGCACCGGCTGCTGGATCGCCTGGGGCGTAACGCGCCGGCGGCGCTGGCCGGCGGCGCGCGCCTGGTCGGAGACAGGCGCGACGCGACCGACCTGGCGGACATTCCGGCCGACGACGAGCCGCGCGTCAGTGACGAGGTCGCCGATCTCGACGGCGATGCTCTGCGACGGGTCGAGAGCTCGCTGCACGGGGCCTCCCTGTGACGCGGGCCTGGTCGACCGCGCTCGCGCTCGCCTTGCTGGGCTCGCCCGCGTACGCCCAGCAGCGTCCGAATGGCGGCGGCGGCTCGCCCGGGCGGCCCGTGGCCGCGGCTGACGACCACCGTACGCCGGAGCAGCTGCGGCAAGAGGTCCTGGAACGCATGCGGGCGCTGCGCGCGTTCCGGATCGTCGACGCGCTGAAGCTGGACGAGGCCACCTCCGGCCGGCTGTTCCCGATCCTGTCGCGCTACGACGACCGCGAGCTGCAGATCGCGACCGAACGCCACCAGGTCATGCGCGAGCTGCGCGCGGATGCGGACGCGCCACGCCCAGACGACGCGCGCTTGAACGCCGACCTCAGTCGGTTGATGGCGATCCGGGCCAAGCAGCGGGCGATGGAAGACGATCGCATTCGCGACGTGCGCAAGGTGCTGACGCCCGCCCAGCAGGCCAAACTGGTCTTGTTGCTGCCGCGCCTGGAACGCGACTTCGCACACTGGATCCACGAGGTCGCCGGCCGCGGCGACGACGGCCCGTAGTCGCGCCTTCGCTCAGTATGCGTAGGCGATCGCGCCGCCCAGGAAGAACGCGTCGTAGAAGCCGCCGTCGAGGCGCACCTCCAGCCCCTTGGCGCGCGGGATGCGGAAATTGACGCCCAGGTCGACGTTCAGGATCGGCACGGCCGGCGGCACGGACCCCGACGTGAACGGCTGATCGTTCGGCCCCGGCGCGCAGACCGACGTGTTGGCGGCGTTTTCCGCCGTGCACTGGCCGTTTCTGGCGTAGGTCCGGGTGATGTGGCCGCCGAGGATGCCGATGCCGAACCCGGCGCCGTAGCGCAGCCCGAACCAGTCGTTGATGTACGTGTGCCACAGCAGCGAGGCGTCGATCCCGTACATCGCGAAGTTGTCGAAGTGGACGAAGTTCGTCTCGGTCAGCGGGTTGGCGCTGCTGCCCAACCAGTTGCCGTCGGGCGGCGACATGTTCTGGTAGCTGAAGGCGACGGCGAACTCGAAGTTCCCCTTGCGCCGGAACAGCTCGAGCCCCGTGGCCCACGACGACAGCGGAACGTTTTCCTTCGTGAAGGCGTTCAACAGCCACTTGGGGACCGAGACCCAGCGCAGTCGAGCGGCCGCGCCGTACCACAGGTCCTTGGGCGCGGCAGGCGCCGGCTCGTCGACGAGGTCGGGCTGGTTGTCCGCGTCGGCGGCGGCGGGGGGCGCGGCGGGCGGAGCTGCAGCGACCGCGGCCGGCGCGGCGAATTCGAATACCAGGACAGCCGCGATCAAACGAGCGCGCAGGCGGGAAGCCATGCAAGATCTCCGTAAGCGATGGCGGCGATTATACACCTGACCCTGCTGGCCGCTTTGCTTGCGGCCGACGGCGGTGCCCCCGCATCCTCGACGCGCCACGACGTCGAAGCTGCGCTGAACAAGAATCCGAGCCCGCCGGAGCTGCACCGGCTGGCCGAGACGGCCGAGCCCACGCTGATCGCGATTGCCGGCGATCGTGGCGCGCCCGCGCCGGTTCGCGGCCGGTCGCTGGCCGCGCTGGCATATGCGCGGTCGGGACGGGCGCACACGTTTCTCGAAAACTTCATCATCAAGACGACGCCCTCGCGCGATCCAGGCGACCACGTCCTTCTTCGGCGGGCCGCGATGGCGCTGGGCTGGCAATCCGGGCCGCGGCTGACGGAGGTGCTGGCCCCGCTTCTGGACAGCGACGACCGCGAGGTGCGGCTGGACGCGGCGGCGGCGCTGGCGCTGGGGCGCGCGCACGACGCCGAGCGGCCGCTGCGCGCGCGGCTGGAGGTCGAGACGGATCCCGCCGTCAGGCACGAAATCCAGGCGGCGCTCACGACCATCGCCAAGTGAGTGTCTCGAGACCGCGCAAATTCTCAGTCCAGCCGAGCAAGATCGGTCTCGACCAGCAGATACAGCGTTCGAAGGAACGTCACGCGCTCGTCGGGATCGCGGAACGAGGCCAGCCAGTCGCGCAGCGCTCGCTGACCGTCCAGCATCTCCAGCACCGCGCCCGGCGTGGGGCCGATCTTGAAGGTCTCCGGATCGAAGCGCCGGCGCGCCGCCGCGGCCGGACGCAGGTCCCCCAGCGGAGAGAAGCGGCTCTCCAGCAGGTCCGGCGGGAGGCTGACCACGCCGGCCCCGAGCATCTCGAAGGTGTCCAGCCCCAGCGGGAAGCTCTCCTGCCGGTTCACGACGCCGCGGTAGAACGAGAACGTCCCCTCGGTCCAGGCGAACACGTCAATGACGCGGTCGCGCACCTGCTCCGACAGCAGACGGAAGACGTCCAGCGGGCGCAGCATCCCCAGCGCGACCAGCGTGTCGCCCAGCTTCCCGTTGTAGTGGGGCAGCATCCGCAGCGCCAGACCCAGATCGTGGCGCGTGAGGATGTCGCGGCTCACCAGGTACTCGCCGAACCGCTCGCCGGCGTCGGCGGAGCTCACCGACTCGGGAGCGCCGGCCACGACGAAGATCTCCTTTTCGCTGCCGTCGCATTCGAACCGTAAGAGGCCGGTCTCCGCCGCGACCGCCAGGTCCGCCAGAAGACGCATGGGCGTGATGATGCTCAGGTCGCCGGCGCTGTCGGGGGGGCGCGCCGGCGCCGCCGACACGAATCGGCCGATGTCGCTCTGGCGGCGCGGCCGCCTTTCGTTCAGCTGGGCCACTTCGTCCGGCTTGGACACGGGCGTGAAGCGGCGCGCAGAGGACCGCTCGGTGACCTCGGTGTCGCCCCAGGGATCCTCGGCCGCCGCGATCGCGATCGCGACCTCCGACGGCGCCGTCGTCACTCGCGGCGCCGCCGCCGGCGCGGGCGGGCGCCCTCCGGCGGGCGCGGGCAGGTTCTCGCCGCCCGCCACCGCCGGCTTGTCGGGCTTCTCGGTGTGGCGCGCCGCGCGCAGCAGCTGCGCGGCGGTCTCGGGATCCGCGCCCAGCAGGCTGCCGGCGAAGGCCCGCAGCTCCGCGGGGCCGATCCGTTGACCAGTCGCGAAGAGGTAGTCGGACAGCTGGTCGCGCAGCGCGGACGCGCTCTGCGGGCGCTCGGCGGGGTCCTTCTTCAGGGCGCCGCGCACGATGTCGTCCAGCGCGGGCGGGATGTCGGCGCCGTACTTGTCGAGACGATCGAGGCGTACGTCGCGGACCTTGAGCAGCACGTCCAGATCGGCGGCCGCCGAGAAGAGCCGGCGTCCCGTCAGCAGCTCGGCCAGCACGACGCCGATCGCGAACAGATCGCTGCGGGCGTCGATGGGGCGGCCGACGACCTGTTCGGGCGACATGTAGCCGTATTTCCCCTTCAGTGTCCCGGCCTGGGTCTTCGAGTCGCGCCGCTGAGCGTGGGCGATCCCGAAGTCGCCCAGCTTCACGTCCCCGCGCTTGGACACGAAGATGTTCGACGGTGAGATGTCCCGATGCACGATCTGCATCGGCTTGCCTTCCATGTCCCGGGCGTTGTGCGCGTAATCGAGCGCCTCGAGGATCTCCTGCACGATGAACACGGCGATGGGGGGCGGGACGCGCACCCGCTTTTGCGCGGCGATCCGCAACAGCCCCAGCGCGTCGAAGCCGTCGACGAACTCCAGCGCGGTGAAGTACTGGCCGTTGACGTCACCGAAATCGAGGATCTGCACGATCTTGGGGTGCGTGAGCTGGGCGGTCAGCTTCGCTTCGTCGATGAACATCGCAACGAAGCTGGGATCCGCCGCGAGATGCGGCAGGATCCGCTTCACGACCAGGATCTTTTCGAACCCGTGCGAGGAATGGATCTTGGCGCGGAAGACCTCCGCCATTCCGCCAACGGCCAGCTTTTCGAGCAGCGTGTAGCGCCCGAACGTCACCGGCGCGGCCGGTGCCAAGTCGCTCGCCATCGTGCCCGACTATAACGCGTTGGCGGCGGCCGATGCCCGACGCCGGCCACGCCTCCGCGCGCGACCTAGCGGCGGCGGCCCAGCGATCGGCGCAGCGCCAGCGGCTCGACGATCTCGCCGGCCAGCTCCAGCGTGCGATAAGCCGCGCGGCGGGCGCGGGCCTGGCTCTCTTCGGCCGTGGCGGCCGCGATCAGCATCTGGCGGCCTTCGTCGTAGTACCTGCGCTCCTCGGCGACGATGTCGGTCCCCAGCAGGCGCGCGGTCTCCTCGTCGCCGCGCGCCGTGCAGAACGCGGCCAGGGCGGCCAGACGGGCCGCCGACAGCGCCTTGCCCGTGACGTAACCGGCGGATGAACGCTCTTCGGCGGTGGTCAGCGACCGCAGGAACGCAAACAGCTTCGAATAGCCGCCGTCGCGCGGGTCGTAGGGAACGCTGCCCAGCGCGGCCAGCCGCGCCGCGAGACGCCGGCACTGCCGCGCGCCATCGCCGCACTGCTCCGCCAGGGACAGCTTCATCCCCAGGTCGTCGCAATCGGTCAGCCAGAGGGCGGCGACCTCGGCGTTCTCGATCGCGTTCTTCATCGCCATGCGCAGCGCGTCGGCGACCTCGACGCCGTCCTTGGCGAGCCCCTCGTTCAACGCCGTCACGATCCTGCCGATGGAGGGCTGGTTCTTCGCGTCGAGCTCGCTGACGAATGATTCGGCTGCCACCATGACGTCATTACTCCGGCAAAAAAAATCGTAGGGGAGACTATAAAGCGCCCGGCGGGACCGGCCGATGAAAAAGAGTGCAGACCCTGCCACAGGTCGGCCTGCACCGCCAGCGGGGGGAGCGGGCGAGGCGAGCCGATTGTGCACCCGGGTCAGCGGAGGCACACCCGCGATGGCGTTCCGTTGTAAGTCGACCCTGGCTCCTCTCGCGTTGGGCGCGGCGATCGGCCTGTTCGGCTGCGGCGAGCCGCCGGGCGCCGAGCCGTCGGAGAGCCCCGGGGCGGCGGGTGGCGCGTCGGGCGCCAGCTCGACGCTGGAGACCGACCTCATGTCGGCCGAGCGCGCGCCCGGGATCGGCGCCGAGACGGCCCTGCCGTCGGTCGCGGAGAACAACGCGTCCCCCGCGCCGAAGGTCATCTACCTGGTGTACGCCGACGGCAAGACCCCGCTGCCTTCGATGAACTACAACGCCTGCAGCGGACTGGCGCCGAAGTTCACCTGCACGTTCGCGCCGACCCTGCTCGAATGCCAGCAGCAGATCCAGGCGTATCTCGACCGCTGGTACGCGGACTTCAACGTCATCTTCACGCTGACCAAGCCGACGAGCGGCACGTACTACACCGAGGTCGTGTCGTCGGGCGGGGGCGCCTGGTGCAAGGTCGACAACACGGTCGCTGGCGTCGCGCCGTTCCTGTGCAAGGACCTCAAGGGCGGCGTCGCCTACACCCTGGAGGGCGGGCAGAGCGCGCACGACACGGCGGTCATCATCGCGCAGGAGCAGGCCCACCTGCTGGGGCTCGAGCACGTCTCCAGCGACAGCGACATCATGTACCCGTACATCTGCCGGACCTGCGACGGGTTCCAGAACAAGTCGCTGGCCGTCACCGGCGACCGGTGCGACCGGCAGGCCCAGAACTCGTACCAGATGATGAAAGACGCCCTTGGCGCCTGGCCGGGCGGGCCCAAGCCCTCCGCGTTCGGC
The DNA here is from genome assembly GCA_964546845.1 of uncultured Myxococcales bacterium. Taxonomy (GTDB): domain Bacteria; phylum Myxococcota_A; class Polyangia; order Fen-1088; family Fen-1088; genus JADGRB01. Next base: position 6,249 of record CAZJMY010000107.1, on the reverse strand, counting down.
TGCATGGAGGACAAGCAGGCTCCCAGCCTCTCCTTCGTGACACCGCACAACGGCGCGTCGATGGGGCACGACTTCACGGTGAAGCTGAACGCGCAAGACGACTGCGGGCTCACGAACGTCACGTTGACCGTGTCGCCGCAGGGGCTCACGGCGACCGCGAAGAACGGGCCGTTCGAGTGGGACCTGACCGGCATCTCCGGCAAGCAGACCATCACCGCGACGGCGGTCGACGGTTCCGGGCACAAGACCGTGGTGACCCTGGACGTGACCGCGCCGAGCGACGGTGAGGTCCTGGAGGCCGCGCCCACCATGGGAGGCGCCGCCGGCTGCACCGTCGCGACCGGGGCTTTCGGCGCCGCCGGCCTGGTGCCCGGCCTCGCGATGCTGCTGGTGTTCGCGGGCCGCGGCCGCCGGTCGGGCACGCCGCGCCGCCGCTGGGTGACCGGCGCCCTCGCCGTCCGCCGCGACCCGTAGCTCTAGACGTGGCCGGAGCGGCGGCGCAGGGTCCACTCGATCAGCAGCAGCGCCAGGCCCACGATCAGCAGCGGCGGGCGCGACCAGACCTCGACGGTCTCTTGCCGCCCGACCCGGATCTCCCGTGAGGGGCGGACGGCCAGGCGCGGCAGCTTCTCGGCCCGGTACTCGCCGCCGCTGACCTGGGCCAGCTCGCGCAGCACCCGATCACGGGCCGCCACGTCGTCCAGCTCGGGCCCGGCCGCGCGAACGACGAAGGTCTCGTCCTGGGCGACGGCTCGTCCGTCCAGCGTCGCGTGACCCGTCATCCGGTACGCACCCGGCGGCAGCAGCCCCGCATCGACCTCGGCGTCGCCGTCGCTGTCCGTGGTCACCTTCAGGCTGCGCAGCGGCCGGGCGCCCGCGACGGCGCCGGCCGGGTTGACGTCCAGCAGGACGTCGACCCCTGGCGCGGCCGTGTAGTCGGCGTGCATCGCGCGCACGCGGGCCGTGATGGGCTGGTCGCGGCGGTACTCCTGGCGGGCCAGCTCGATGCGCAGCAGCGTGAGCGCCGGGTCGCGCACCAGCCAGCGGACGGCGTTCTCCCAGAACCGCTGGAAGGCCCGGCCGTCGTCGCCTTCGCCGGCTGCCAGGAACCCCCAGTGCCAGGCGCTGTCGGTCAGCAACGCCAGCGTGCGCCCCTTGCCCGCGTCCCCAGCCGCCAGCACGGGCGCCGGCTTCCCATCGCCGCCCTTTGCCGAAGGGTGCACCAGCAGCGTCGCCGCGCCCGGCTTCACGCGCGGCACCCGGTTGATCCCCACCAGCGGCGGCAGCTTGGCCCACCCCGCCTCGTTCTCGCGCGGGTTCAGCACCAGCGACGTGATCGGGTGGGTGTGCCCCTCGGGCGTGAGGCGCGGTTTGAACGTGTCGGTGGTCAGCGCCGGGTCGTTCTCGCCGTCCAGCGTGGGGGCGATGGGCGGCAGCTCGACGGGCAGGATGTCCCGCAGCGGCGTCAGGCCGTAGCCCCCGCTGGCGAACGACAGGTCGCCGCCAATCATCGCCAGCGCGCCCCCCTCCTCGACGTAGTCGCGCAGGTTGGGCAGGAACGGCTCGACGCCGTAGGGCGCGTAGTTGAAGTTCTGGAAGATCACGAGGTCGAACGAGCGCAGCTGCTCTTCGAAGATCTCGAAGGTGGGAAACGGGATCAGCGACAGGTCGTCGTGGTTCCAGGGCTGCTCGTCCGTCTCGGTTCGCAAGATGAAGAAGGACACGAGGTCGACGTTCGGATCGCGCCGCAGCATCGCGCGCAGGAAGCGCTCGTCCCAGGACGGGCGGCCCGCCAGGTGCAGCACGCGGACGCGGTCCCGGATCACCTTCAGCGTGAACGACTGCTGGTTGTTGCTGGACAGCGCCTCGCCCGCCAGCACCGGCGTCGAGATCCGGAAGACGAAGTTCCCGGGATGATCGGGGAGCCAGTCGAACGAGACCTTCTCCTCGGACCTGTCGCCGCGCAGGACCACGCCGCGGGTCGCGACCGGGCGGCCGTCGCGCTCCAGCGTCACGTCGACCTGCCGGTCGGGCAGCCCGTTCTGCCGGACCACCGCCTCGATGGTCACCGGCGTCCGCACGAACGCCAGCTCGTCGGCCAGCACGGTCGCGATCGACAGGTCGCGCAGCGACTTTTCGCTGAGCCCGACGGTGTGAATGGGGGCGCCCAGCGCCTCGATCGTCGTGCGCGTCGTCGCGTCCAGCGGACCCTCCCCGATGCGGCCGGTGTCGACGCCGTCGGAGATCAGCAGCACGGCGCCCAGGTCGCGCCCGGCGTAGCGCGCCCGCAGCTCGCCCAGCGCCTCGCCGATGCGGGTGGCGTCGCCGGCAGGGGGCGCGTGCAGCGATTCGCGCGTGGCCGGCGTCAGTGCGTCGGCGAACGCGTACAGATCGACGTCGTGCCCGTCCCGCTGCAACGCCGCCAGCTCGGGCGCGGCGGCGTCGATCAGCGCCGCCGCCCGGTCGGCGCGCGAGGGACCCCCGTCGGGCGGGCGCACCTCCATCGAGCGGGACGCGTCGACCAGGACCGCCACGCGGTTCGGCACGTGGGTGACCTGCCGCAGCTCGACGGTCGGCTCCAGCGCGGTCATCAGGCAGGCCAGCACGCCCGCCACCCGCAGCCCGAACAGCAAGACGCCGCGCCCCCGGCGTTCGTCCGCCAGCGACAGCGCGGACAGCGCGATGGCGACGGCCGCCGCGGCGACCAGCAACGCCACGCCTGCGCGGCCCAGGTGGCTGGCCGCGCCGACAGCCACGCGCCAGTCGTTGTACCCGCCGGGCAGGTGCCCCAGCAGGTTCATCGCGGGTACCGCCGGGTCCGCAGGATGTAGTCGATGTGCGCCTGCTCGGTCTTGTAGTCCAGGCACAGCGCGTACATCACCAGGTTCACGCCCAGCCGGAAGGCTTCTTCGCGCTGGTCGTCGCCGCCGGGAACGACCTCGTGCTCCCAGCGGCCGAAGCCGTCGCGCGCCCAGGCGCCCCCCAGATCGTTCTGCGTGTAGACGACGGCCAGGCGGCGATCGCGCTCGACCCCTTCCAGGTAGGGCGCCGCGACGATGCGGCCCGGCGCGCCGTGAAGCACGTAGAACGACTTCCACAACACGTGCGATTCGGGGATGCGGATCGGCAGCTCGCCCGGCAGCGTCTGGGCCAGCAGCCGCCGCACCGACTCGTCGAAGCCGCCCCCCGCCCGGCCTTCCGACGAGTCGATGAGCAGGAACCCCCCGTACGTGATGTAGCGCCGCAGCCGGGCGATGTCTCCGTCCGGCGGCAAGGCGAACGCGCGGTCGCCCGACAGAACCAGGAACGGGTGGTGAAACAGGTTGGGATCGCCGAGACGCAGCTGGACGGGGTCCGACGTCGTCTGCACGCTGGTGCGCCGGACCACCTCCCACGCCAGCCGGCCCAGCGCCGTCGGGCGCGGATCCGGGAGGCCGGGCAGCACCGCGCGCGCGAACCGAAACAACGACCGCTCGCCGATGGCGCCCGCCGGACGGCCCCACGCGGCCAGCGCCGCGCCGGCGCCCGCGCGCAAGAGCGCGTGAAAGATCGCGCGCCGCGAAACGCGCCAAAGGTCTCTTCCGCCCGACAGCCCCCTCACCGACGACCTCCGTTTCGGCATACAATGCGGCGCCCATGCGCGCGACCTTCGTGACGATCGCGGTCGTTCTTTCCGCGGTCGTCTCCCCCCTTTCGGGTTCTCCGGCGCGCGCCGCCAGTCGGCGGAAGCCACCGGCCGCCACCCCGCCACGCGAAGCCGATCCCCCGGAAGCCAATCCAGGCGCCACCAAAGTGCCCGAGCCTCTGCCCCCCGACGCCAAGCCGCCCGAGGCGCCGCCCGCGGACGCGAAGGCGCCCAGCGCCCCCGAGCCGTTGCCGGCTGACGCCAAGGCACCCGACGCGCCGGCACTTCCCGCCGAAGCCCCGCCGCCCCCCGTGGCGCAACCGGCCCCCGCGCCGGCGGCACGCCGAACGGGGCCCGACCCCGCCAAGCGGTTCCCGCGCCTCAAGCCGCCGTCCCTGCTGCACCGCGATCAGTTCGGCTTGGCGATCATGCCCGGCTCGGGCTACCGGATCATCGCCCCCTACAAGGACAACGTCCCCTGCGGACAGGTCAACACCCGGGTGTGCGCCGGCCGGATCCCCTTCTTCCTGGACGCCCAGGCGTCGTTCGGGTTCGCGGCCCGCTGGGACGTCATCGTCGACCTGCGGTTCGGGATCGAGGCCGACTTCAGCCGGTCGCACCAGTTCGCGGTCGCGCCCGGCGTCCGGTACTGGGTGGACGCGGACCAGCCGACGAAGTTCTTCGCCACGTTCCAAGGCGTTTACGATCTGAACCCGCAGCACGAGCCGGGCGTCAAAGACTACGACTTCGGGGTCCGCAACGCGAACGGGTTCATGTTCGAGGTCATGCGCAATCTGGGGTTCTACCTGCAGTTCGGGGAAACTGTGGGCCTCGTCCGCTGGCTGCGATTCGAAGTGGACGGAGGCATCGGCGTTCAGGCGCGATTCCCCTAGGCGCGACGCGCGACCGCGCGCATGATCGTCACGTCTGGCCATGATCCGGGTCGCGCGCATGGAGAAAGGCGACATCGAGGCCGCCGCCGCCATCCTGTTCGACGCGTTCGGCGCCGTCTACCGCCAACGCGGCCACGTGCCGCCGTTTCCGACCCGCGACAGCGCCGGCTGGCTCTGCCGGGCTTACCTGGACCTGGACCCCGCCGGGTGCGCGATCGCGCGAATCGGCGGCGACGCCGTGGGCGTGGGGTTCGCTCACCCGCGCGGCCCGGTGACCAGCGTCGGCCCTCTGGCGTCCCGGCCAGGCGCGCCGGCCGGCGTGGCGCGCGCGCTGATGGCGGAGCTGGGGCGAGTCGCCTCGACGTCGACCAGCCACCGGCTGTTTCAGGACGCGTTCAACCCCGATTCATTCGGTCTGTACGCGCGCCTGGGCTATGTCGTCGTCGACGTCGCGCCGTACCTTCTGGCGGATCGGATGGTGGCGCCCGCGAAAGCCCCGCCGGTCCGACAGCTGCGCGGCGAAGATCTGCCGGCGGTCGAACGTTATGACCGTGCCCGAGGCGGCGCTGACCGGCGCCCGGACTTCGCGCTGCTCGCCTCCAGCGGAAGTGGCTTCGCCGTCGACGGGCCGGACGGAGGGTTGGCTGGCTTCCTGTTTTATCGGTCCTTGCCGGCGCGGGTCGTGATCGGCCCGGGCATCGCCGAGTCGGCCGACGTGATGGCCGACCTGATCGACGCCGTCGCGGTCGCGCTGCCGGGGCGCGCGGCCGTGATCCGCGCCTCGGGAGCCACCCCGTCGGTCCTGCTGAGGGCCTTCGCGCGCGGCTTCCGGGTCGACCATCTCGGCAACCTGATGGTCAAAGGCGCGTACACGCCGCCGCCCGCGCAGCTCTACGCTCTGTTTCCCGAGAGCCTCTAGCCCTCGTCGTCGCCGCCCGCGGCGACGTGGTATGTTTCGACCTCGATTCGCGCGGGAATTCCCGCGGGCCCCTCCATGGACGTTCGCTGCGACCGCTGTCAGACGGAATACGAGCTCGACGACGCGAGCGTGACCGCTGACGGCGCCACGGTTCAGTGCACGACCTGCGGCCACACCTTCGTCGTCACACGTCCCGCCCCCGCCCCCGCGTTCGTGGGCGGCGGCATCCCCGCGCCGATGCCCGCGGCGGCCAGTCAGCCGACGGCTTCGTGGATGCTGACGACCGAAGAGGGGAAGACGCACCGGTTCCGGGACTCGACGACGCTGCAGAAGTGGATCGTCGAGCGGCGGGTCACGCGCGGCGACCGGGTATGCCCGCCCGGCAGCACCTGGCGGAAGCTGGGCGAGATCGAGGAGCTGCGGCCGTTCTTCGAGGTCGTCGACCAGGCTGACCGCGCCGCCGCCGCCGGGCGCGTCCGGACGACGCGGCCCGAAACGCCGCGCGGATCGAGGCCTCAACCGGCGGCGTACGTGTCGCCCGATCCGGACGACGACGACGTGTTGACCACCGGCGGGGGCAGCGGCCGAAGCCGGTACAACAGCGGTCCAGCGGTCGTGGACGACGACGACTTGGCCGCGGCCGGCCTGGGTGGCGCCCGCCGGGGGCGGACGCTGTTGATCCTCGGCGTCGTCGCGGTCGCGGGCGCGGCGGGCTATCTGGGTTTCAAGCGGGGGCCGGGCAGCGCACCGGCGCCGGCGAACCCGCCGGTGGCGGCGGCACCGCCGTTGCCGCCGTCGCCGCCGTCGCCGCC
>CAZJMY010000106.1:0-12558 GCA_964546845.1 uncultured Myxococcales bacterium | reverse complement strand
ATTCATCGAGGAGGACAGCGTTATGATTCGATCTTCAACGGTCAGGGTCGCCGCACTGGCGGTCGCACTCAGTGGTGGCGGCATCGCCATCAACTGTTCCAAGGGGAGCAGCAACCCCGGTAGCACGGGCAAGGTCTCTCTGGCCTTCACGCTGCCGAGCGGCGCGAAAATCAACGACGTGGCGTACGACATCAAGGCTGGCGCCCCCGCCGGCATCGCCGACGTCACGGGCCACATCAACACGTCCGACCCGAACGCGACGGCTTCGGTCGAGCACAGCTTCCCGGCCAGCACCGGGGACACCGTCACCCTGGACGCGACGACCACCACGGGCGTTTCGTGCCACGGCGTCAGCACGCCGTTCGACGTCACCCCGGGCGGCACCGCCAGCGTCAGCGTGACGCTGGTCTGCGGCGCCGCGACGAACCCGACCGGCGCTGGCTCGGTCATCGTCAACAGCACCGTCGTCGAGGGCAATGCCTGCCCGTACCTGACCTCGTGGGTCGCTTCGCCGCTGCAGACCTCGGTCGGCGCGACGATCGACGTCGCTGCGGCCGCTGCTGACCTCAGCACGCCGCCCGACACCCTGACGTTCGCCTGGACGCCGGCCGCCAACTTCACGGCCCCGACGGCCGGGTCGACGCAGTACCACTGCACCGCGCCGGGCCCGCACACCATCACGGTGACGGTCAGCGACAACCACGCCTCCTCGCCCTGCACGGCGCACGTCGACATCCAGGTCAACTGCGTTGCCGTGTCGGTCTGCGGCAACAACACGGTCGAAGTGGGTGAGCAGTGCGATCCGCCGAACGGCACGACCTGCGACCAGTTCTGCCAGACGATCGTTCCCACCACGGGTACGGCCGGCGCGGCGGGCGGAGCAGCGGGCGGCGCGGGCGGCACGGCCGGCGCGGCTGGCAGCTCGGCCACCGGCGGCACGGCTGGCAGCTCGGCCACCGGCGGCACGGCTGGCAGCATGGCCGGTAATAACGGTCAGGGCGGCGGGGGCGCGCAGTCGGCGGCCTGCACCTCCTGCGAGACCAACGCGACGGCCGACGGCACCTGCTTCAACACGTCGGTTGACGGCGTCGTCAATGGTTGCGACGGCTTCTCGGGCACGCAGAAGGACGCGTGCTACGCCCTCGTGAACTGCATCCGGACCGGCAACGGTTCGGGCCACACCTGCGCCAGCGGCGACGACGCGACCCCTTGCCTCTGCGGTACTCTCTCCGCTTCGGCTTGCGGTCAGTCTGACCCGACGACGCTCCCGGGCGTCTGCCGCGCTCAGTACATCGCGGCGAACGGCGGAACGGGCGCTGGCCTGTTCGGCGTGTTCTTCTCGACGTCGTCTCCGGTCGGCATCGCGAACAACATGTTCACCTGCGACATCGACATGGCGTCTGACACGGGCCTCTCCTGCCCGTCCAGCATCTGCGGCGTTCAGTAAGCACGTGATCTGAAGTAGAGCCGGCGGGCCGTCCCGCCGGTGAGTTTCACCAAAAGGGCGCGTCCGGCCATCGGACGCGCCCTTTTTCTTTTCAAGGGTGGGCGGCGTCCGCCGCCGTTCGGGCCAATCCGCGCAATCAGGAGGACGGGGTGATGAAGCGATGGTCGACGGTCAGGATCGCCACGCTGGCGATCGCTCTCGGTGGGGGCGGCATTGCCGTCAACTGTTCCAAATCGAATGGCAGCCGCGCAAACACGGGCAAGCTCACTCTCGCGTTCGCGCTGCCGAGCGGCGCGAAGATCAACGACGTGGCGTACGACATCAAGGCCGGCGCGCCGAGCGGCATCCCCGACGTCACGGGTCACATCGACACCTCCGCCGCCAACGCGACGCCTTCGGTCGTGCGCGTCTTTCCGGCCAGCACGGGCGACACGGTCACGCTGGACGCCGTCACCGACACGGGCGTCTCCTGTCACGGCGTCAGCCTGCCGTTCGACATCCTGCCCGGCCTTGCGACGCAAGTGATCGTCACGCTGACCTGCGGCGCCGCGCCGCCGCCGAGCTCGGGGGGCGCCGTCATCGTGAACGGGACGGTCGTCGAGGGGAACGCCTGCCCCTACCTGACGTCCTGGTTCGCGTCACCCCTTCAGGCTTCGGTCGGCGCCAAGATCGACGTGGGCGCCGCCGCCGCCGACCTGAGCACGCCACCCGACGCCCTGACCTTTTCCTGGACGCCCGCCGCCAACTTCGTCAGCCCCACCGCGGCGACGACCCAGTACCTGTGCACGACGCCGGGGACCCACACCGTCACGGTCACCGTCAGCGACAACCACGGCGGCGCCCCCTGCACAGCCCACATCGACATGCAGGTGACGTGCGTCCCAGGTTCCAGCGGCGGGCAGGGCGCCGGTGGTGCCGGGGGAATGACCGGCGGTGGGGCCGCCGGCGCGACGGGCGCCTCGTCGCAGGCCTGCACCCGCTGCGAGGCCGCCGCGTGGGAGGCGGGCGACTGCTTCAACGTGTCGGTCGACGGGACCACCGTCGGCTGTGACGGGTTCACCGGTCCCGCTCGCGATGCGTGTTACGCGCTGCTCTGGTGCATCCGGACCGGCAACGGGTCCGGGCAAACCTGCGCGGACGGCGACGACGCCACACGGTGCCTGTGCGGCAGTCTCAGCCCGACGGCTTGCGGCCAGTCCGATCCGGCGACTCTGTCGGGCGTCTGCCGCCCGCAGTACATCGCCGCGAACGGCGGAACGGGCAGCGGCCTGTTCGGTGTCTTCTTCGGGACCGATTCGCCGGTCGGCATCGCGAACAACCTCTTCACCTGCGACATCGACATGGAGTCCGATCCGGCCCTGTCGTGTCACTCGGCCTCCTGCGGTGTTCAGGTCGCCAACCAGGGCGGCACGGGTGGAGCCGCCGGCAGTTCGGGCGGGGGGGCCTCGACGGGGGCCGGTGGCATTGTGGGGGCCGGGGGCATGGCTGGGGCCTCGCCGACCGGTGGTTCGGGCGGCCAGATCGCCATGGGCGGCCAGGGCGGAGCCGGCGGCCAGGGCGGAGCCGGCGGTACACCGCCGGATTGCACCACCTGCGAGACGCTGGCGACCGCCCACGCCACCTGCTTCAACACGTCCGTGGACGGCCTGACCAACGGTTGCGACGGGTTCACCGGTACGCAGCGCGAGGCCTGCAACGCGCTCTTGACCTGCATTCGCACGGGCAACGGTTCGGGCCACACCTGCGCCAGCGGCGACGACCCGACGGCCTGCCTGTGCGGCACGCTCAGCATCATGGCCTGTGGCCAGTCCGATCCGACGACGGTCCCGGGCGTCTGCCGCCCACAGTACATCGCCGCGAACGGGGGAACGGGGACCGGGCTCTACGGCGCGTTCTTCGCGACGTCGTCGCCGGTCGGCATCGCGAACAACCTCTTCACCTGCGACATCGACATGGCATCCGACCCGACGCTGGCGTGCCCCTCGAGCATCTGCGGCGTTCAGTGAGGCCGCGGAGGCGGGTCAGTGCTTGACGTCGATCCAGCCGAGGCTGTACGCGTTGCTCGTCCAGCCGTCGCAGGCGACCACGTTCACCGGGTAATGCCCGGCCGGCGCGCTGGCCAGGCTGACCTCGGCATGGAACGAGCCGGATCGATTCATGGCGAACGTGACGCCGCCCATCTCGATGACGCCGACGGCCTCGTCGCCGTCCGGATCGGTGACCAGCGCCGTGAACGACAGCTTGTCGCTGACCTGGGCCGGCAACCCGAACACCTGGATCGTGGGCGGACGGTTCATCGTGGGGGTCGGCCCCTTCAGCGGCTGCTTCGCCCAGCGCAACAGCGTGTCCCGTTCCCAGCCGTCGAGCGATGGCCCCGGTAAAGGCGGCATGCGCTCGCGCCCGCCCACCGGCGGCGTGATGTCCTCGGCGATCTTCGGCGCGTAGGCGGCGGCCATCGCCACGCCGCCCGGGATGGCGGCCGCCGCGGCCCCGCAATCCTCGGGGAGGATGTCGTAGAAGTCCAACCGGTAGCCGAGGCCGGTCTGGCCCGCCGTCGACCCGTGACAGCCCGCGCAGCTCCCGCGCAGGATCGGCTGCACGTCCGCCCACGTCGGCTGCTCGGGGACCGCCGGATGCCCCCCGCAACCGGCCACCAGCGACGCCCCCAGCGCGCTCCACAGCCAGTTTCGCCCGCTCATGACCGCGACGCCCCGTCGACGGGACGGACGCTTCCGTCGCCCGATCCACCGCCCGATCCACCGCCGCCACCGCCGCCGCCGCCGCCATCGGAAGCTCGGCCATCGCGGATGGCCCCGTCGTGCGCCGCTCCGTCGCGCGCGGCCGCGTCGTGCGCACCGCCGTCGCGCGAGCCGCCGTCGGGGCTCCCCGCGCCCGCGGGCGGTCCGCCCGGGTAGCGCGTGGCGCCGTTGAGGATCCACTGCTCGACGATCTGGATGTCCCCCTCGGGCAGAGGTCGATCCGGCGGCATCCGGCTGGCGCCCCGCGCGCGCAGCATGTTCACCAGCCGGGACGCGTTGGGATCGTACGCCGTCACGAGCGGCCGCAAGCGCTGCTCGCACACGGGCTGCCCGCCCGCCTTCCCACAGCTGAGCGTGCTCAGATCCATGGCGGTGGGATTCGGCACCCAGACCCACAGCGCGGTCAGGCTTTCGTAGCCGCGGTCCGGATCCGAAAAGTCCAGCCCCGCCACGGCCGCCGCGCGACTGTGGCAGCTCTGGGTCGCGCACGTCGGCTGGAAGATGGCAGGCGAGATGTACGCCCACTCCGCCGGCGGGCGCGTGTTGGAACAGCCCGCGGCAAGGCTCGCGAGCGCACCCGCGGCGACGGCGACTGACGGTGCCCGCATGGCTGAGGACGGCCTTGTATCACCGCGCGAATGACCGCCCGGTGACGATTTCGAAAACGGGCCACGGTCGAGATCTGTTGCAATGTCGTGACGCGGGATCCAGGGAGGTCCGGGATATACGCGCGACCGGCATGCTCCGCCCTTCGCGCTTCGGCGCACACTGCTGGTCCTGGCTGCTGCCGGTGGCCGCCGCCGCCCTCGCGTTGCTGGCCCGCCCGCGCGAGGCGCACGGCTATCCCCAGTGGCAGCTGTCGACCGGCGCGGGGCGCTGCAACCAGTGTCATTACGCGCCGGCGGGCGGCGGCCTCATCAACAGTTACGGTCGCGACGCGACGGGCGATCTGTCCACCTTCGGTGGGGACGGGGCCTTCCTGCACGGGGCGGTCACGCTGCCCAGCTGGCTTGCCATCGGCGGCGACTTCCGGGGCGGGTTCGTCGATCAAGACGTGCAGGATCCGTCCGGCAACACGGTGGCGGTGTTCCCGATGCAGGCCGACCTGGCCGTGCGCGTCGCGCTGCCCCTGGGCTTCTCGCTGTCCGCCGTGGGGGGATTCCGCGACCAGATTCGCGATCCGGACCTCACGCTGCCCTATCAGAATTTTCATCCGGTCTCGACGTCGACGCTGATCTCGCGCGAACACTACGCCCTGTGGCAGCCGGAGGCGCTGGGACCCTACCTGCGCGCCGGCCGCTTCTACGCGCCGTACGGGCTCCGCATGCCCGAACACATCCTGTACGTGAACCGGGACCTCGGGTTCGACGAGCTGGAAGAGACCTACAACGTCTCCGGCGGCTTCATCGAGCCGCACCAGGAGCTCCACCTGACCGCGTTCGCCCCGGATTTCTGGCGGCACATCGGCAGCGACGAGAAAGGGTTCGCCGGCTACCTCGAGACGCGCTTTCGCGACGACACCATCGCGGTCGCGGCGCAGGCGCGCCTGGCGATCTCCCCCGGCGTGCAAAAGATCATGGGCGGGCTGGTCGGCAAGTTCTACGTCGAGCCGCTCCACACGATGTTCATGGGCGAGGTCGACGCCGTCAACCAGACCTTCACGCAGCTGGGGGACACGAACCGCGGGCAAGTGGTCGCGGTCGCCGGACTGACGCTCTTCCCGGCGCGCGGCGTCCTCGTCACCGCGCTCGCCGAACGCAACCAGCTGGACGTTCGCGCGGACGTCGCCTGGACCGCCGGCACGTTTCTCGTCAACTGGTTCCCCTACGCGCACGTCGAGTTGCAGCTGATGGAACGCGTTCAGCAACCTTCCGGCGGGAGCCTCGCCAATACGTTGTTTCTGCAGTTGCACTACTTCCTGTGAGCACAAACCCGGCGCGCCACGCAAACCGTTCGATTGTCGGTCACCGAAAATCGGTCACCGGCTTCCGTGCGGCGCGATTTGCGGGTGACCGGTAATCAGCGACGCAGAGTTTCGTGCGCGCTGAAACAAATGTGCCAGCGAATCGTCACATCGAGCCCGGAACCGCTCCGGTATAAGTCCCTTGTTGTTCTTTCCAATGTCCACAACCTGTTTCCGGGAGCGGCGACTCACATGGACTTTGCCAGCACCGCAATGAGGGCCTTGCTGCGTCCCGCTCGTCCGGTGGTCCCGGCACCCGGGCACCTCATGGCGACCCATTCGGTGCGTAGCCTGGGTCAAAATTTCGCCGTTTCCCGAGCGATGCACGAGATTTACAGCGTCGTGGCCCGCCTGGCCGCGACCGACGTGACGGTCACGCTGACCGGCGAAACGGGAACGGGCAAGGACGTCTTCGCTCACCTGATTCACGACACCAGCGCGCGGGCCGACAAGCCGTTCGTCGTGTTCGACTGTGGCGCCGTGCCGCCGAACCTGGTCGAAAGCGAGCTCTTTGGCCATGAACGCGGCGCCTTCACGGGCGCCCACGCCGAGCACCCGGGAGCCTTCGAGCGCGCACGCGGCGGTACGCTTTTTCTCGACGAGATCGGCGAGCTCCCGCTGGAGCTGCAACCGCGCCTGCTGCGGGTGCTCGACAATCGGTCAGTGCGGCGGGTCGGGGGGACCAGGGACCACCGCATCGACGTGCGGATCGTGGCCGCAACGAACCGCGACCTGGGTGCGCTGGTCGCCGCCAAGCAGTTCCGCCAGGACCTGTACTTCCGGCTGGCCGCCGCCATCGTGCGCCTGCCCCCCTTGCGGGAACGGCTGGAGGACCTGCCGTTGCTGGCGCCGCGCCTGCTGCAGGACCTGGGGCGGGGCGACGTCGTGCTGACCGAGACGGCGTTCGCGTCGTTGCGCGCGCACGGCTGGCCCGGGAACGTGCGCGAGCTGAAGAACGTCCTCGCCTGCGCGCTGGCGTTCGTCGAGCCCGGCTCGGGCGCGCTGGAGCCCCGGCACCTCCGGTTCATCGACGCGCCGTCCGACGAGGCGGTCCTGGACCGCCTGCCGCTGGGCGGGCACGCGCTGGGGCAGCTGGAACGGGCCGCCATCCGACAGACGTTGATCGCCGTGCGCGGGAACAAGGTCCAGGCCGCCCGGACGCTGGGGATCGCCCCCTCGACGCTCTACGAAAAGCTCAAAAAGTACGGCCTTTAGGCGACCCCCGGGCGCTGCTATGCTGGCCCGCCGCGATGCTACGGGTCTACGAAAAGGGAGATGCTGACTACGCGCGCCGTCTGGCGGCGCTGTGCGACCGAAACGCCACGCTGCCGCCGGAGTTCGACACGGCGGCGCGCGCGGTGGTCGCCGAGGTGCGGAGCGGGGGCGACGCCGCCCTGCGCGCGCTGACGCTGCGCTTCGACAGGCGCGAGCTGGGCGCCATCGAGCTGGGCGCCGCCGAGTGGGACGCGCTGGCGGCCCAGGTGACGCCGGAGGTGCGGGCTTCGCTGGAGCACGCCGTGCGGCGCGTGCGCGCGTTCCACGATCGCGAGCGCTACAGCTCGTTCGAGATCGCCGAAGGCGGAATCCGGGTCGGCTCGCGCGTGACGCCGCTCGATCGCGTCGGCATCTACGTCCCCGGGGGCAAGGCGCTGTACCCGTCGACGGTGATCATGACTGCCGTGCCGGCGCGCGCCGCCGGCGTGCGCGAGGTCGTGATGGTCACGCCCGGCCCCTCGCCCGAGACGATGGCGGCGGCACGCCTGGCGGGCGTCGATCGGGTGTTCCGGATCGGCGGGGCGCAGGCGATCGCCGCGCTGGCCTACGGCACCGAGACCGTGCCGCGCGTCGACAAGATCGTCGGCCCCGGCAACGGCTACGTGGCGGCCGCCAAGAGGCTGGTGTTCGGCGATGTCGGCATCGACTCGATCGCCGGTCCGACGGAGGTCGTGATCGGCGCGGACGACAGCGTCGACCCGGCCTGGATCGCGGCGGACTTGCTGGCGCAGGCCGAGCACGACGAGGTGGCGGTGCCCATCCTTCTGGCGCGCGGCGCGGCGTTCGCGCGACAGGTGGCCGCCGCCGTCGAGCGACAGCTGGCCGAGCTGCCGCGCCGGAAGATCGCGGAGCGGTCGATCGCCGACCAGGGCGCCATCTTCGTGGTCGACAGCGACGACGAGCTGGTCGACGCCATGAACCGCCTTGCGCCCGAGCACGCCGAGCTGGCGGTGCGCAACGCGCGCGCGCTCGCCGACCGGGTGACCACGGCCGGCGCGCTCTTTCTCGGGGCGCACACCCCCGAGCCGGTTGGGGACTACATCGCCGGCCCCAGCCACGTGCTGCCGACCAGCGGCAACGCGCGGTTCGCCTCGCCGCTGGGCGTGGCGGACTTCGTCAAGCGCACCTCCATCATCGAATACAGCGCGGAGGCGCTGGCGGCGCAAGCCGCGGACATCGAACGGCTGACGGGGGTCGAGGACCTGCACGGGCACGGGCGGGCCGTGACCATCCGGACGCGCGGCGGAGCCTGAGCGTGAACCTGGCGGCCACCTTGCGCGGGACCACGTACCGGTTCCGCGACCTGAAGGAGGTGCTCGCCAAGGCCAACGAGGAGAAATCGGGCGACCGGCTGGCCGGCCTGGCGGCCGGCAGCGTCTCCGAGCGCATCGCCGCCAAGCGCGTGCTGGCCGAGGTGACGCTGGGCGAGCTGTTCGAGAACCCGGTCGTGCCGCCCGAGCGCGACGCCGTCACCCGGCTGATCCTGGACGACATCCAGCGGCCGGTGTTCGAGTCGGTGAAGAGCTGGTCGGTCGCCCAGCTGCGCGAGCACGTGCTGGCCGCCGAGAACGACGGCGCCGCCTTGCTGCGCCTGTCGCGGGGGCTCACCAGCGAGATGATCGCGGCCTGCGCCAAGCTGATGACGAACCTGGACCTCATTCACGCGGCCCGGAAGATCCGCGTGGTGGTCCACGCCACGAACACCGTCGGCCTGCCGGGGCGACTGTCGGTGCGGCTGCAGCCGAACCACCCCTCGGATTCGATCGACGGGATCCTCGCGTCGCTGCGGGACGGCCTGTCCTACGGGGCGGGCGACGCGGTCATCGGCGTCAACCCCGTCACCGACGATCCGACCACCACGGCCGCCATCCTGAACGCGACGGGCGACTTCATGCGGCAGTGGCGCATCCCGACGCAGAACTGCTGCCTGGCCCACGTGACGACGCAGATGAAGGCGCTGGAAGCGGGCGCGCAGCTGGGCTTGATGTTCCAGTCCATCGCCGGGACCGAGAAGGCCCTGCGCAGCTTCGGCGTCACGCTGAGCCTGCTGGACGAGGCGCACGACATGACGCTGAAGCTGGGGCAGTGTCAGGGGCCGAACGTCATGTACTTCGAGACGGGCCAGGGCTCGGCGCTGTCCGCCGACGCCCACGAAGGCGCCGATCAGATGACGCTGGAGGCGCGCAACTACGGCCTGGCCCGGCACTACCGCCCGTTCCTGGTGAACACCGTGGTCGGGTTCATCGGCCCCGAGTACCTGTACGACGCCCGGCAGATCACGCGGGCGGGGCTGGAGGATCACTTCATGGGCAAGCTGCACGGCATCTCGATGGGGTGCGACGCCTGCTACACGAACCACGCCGACGCCGACCAGAACGACCTCGAGAACCTCGAGGTGCTGCTGACGGCGGCCGGCTGCAACTTTTTCATGGGGCTGCCCATGGGCGACGACGTGATGCTCAACTACCAGTCGACGTCCTTTCACGACGACGCGACTCTGCGCCAGCTGTTCGATTTTCGGCCCGCGCCTGAGTTCGAGGCCTGGCTGGAACAGATGGAGATCATGCGCGACGGCAAGCTGACCGAGCGCGCGGGGGATCCGAGCCTGTCCACCGCCGATCGCCTTCAGGTACAGGCGGTGATCGCCAAACCGGACCACGGCGGTTTCGATGTCGTCGCCGTGCGCCGCGAACGTCTCGCCGACGCGCAGCAGGCGGCTGCCGGCCTCGGACAACACGGCGTCCTCGAACAGCGCCGGGATTTCGCGCGCGACCAGGCGGCCGTCCTTGCTGCACACGAAGCTGCCGGTGATGCCGGCCACGTCCTTCAACGTGGCCAGGCTCCCGCGCACCGTCTCGGACAGCGCGCGCGCCTCGACGCCGGTCACAGCCCCAGCCTCTCGCGCAGCGGCTGCAAATTGCCGTCCGAGCGCGGCCGCAGCGCCACCGTCTCGTCGGCGTTGTCGGCGAAGATGATCCAGCGCCCCGGCGCGCGCGGGCGGGCCTCGCCGCGGCCCACCGGGCCGCTCCCCACCCCGGCGTCCGGCTGATTGAACGTGCACTCCATCGCCGAGAACTCGCCCAGCCCCAGCATCTCGCCCGTGAGCTGCAGCAGCCGCTGCACGTAGGCGACCGTCTCGGCCAGCTCCTCGCTGCCGCCGCGGTTGCTGACGATCGCGCCGTTGGGACCAAGCCGCATCACGACGGTGAAGTCTCCCGCTATCTCGGGCCTGGCGACGCCCCGCGGGTCCTTCACCCCCGTGATCGCATCGTCGATGTTGGAACTTCGCATGGGCCCTTCTCCTTCCAGTTCTCCTTCTTCTTCCTCGTCGCCGATCTCCAGCTCCTCGAAAATCTCCTCGTCCAGCGCCGCCCCGGCTCGCCCGGGGAACGCCACCAGGTTGGACGCCGCCGCCTCGTCACGCAGCTGCGCGGCCCGCAGCAGCAACCCTTCCAGCGCCGTCTGGATCGACGGCTGCTCGGGCCAGGGGCGATCGCTCGCCTGAAACGACCCGTTGGTCCAGGCCAGGATCTCCAGCGCCGCCGCTTCGCCGACCGCCTGCGCCGTCGTCGCGTGCACGATGCGCCCGCGGTCGAAGTACAGATACCCGACGCCTCCCTCGCCCACGACCTGCATCGATCGTCGCGACCGCGACAGACATTCGATCTGCACCAGGTCCCACAGGCTGGCGCCCCGCAGCTGCGCCGAGAAACCGCGCGACGCCGCCGGTGCGTCGCCACGACGTTCGTTGTTGTTGTTGATGTTTCGGTTCTGCACGATCACACGCTCCGTTTCGTTCAATCGGGAAGCGGCTCGGCCGTGTACCCTTCCATCCCCATCTCCGGCACATCCAGCCCCTGGATCTCGGTGCTCGACGAGACGCGGTTGCCGACCGCCGCGCCCACCAGCTTCAGCGTCACGAACGTCATCACCGCCACCCAGGCCACGTTCGCCAGGAGGCCGACGCACTCGGCAGCGAACTGCGACGGGTCGCCGTAGAACAACCCGCGGACGGGCCCCGGCACGCCATTCCATCCGTCGCCGTAGCGGCCATCGGCGAACAGCCCCAGCGACAGGATCCCCCAGGCGCCGCACACACCGTGCACGGACGACGCGCCGACCGGGTCGTCGATCTTCAGCACGTTCTCGATGAACAGCGCCGACACGACGACCAGCACCCCGGCGACGAGGCCGATGAACATCGCGGCCGGCGCTGTCACGAACGCGCACGGTGCCGTGATGGCGACCAGCCCGGCCAGCATGCCGTTGCACATCATGCTGACGTCCGGCGTGTCGAACCGGAACTTCATGTAGAGGTACGCGCCGAACGCCCCGGTCGCCGAGGCCAGCATCGTGTTCACCGCGATCACGGCGATGTGCGTGTCGGTGCCCGACAGCGTCGAGCCCGGGTTGAACCCGAACCACCCGAACGCCAGGATGAACGTCCCCAGCACCGCCATCGGGATGTTGTGGCCGGGGATCGGCTGGGCCTTGCCGTCGACGGAATACTTCCCGATGCGCGGCCCGATCACCTTCGCCCCGACCAGCGCCGCCACGCCGCCCACCATGTGCACGACCGAGCTACCCGCGAAGTCGACGTGCCCGTGGCCCAGGCCGAAGTTGTGCCCCAGCTGCGACAGCCAACCGCCGCCCCAGACCCAGTTCGCGTAGATCGGGTAGATCAGCGTCGAGATCACGAAGCTGAAGACGACGAACGACGTGAACTTCCAGCGCTCGGCCATCGCGCCCGTCGGGATGGTGGCCGTCGTGTCCATGAACACCATCTGGAACAGGAACAGCGCCGCCACGGGCGCCGTGTAGACGGCCGGCGACAGGAAGAACCCGCGCATCCCGAACAGGCCGAACTCGTGCCCGGCGACGTGGATGACCATCTCGCTGGACAGCGTCGCGTCGTTGCCGAACGTCGACAGCGCGCCCACGCCACCCATCTGAAGCCCGAACCCCAGCGCCCAGAAGCCGATGATGCCGATCGAGTAGACGAGGAAGTTCATGCCCATCGTGTGGGCGACGTTCTTCGCGCGGGTGAGGCCGGTCTCGACCAGCGCGAACCCCGCCTGCATGAACATCACGAGGAAGCCGGTGACCAGCGTCCA
>CAZJMY010000105.1:0-4435 GCA_964546845.1 uncultured Myxococcales bacterium | reverse complement strand
ACCGCCAGGGCCGCGCCTCCGGCGGCGGCGGCGCGCCGCCACGCGGGCGCGCGCCGCGGCGACAGCGCGTCCAGCAGATCGGCCATGGTCGGGAAGCGGTGCGCGCGGTCGACGGCCAGCGCCCGCAGCAACGCCGCCTGGACGTGCCGGGGCACGCGACGGGCCAGCGGGCCGGGCCGCGGCTTGCCGTCGAAGACGGCGCGGCGCAGGGCGTCCCACGTCTTGGCCGGGAAGGGGAGCGCGCCGTGCAGCGCCTCCCACAGCGCCACGCAGAAGCTGAACTGATCGGCGCGGGCATCCGCCCGCTGCCCGCGCAGCTGCTCGGGCGACATGTAGTGGGGCGTTCCCAGGATCGCGCCCGCCGCCGTCAGCGGCGGCCGATCGCCCGGCGTCGGGTCGGCGCTGGCGGCCAGCCCGAAGTCGGTCACGCGGGGCGCTCCGTCGCGGCCGACCATCACGTTCTGTGGCTTGAAGTCACGGTGGACGATGCCGGCTGCGTGCGCCGCTTGCAGCCCGCGGCCGGCCAGCGCGAACGTGCGCAGGATCTCGGGGACGGGGCGGGCGCGGCGCGACAGCCACGCGGCCAGCGTCTCGCCCTCGATCAACTCCATGGCCAGGAAGATGCGGGCGCCGGCGCTGCCGACGTCGTAGATGCCCACGACGTTCGGGTGGTGCAGGCGGGCGACCGCCTGCGCCTCGCGCATGAAACGGGCGCGGTGCGCGTCCGCGTTCCGCACGTCGGTGCGCAGGATCTTGATGGCGACCTGGCGATCCAGCTCGGGGTCGTGGCCGGCGTAGACCTCACCCATCGCGCCGCGGCCCACCAGCCGGCGCAGCTGGTATCGCCCGACGGCGACGGCGTCCAGCCGGCGCGTGCCGCCCGGCGGGCCGGCCGGGGCGATGGGCGCCGCGACGGCGACCAGGGCAGCGCAGGCCGGGCACGCGACCAGGTGCGCCTCGACGGAGGACAGCGCTGCGCCTTGCAGCTCGCCGCCGACGAATGCGAGGACGGTCCCTTCCTCCAGGCAGTCCACGATCCCCACCAGAGTATCTCAGGCTCCGAAAGTGACCGGGGAGTCGACCGGGGCGCGGGCGCCAGTGGCGCTGCCGTCCGCCGGCGTCTGCTAAGTTGGGCGGATGGTCGCGGGCGGCGAATCAGGGTTGCGAGGCGCGTGGGCGGAGGCGGGCCCTGCGTCCGCGCTGCCGGCCGGCGCCGAGGACCGGCTGGTCGCGCTCATCGAGCGGGCCCGCCGCGCCCACCCGGAGCTGTCCATCGACGGCGCGCGCTTCGTGACGGCGCTGGCGCGGGTCGCCGGGGACGACGCGGCCGCCACGTTGCGCGAGCTGCACGCCGAGGACTTCGGTCTGGCCGTCGCGTGCGCCGCGGGGGTGCCGGGCGCCGTCGAGCGCTGCGATCGCCTGTGCGCCCCGGCGATCGCCGCCGCCATCGCGCGCGTCGACACGGCCGCGGATTTTCGCGACGAGGTCCGGCAGATCCTGTGGCAGCGGCTGTTCGTGGGCGCCGACGGCCGGCCCCCGCGGATCGCGTCGTACGGGGGGCGGGGGCCGCTGGCGGCCTGGGTCGCGGTGGCCGCCCAGCGGGTCGCGCTGGATCTGCGGCGCGCGGCGGGGCGCGCGCCGGCCGCGGATCCCGACGCCGACCAGCTGCTGCCGGCGCGCGAGCACCCGGAGGCGGACTACCTGCGCACGCGCTACCGCGGTGAGTTCGAGGCGGGGGTTCGCGCCGCGCTGGCGGCGCTGGGCCGGCGCGATCGGCTTCTGTTGCGGTTGACGACGGTGAGCGGGCTCTCGCACGAGCAGATCGCGGCGATCTACAGCGTCAACCAGTCGACCGTGAGCCGCTGGATCGCGCGCGCCCGGGCGGACGTGCTGGCCGCCGCGGAGCGCGAGGTCTGCGCGCGCCTGCAGCTGCCGCTCGCGGAGTTTCGCTCGCTGGCCGGCCTGTTCCTCAGCGATCTGGACCTCAGCGTGTCGCGGATCCTCGAGAGCCGCCCCGACGACGACGGATAGGTCAGGACGGCAGCCGGGCGATGTAGTCGGTCAGGTCGGGCGGCAGCGGGCTTTCGACGGTGACCGGCTCCCGGCTGACCGGGTGCGGGAACGTCAGGCGATGCGCGTGCAGCGCGTGCCGCGGCAGCCCGTCGAAGAGGGCCAGTAGCTCCGGCGTGACGCCCTGATCGCACGAGCGCATGAACAGCTCTTCGCCGGCGCCGTACAACTTGTCGCCCACGATCGGGTGGCCGATGCTCTGGAAGTGGACGCGGATCTGGTGCTGGCGGCCCGTCTCGGGATGGGCGGCGCACAGCGCGTGGTCGGCGAACCGGCGCAGAACCTGGTACGTCGTGACCGCGGGCAGGCCATCGGCGGCGACGCCCATCATGACGTGCGAGCGGGTGTCCAGCAGCTTCAGCGGCCGTTCGATGCGCCCCTGGTCGGGCGGGTGCCCCTTGACCAGCGCCAGGTACGTCTTGTCGACCGCGCGCCGGGCGAAGGCGCGGGTCAGGAAGCTCGCGACACCGCGCCCGCGCGCGATGAGCAGCACCCCGGACGTCTCGCGATCGATCCGGTGCGCCACCTCCATCTGCTCGCCGGGGTAGCGTTCGCGCAGCACGGCCGTCAGCGTGTTGCGCCAGAACTTGGCCGTCGTGTGCATCGGCAGGCCCGCCGGTTTGTCGATCACCAGCACGCTCTCGTCCTGGTACAGGATGCCGAAGTCGCGCGGCACGGGCGGTTCGACGGGAGCCGGCCGGCGCAGGTGGATCGTCTCGCCGGCGCGCACCGCGGAGGCCGGTCGCACCGTGCGCCCGTCGGAAAAGAAGATCTGCTCGCCGATGATGGCCTGGATCTTCGTCCGCGACAGCCGGCCGATGCGCCGCTTGAGAAAGTGGTCCAGCCGCCAGCCGCCGCACTCGGCCGGAACGACGATGTCCAGCTCGATGAAGTCGGGGGCGGCTGTCGCGTCCGCCGTCAGGCCTTCACCTCGGGCGTGCTCGCCCGGCGCTGCTCGTTGACCTCGTCGAGCCGGCGCGCGGCCTCGAGCAACAGGAACGTCGTGGAGGTCTGGATCTCGTCGACGCCGCCGATGTCACCGACGAGGAAATCGAACGACCCGCCGCGCCAGGAGAGCGCCTCGAAAACCGCGGCGGCCCCGGACAGGCGAGGCCGGTCGCAGTCGGCGCGGATGACGTGCCCCTTGCGCAAGAACAGGCGCGCCGACGCGTCGTCGCGCTCGACGAGGATGATGCCGGTCTTCCGCTCCATCTCGAGCAGGCCGAGCACGCTGTCGAGGCCGATCTCGTCGACCCGCCCGCGCAGCGCGGACAGGGGGCGGTGCCCCGCCGACGGCTTCACTTCGGGCCCCGCCGTCGGTGCTGCCGGAAGACCAATCAACGTGTTCACCGCCCCGCCGCCCAACGTCTCAACGACTGTGCGGTCGAGATCTTCCATGCGGAACGGCTTGCGCAGGGTCTGATCGCGCGGGCCCGCGCCCCGGACGGCCGACGACCCGTCCAGCTGCGACAGCAGGAAGATGATCGGCGTGTCGGCGGCGGCGGGCACGGCACGCAGCCGCTCCCACCAGGACCAGCCGTCGACGGCCGGCAGCGACACGGAGGTGACGATCAGATCGGGGCGCGTCTTCGACGCCAGGGCCAGGGCCCCGGCCCCGTCACCGGCCAGCGTCACCTGGTGGCCGCGCTGTCCCAGCGTGCGCGAGACGATCCGCTGAATCCAGGGATCATCGTCGACGACCAGAATCCGCCCCGACGTCACGTGCGCCCCCTGGGCGCAGTATACGCGACAGCGAATTTCCAGGAGTCGACGAGTTCCCCGCCCCAGCCCAGCCGAGTCCTGGCGTAGGGGGAGCTGGGCTCGGCCCAGCGGAGTCCGGGGTTCCCGGGCTTATTCGTCGTCCGAGCTGCGGTCCCAGCGCCAGTTGCCACGCTCGCGCTCTTCGGGCTTTGGTCGCGTCGATCGCTTCTTTTCGGGGCGCTCGCGCCGCGGCGGGCCTTCGCCGGGACGACCGCCTGGCGGGCCGAAGCCGCCGCCCGGCGCGCGCGGCGGGCCGAACTCACGCGGTGGGCTGCCGGGCCGCGGCGGGCCACCGGGGCCTCCGCCGAATCCACCCGGGCGCGGGCCACCCGGGCCCCCGCCGAAACCGCCCGGGCGCGGACCGCCCGGCCCCATGCCTGGGCCGCCCGGCGGGCGAGAGCCGCCGAACCCGCCTCCCGGGCCCGGGGGACCACCCGGGCGCGGCGCCCCGAAGCCGCCTCCGGGCCGGGGTCCGGCCGGCTTGGCCTGGGCCTCCTCGACGATGATCGGCCGTCCCTGAAGGATGCGGCCGGAGAGCTTCTCGATCGACGCCTTGGCGCCGTCGTCGGTCATGGTCTCGACGAATGCGAAGCCGCGCGGGCGG
>CAZJMY010000104.1:0-6475 GCA_964546845.1 uncultured Myxococcales bacterium | reverse complement strand
GTCGCACCCGTTCGACCCGTACGCGTAGAACGCGACGCTGCCGTCGGGCAGCGGGGTGAGCTGGTGGTTCGCGCCCTTGAACGCCGTCGAGAAGTCGGCGTCGGTGGCCCCGTCCATCGTCACCTTGTGGACCTGGGTGGTCCCGCTGGGGACGTTGGCGTTGTTCAGCCACATGTAATTGCCGTCGTAGCTCATACGAGCGCCGGTCATCTGCGTGACCGTATCGGTGTACCACCAGACGTAGTCACCGTCGGCATCGATGATGTAGGCCGGCGCGCTGGAGGTGAGGGCGCCTCCCTGGAATTGACTGGTGATGAGGAACCCGCCGTAAAGGGCGCTCTTGTTGCTGGTGGTGACCGTCAGCTTCGGCAGCAGGCCGTTCGGCAGCGCGCCGGTCATGATGGTCGCGTCCGCCGCGCTACAGGAGGTGCCGCCGTTCGTGGCCACGACGCGGAAGTGATAGGTCTTCGACGCCTTCATGCCCAGCAGCAACGTCCGGTAGCTGGGCTGCGTGAGATCCACGGGCGCGGTCATGCCGTAGGTCGTGTCCAGGCCGAAGTCGATGTGAGCCTCCGTCGGATTCGACATCGACGTCGTGAAGGTCACGATGCCGACCGTCGGGATCTTGCTGCTGGTCATCGCCGACATCACGCTGACGGTGCAGCTGCCCGAGCCCGAGCCGCCCGATCCCGTCGAGCCGCCGCTGGCGCTGCCGCCGCTGCCGGTCGAGCCGCCCGACGCGCGGCTGCCGCCGCTGCCGGTCGTCAGGATGCCGCCCGTGCCGGTGCTCCCGCCGCGCGCGCTGCCGCCGCTGCCGCCGGCCGAATTCGACCCGCCGGTGGCCGAGCCCCCGTTGCCGGAGTTGCTCCCGCCGCTGCCCGGGCTTCCACCCTGACCGCTTCCGTTCGTGCCTCCCGTGGCCGGCGACCCACCTGCTCCCCCCGATCCGATGCTGGCGACGCACCCCGCGCCAAAAACGCACACAACCATGCCGCCACCAAGGACATAAATGAGAGAAGCGAGGGTCGATTGGCGCATGAAACCTCCGAAAGGTGAGAACGCCCCAACGAGCAGTGACGGCCGCCGGCTGATTCGGGTCAAAAGAACGGCGTTTGCCGGAACGCCCGTACGTCCGGCCGTCTATTCCGCGGTTTCCGGCAACGTGAACGAATCGACGGACTGGCCGGTGGTCGAAATGAAATCAACGTGGACCCGGTCCGGCGACACGTCCACGCGGGCGAAGCCCGAGTCTGTCCAATACTGTGTGTAGCCGGTCTGGGATTCGTCGAACTTCCAGGGGGCGCCCGCGCTTCCGGGAAGCGTGTAGTGCACGCCGTCGACGACCATGTCCGTGAAGACATGGTCGTGCGCGTAGAAGAAGATCTGCACGCCGTATTGCAACATCAGCGCGTGGACCCGGGCCTGCTCGCCGACGTAGGCGGCCTGTCCGCCGCCGCGGCCGTAGGCGGTGTCGGCCGCGTCGCCCGCGGCGCCGCCGACCGTGTGATGGATGAACAGGAACCGCCACTTCGAGGTGGCCGCCGCCAGCGTGCGCTGCAACCAGTCGAGCTGCGCGGGGCCCAGGGTCCAGTCGTCGGGCACGCCGGGCTCGTAGTCCAGCAGGTGACAGGTCGGCGTGTACGTCATGACGTTCAACACGACGAACAGCGCGTCGCCCCACGTGAAGGCGTAGTAGTCCTGATTGGGGCTGCCGCCCTCGGGGTAGGTCTCCGGCGACGGGCCGGGCGTGTACAGCCGGCGTTGTGAGGTCGACCGCGCGATCTCGGCCGGGGTGTTGCACCCGCTCTCGCCATCCCAGTTTCCGATCACCGTGAAGTGCGCCGCGTCCGCGGTCGCGTCGCCCAGCAGGCGGCGGTAGTTGAGGTAGCCGAGTCGCGCCCAGGTGCTGTCCGGCGGCGGCGCGTTGAACCCGAACAGGTGGTAGTCGAGGAGGTCGCCCAGGTTCATCAGGAAGTCGGGCGCGACGGCGCGCACCGCCGGCATCACCTGCAGCATCGTCTGCTCCATCGCGCCGAAGACGTCCGCACCGACGTCTTCGTCGGCCGGGACCGGATCGCGCGGCTCGATGTGCGTGTCCGCGATCAGCGCGAAGGTGAACGGCTGTCCGGGGGGGCGCTGCGTCTGCGCGCTGCCGGCGTAGAGCGGCTCCCCGGATCCGGGACGCACCAATCGGTAGGGGATGCGCCGCCCTGCCGGCAGATCGTCGACGATCCACTGCGCGACGTCCGGCGCGGGATGGTCGGCGGGGCCGACGTCGATCCAGTCGCCCGCGGTCGCGGTCTGGACCTGCAGCGCGAGCGCGGTCGGATCGCCGGCGCGCACGACCGCGCTCAGCCCGAAGCCTGCCGGCGTGGGGGCGAACACCAGCGGCGCCCCCAGCAGCGCCAGCGACGCGTCTCTTGCCGTGTCGCCTCCCGCGTCGCGGCCTGCGCCGCCGTCGTGGCCGGCCGCCGCGTCGTGCACGGGCGTGGCGCCATCGCCCTGGCCCGGGATGGGGTGCGCCGCCGGCAGCGAACCGCAGCCCGCCCCCAGGACCAGCGCGAGCAGGGGCGTCATCCATTGCCGCACGTGCCCAGGCTATCGCGGGCGGGCCGGCGACTGTCTTGTTATCCGTGGCGCCCGCAAAAACCCGTTTGACATGCGGGAGCCGTGTCTAGTATAAGAGACGTCATGTTCAGCGCGATTTGGTTGGCAGTCCTGGTGGGTCTGGCGTCCCTGGTGGCGGTGGCCGCGCTGCTGCTGGTTCCGGCATTCCTTCTGTCACGGTTCCTGCGCGGCATTCCGGCGACGGCGTCTCGTCCAGCGGCCGTGCGGGTCGCTTCGCGCGACACCCAGCGCGGGCTCCCGGCCGCGGCGCACGCGGGCGCGCACGTGATCCTGGACCTCAACCGCTGAAAACGCGGTCTGAGCCGGAGCGCGGGGGCTGCGCTCGGGAGGCTGGATCCGGCGGCGGCGGCTGTGAGATAAGTCCAGCCGCGTGCCCCCCACGCCACAAGGTCAGGGGTACGTCCACAAGGAGACCCTGACGATGCAACCGACCGCCCCCGACCTTGCCGCGCGCGTCGCGGACCTCGAGGCCTACATCGCCAACGGCGCCCCCAAGAACCTGGTGGGCCCCGGCCCGGGGCACAACGCCTGGATGATGATCTCGGCCGCGCTGGTGCTGTTCATGACCCTGCCCGGCCTGGCCCTGTTCTACGGCGGGCTCGTTCGGCGCAAGAACGTCCTGTCGGTGATGGCCCAGTGCCTGGGCTGCGCGGGCGTCGTCAGCATCCTGTGGTGGGCGATCGGGTACAGCCTGACCTTCGCGCCGGGGACGCCGCTTCTGGGCGGCCTGAAGTTCGCGCTGCTGAGCGGCGTCACGTCGGCCCCCAACACCGACTACGCCTACTGGGTCTCGCAGAACGTGTTCGCGATGTATCAGCTGATGTTCGCGATCATCACGCCCGCGCTGATCGTGGGCGCCATCGCCGAGCGCATGAAGTACTCGGCCGTGATGGCGTTCATCGTGCTGTGGATGTTCATCGTCTACTTCCCGCTGGCCCACATGATCTGGGGCGCCGACGGATTCATGAACGGGGTCTTCAACGCCAAGGCCGGGATCCACGCCATCGACTTCGCGGGCGGGACGGTCGTCCACATGTCGTCGGGGTGGTCGGCGCTGACGCTGTGCCTGATCCTGGGCAAGCGGAACGGCTTCGGTAAGCGCGCCTTCTTCCCGCACAGCCTGGTGCTGACGATGGTCGGCACCGGCATGCTGTGGGCCGGGTGGTACGGCTTCAACGCCGGCAGCGCCGTCGGCTCGGACGGCATCGCCGCCAACGCCTTCACGACGACGACGCTGGCGGCGGCGGTCGCGGCCACGGTGTGGCCGGCGCTGGAGTGGTTGACGAAGGGCAAGCCGACCGTGCTGGGCTTCTGCTCGGGCGCCGTGGGCGGCCTGGTCGTCATCACGCCGGCGGCCGGCTTCGTCAGCCCGTCGGCGGCGGTGCTGATCGGCGTGCTGGCGGGCGTCGTCCCCTACCTGGCCTGCACGAAGCTGAAGGCGTTCTTCAACTACGACGACGCGCTGGACACGTTCGGCGTGCACGGCGTCGGCGGCACCATGGGCGCGCTGGTGACCGGCATCTTCGCGAACGCGGAGGTCAACGGGAACCTGAAGACCAACCTCAGCTCGTTCGTGGGCAGCGGCCTCTGGATCGAGCAGCTCAAGGCGATGGGCCTCACCATCACCCTGTCCGTCGTGGCGACGACCGCGATCGCGTACGCGCTGAAGGCCGTGCTGGGCCTGCGCCCGACGC
Source organism: uncultured Myxococcales bacterium (assembly GCA_964546845.1). GTDB lineage: Bacteria > Myxococcota_A > Polyangia > Fen-1088 > Fen-1088 > JADGRB01. Next base: position 2,153 of record CAZJMY010000104.1, on the reverse strand, counting down.
CGGACGCCGAGGAAGAGGGGCTGGACGAAGCCGATCACGGCGAGGCCGGCTACCACCCCGAGGAGGCCGGCTACCACAACGAGGACCAGGACGAGCCCCGCCTGGCCCCGGTCGCCCTCAAGCCGGTGCCGAAGGTCGCCAGCGGCGGGGTTTAGTTAAGCGCCAGGACGCCGGGACGCCAACTCAGAGGAATCCTGGCCAAGAATCCGATGGACCTCCATGGTCGCAGCAACTCCGAGAGGTGGCGATCGATCTCTCCGTCGGATCCTCCAGCCTTTTGGCGTCCCCGGCGTCCTGGCGTTTCACACACCCGTTTCGACCGGTTCCTGTCACGTTGCGACCTCAGTGAACGGCAGTGGGTTTAGCCCCGCCGGCTACCGGCCGAGGTATCGACGCCAGCCGCCCGACGCGGTGATGTCGGTGGCGCCCTCCGCCGCGTAGGACTCGCACAGAAACCCGCTCACGGCGGTGCCGTCCTCCAGCGCGATGCGCCCGATCGCGAGCGGGGCGGGGATCTTGGCCACGAAGGCGCCGAAGGCGGCGGGCGAGAGCGCCCAGACCTCCAGCTCGATCGGGCCGCCGCCGCCGCTCGCCCGGATCAGGCCCGGCTTGGGCGGGGTCGTGTTGGGCAGCGCGTAGAGGCGATAGGCGGGCGCCGTACGGGCCGCCCGCACGAACTGACCGCCCAGGTCGGTGAGCTGATGGTTCAGCGGCTCGCCCGACAGATGCGCGCCGACGACCGCGATGCCGATCCAGCCCTCCGGCACCGCGGCCGGCGACCCTGCCTGGCCGGGCAACGGCCGGTCCAGCGCGCCCAGCCGATCGGAGGTCGCGCGGTGGATGGCGGCGCCGAACGCCGCCAGCCTGGCGTCGCTGCCCCACCGGCCGACCAGCGTGACGCCGGCGGGCAGGCCGTCGGCGCGGAAGCCGGCCGGCACCGCCAGCGCGGCGAGGTCCAGCGGGTTCACGAACGTCGTGTACGCACCCATCGCGGCGTTGAGGCGCAGCGGGTCCGCCTGCACGTCGGCGATGCGCGGGATCGTGGGCGTCGTCGGCACCAGCAGGAAATCCACGCCGGCCAGCAGCCGCCCCGCCGTGCGCCGCAGCTGCGCGACCTTGCGCTGCGTCTCGAAGGCCGCTCGCGCGTCGACGGTTCGCGCGCCGGTCAGGATCGTGCGGACCGGCGGCAGCAGCGCCTCGGGATCGCGGGCCAGCAGGTCGCCGCCCGCGATGAGCCGCTCGGCGACGTACGCCCCCTCGTACACCAGCGCGCCGGCCTCCCGAAACGGCGTGAAGTCGATCTCGATCGGCTCGCCGCCCAGCGCGCGGATGCGCTCGACGGTCCGCGCGAAGACGTCGGCCGCCGCGGCGTCGCCGCGAAAGTCCAGGGCCGCGCCCGCGGGGACGGCGAACCGGAAGCGAGGCGGGCGCGCGCCGCCCGCGAACGCGAACCCGTCCGCCTCCGGACGCGAGAACGCATCGGCGTCGTCGGTGCTGCGCGCGATGTCGGCCACGCGCTGGGCATCCTCGACGGTCAGGCTGAAGATCGAGACGCAGTCCAGCGACGGGCAGGCCGGGACCACGCCGGCGGCGCTGAAGAGGCCGCGGCTGGGTTTCAGCCCCACGATGTTGTTGAAGGCGGCCGGCACGCGCCCCGAGCCGGCGGTGTCGGTGCCCAGCGCGAAGTCGACGAGACCAACGGCCACCGCCACCGCGGAGCCCGAGCTGGAGCCGCCCACGACGTAGCGTTCGTCGAACGGGTTGCGCGGGATGCCATACGGCGAGCGAACGCCCGTCAGCCCCGTCGCCAGCTGATCGAGGTTCGTCTTGCCCACGCACAGCGCCCCCGCCCGGATCAGCCGGGCGACCACGGTCGCGTGGCGCGCCGGCGTCGTGGCCAGCGCCGGGCAGGCGGCGGTGGTCGGCAGCCCCGCGACGTCGATGTTGTCCTTCACGGCGAACGACAGCCCGTAAAGCGGGAGGGGCTCGCCGCTCGCCTGGCGCCGCTCCACCGCGCGCGCCTCGTTCATCAACGCGTCCGCGGGGGTCACCGAGATCCAGACGCCGTCCGCGCCGCGCCGGGCGATCGCGTCCAGCGCGCGCTCGGCGAGCTCGACGGGCCGCGCCGGCTTTTCTGCCGTCGTTGCGGTCAT
>CAZJMY010000103.1:0-23959 GCA_964546845.1 uncultured Myxococcales bacterium | reverse complement strand
GCGGCCTCGGCCATGCCGGCGACGAAGTCGGTGGCGTCGAGCTCGGAGGGGTCGACGAGGACCGCGATGGCGGCGCCGACCGCGTTGCCGCGCAGCGTGCGCAGCGCTTCGCGCGCGAGGCGCGCGCCGGCGCCGCGGGGGTCGGTGCGGACGCCGGAGACGAAGATTGGCGTGGGGAGCGTGTCGCCGCCGAGCGCGAGGACCGCGACCGCGGAGGCGTTCTCGAGCTCTTCCGAGCCGGTGAGGACACCGGTCGCCGAGCAGCCGAGGATGATGGCGCTGGGGAGCGTGCGGCGGACCGCGGAGAGGACGCCGCTGTACTCGTCGTCGTCGTGGCGCGTGCCCGCGAAGACCACGGCGACCTCGACGGTGTCCGCACCGGCCGCCGTGCGCGCGCGGTGAGCCGCGAGCCCAGCCGCCGTGAAGCCGTCCTGATTGACGGCGACGCCCACGCCCGCGGAGGTCATCGCCCCCTCTTACCCAGGAGTCCGCTATACTGCAAGCCGTCCTGATGAGTGACACGGGGGCGAAACGGTTTCGACGGGGGTGAGCAAAGTTCGAGTCGCGTGCCGAGGCGCCCGAGGCCTCGTAAAAACGGGCAAAAACAGAACAGCGAACGACAACGCGTTCGCTCTCGCCGCCTAAAAACCGGACGAGACCGCGACCTGGGGAGCCGCCCGCGGCCCCAGGAAGCGGCCATCTAGCGGGCTAGCGGCCGCGCAGGAGCCTTCGGGCGCGGCCGCGAAACTTCGGAGGATAAGCGCTGGGACGCCCGGCCGGTGGGCCACCCCAGCGTCGAAAACCAAATCACCGGACACGCACGTAGTGGCTTGAGCGGAGCGCTTCCGGACCCGGGTTCGACTCCCGGCGCCTCCACTTGATCGCTACTGGGAATAGGGATTCCCAGTAGCGTTAGACCCTCCAGATGAAGCCCACACTGGCCAAGCTCTGGGCGAACTTCCCAGACCACACCGAATATCCGAACCTCAAGAGCCTGTACACGATGCTCGGCGGTGCAGCGGCGCGGAACATCAACAGCCCGGGATTCGGCCCCGAGGGTAACACCTGCGCCAGCCGCCTGAGTATCGCCTTCAATCTGTCTGGTGCGCCGATCCGCGCGAGTATTGCCGCCGGGGTCGGAGCGGCGACGCTGACCGCCGCTGACGGCTCTCACATCATTTTCCGCGTGGCGGAGTTCCGGAAGTATCTCCTCCGGACGCTCGGCAGGCCGACCATCGACAACACGAGTCCATACGACAGCGCATTCAGGGGCAAACGCGGCATCATCGCGTTCACCGTGAACTGGAACAACGCCACGGGACACATCGCGCTCTGGAACGGTCTGACGTATCGGGAGCCGGAACATGACAACTACGCCACGTACGCTGAACCGCCCAACATTCGAACCTCGCGCGCGGAGTTCTGGGCGCTTCACTAGGCGAATGTCGTTGCCGTCGGCGACGACGAGTTGTGTTGTGGGTGCGGTGCTAACCTGGCTGAGCGTTTCCGGCCGGCCGGCTTACGCGCGCAGCGATGTCCAGCGGGACGTCGAGGGATACGCGGTGGCGAGCTGTCTGATGAAGCAAAAAGAGCCGCTTCTCAAAGACCAAGGGGCGCTCTGGGCGGACGGTATCGTGCAACGGTCGCACGGGGACATCGAAGACTTCCGCGGCATCGCGGAGGCCGTCGACGCCGACGTCGCTCAGAAGCCGGTGCCGCAGGCCCGGCGCGAGAGCGATCCGATGCACGCGACGCCAGTTCCTGTTCCGTTCTGTGCGGAGATCATCGATGACCCGCCCGTGCGCGCGGCGATCGACAAGGCGATCAAGAAGCTGATGCCGGCGTATCGGCGGGTGAAGAAGTGACCGGCAGCGCCAATTAGACGAACTCGACGGGCGCACGCTATAGAGCGCCAAGCCAGTCGGCAAGCGTCTGCGCGCGCCCCAGCACCGCTGACAACCCGATGATTCGGGGCCGCGGCGTCGCGATCCGGAGCTTCGTCAGCAGGAGCTCGAGGGTCGGCCCCCGCTCCCGGTCCGTGATGATCTGCAGCTCGTCCACCACGACAAGGCCGACGACCTTCATCAGCTGCGGCCGGCTGACCAGGAGGGCTTGCAGCTTTTCGAACACGACCACCGCGATCTGGAAGTCGCGGCGAACGATCTGGTCGTTGAACTCGCGCCGGTCCCGCGACGAGACGACGACACTGATGCCGGCGGGACCGTACCGACGCCGCAGCTCCTCGAACTTCTCGGCCGCCAGCGCCTTTTGCGGAACCAGGTAGAAGACCTTCGTGTTCTCGCGGGCGGCCTTCACGGCCGCCATCTCGCCGATGAATGTCTTCCCCGACGACGTCGGTGAGAAGACGATCAAGTTGTCCGCGCCGAAGAGCCCGAACTCCTTGACCGCCCGCTCTTGTACCGGGAGCAGCTGGGCGGCGACGTGGCTGCGCCAGACATCGATGATGTCCGCCGGAACGTTGTAAGCCTCCAGCGTCTCGATGCGCATGGCTATGCGACCTTCCCCGGTTGCCGGCAACTCTCCAGTGACTGAGCGGGTGGTGCCGCCGACGTGCGTGTCTTGTTCTCCATGACTTTCACCTTTCGTGTGAAGTCATGCTACCCAGCACCTATGACAAACTAGGTCAGGGTTCGTATCCCAGGATCATGTGCAAAGAAAGAAGGCCGCCAGTGCCGCGGTTTGCGCCCACCGCCCGTTTGCACGAGCTGAACGCGGCGTTCGACGCCCCGGCCTGTCGAACTCTGACCTCGCCGCGCGATTCGAGGTAAACACGCGGACGGCCCTCCGCACATCAAGGCTCTCAGCGTGCAGCCGATCGTCTTCGGCGCCTAGACGCAGCTTCGTCTACAACAAAGCCCACCTCGGCGGCTTTCACTTCATCACTGTCGCGAGGTTGCCACGTTCGCCCTCAACGGCTTCCGCGCGGTCGATCGGCCACGACCGAGCTGATCAGCCGGGTATTGGGATTCAGGGCAGGCCGAGGTTAGCGATGCGCGTCAACTTCGCGGTGTTGCCGTGGGCACGGATCTCGCGTCGCATCGGCAAGTACGAGTAATTCCCGCCGTATTTCACCAAACGCGACGCGCTGTAACCGGCCGCACAGGGCCGACCAAAATGGCTCTAGGCGCGCCGCCGTTCCTGGTGTACTACCACTCGCCGGCAACATCGCCGGACCCACGTTCGACTCCCGGCGCCTCCACTTTTCGTAATATTTCGCCGACGTTGTCGCTCGCGGCGCCAGGGTCCTCACCCGGGTCCGCTCGTTCTTCGGCACCTCGGTCGCCCCACTCTAAACACTTTGAGCCACTTTCAGGTCTCCCGTCGGAGCCGCCCTCGCCAGAGCAACGGGGCCGAACCGATACTGAGCACTGCCTGCCTCACTCCAGATCACTTTTGTAGGCTCCGGCCTCATCATCACACTACGGCTGGCGCGGCCCCGCTCCGCGCTTGGGATTTCTGTTCTTAAGGCGGTCCTCCTATCTGTTCCGCTTGGCAGCCTTCAACGCGTCCTTAGCTGCTTTGAGTACCTCTACGGTACGATCGATCTGCACGCCGCCGACTGTGCCGGAGAGATTCCTGGGAGTCTTGTAGAACCTGACGTAGGCGTCGATCAGATCAGGAGCCGACTTGTAGTCACTCGGCTTTCCGATGAATTCCTCGAGCCGCTTCGAAAACGCTTTCAGCCCTTCGTCGTCCTCGGGTACTCCCGGGAGCTTGCCGCCTTTCGGCGAGTACGTGTGAGCCTCATAGGAAATGGCCGTCGCCATCATGTCTTCGCTGCTGTTCCAGCCGATTTGCTTCCATTCCTTGGCAAATGCCGAATACATCCGATCCTCGACGATGTGATGCGCGGAGTAGCGCAGCGACGGTTTGAACTCCGTGGCCGGGTCGAGGACAGTCGTCATCCGGTTCAGCAAGCCCGTCTCCCGCTTGAGATCGTTGTAGCTCTCGAAGACACCGAATGACACACTCTCCGTCATCTGCTTGCGCAGGGTCGTCGCAATGTCGCGCACATTGCGGTCCTGGAGCATCCCGGGCGCGCCGGACTGCGCGAGAATCTCGCGCACTTCATCCACGAGACTGAAGTACTTGCGGCGGGCTTTGTTGGCGCGCGCGTTGTTCAGGCCATCGCCGAACAGATGAGCGAGCGAAGTAAACCGATCTTCCACAACGCGGCTCAGGGCGAGCAACTCTCCCGCGCGGGCCAGGAATAGCTCGGCCAGCTTGACGAGCGCCTTGCCACCGGCGACGGCCAGGTTTCTCGCCGCTCGAAGCCTGGCGATTAGCAGCTTGATGTACGGACCGCGCACTTCGTTCCCGATCACCTTCTCGAGCACGAGCAGGAACTCGCGGGGCGCGTTGCTGACGAAACGCTGCGCGTTGCGGCCGAGCCCCACGCTAGATCCCCCACTCCACGCGCAACACCTCGACGAGCAGGCGCCCGCAGTAGTCGCCCATCACGGCACCGACGTCGGCGGGCGAGGTCGCGGCAGCGACCTCTGCCGCCACGTCGCCGAGCAGCTCGCCGATCGCGTTCGTCACCCACAACACCACTGTCCAGCCCGCGGCCGCTGGATCGGCACCGACCCACTCGACGAGCCGACGCAGCGCGATGATCGCCAAGCTGACGCCGACGACGGCCTCGACGAACTCCGGATCGTCCGCCGCGATGTCGGTCATCGCCGCTTCGACCGCTTGCTGCGTCTCTGGCCCAGGCGGGGAACGCAGCATGGTAGCGATGGCGTTCCACGTTCTCTCGCTGACCATGGCCTCGCCGGCGCTGGCAACGACGCTGAGCGCACCGCGCACCAAACCGATTAGATCGCTGATTGCCGACGTGACCGCGGCGCCGACACCGTCCTTGAATCCCGTGGCGAAGCCCAGCGATGCGGCGGAGCGATCGGCGCTGCTCCAGTTACCGATCGAATCGAGCACCGCCCGGAACAACGCCGCGGCATCCGGGGGTAGGTGACGCGCGATCCCGCAACGCAGCGTCCACACCAATCGATCGTCTTTGTCCCACGGAGCGGGCTCGTTGCAGGGTGGCAACGTCTGCGGTCGTTCCTGTGAGTCCGGGGCTGCCATGCCGTAACCTGTTCCCGGCCAGGATCAGCTCTTCGTGTCGTCGTCATCGTCCCCAACATTGACGTCGATCGTGGTCGTGATGTCGCCAAGGCCATCCTTAGCCGCCTTCTCTCGCAACGCCGTCTCGCTTTGTGCGCGAGCGATCTGCTCGGCGCGCAGTTTCGCCGCGTCGTCGAGAAGGCTACGGGCGTAGTCGTCGGCGGCTGAGCTCTGCGCCTGCATCACCTCGCAGTGCGTCCCGTCTGTGGGCAACGTCTCGTCCCAGTGACCGAGGCATACGTACTTCTGGCTGACGTCGGGACACGGCTCGCCCGGCTTCGGTGTCGTCTGAATCTCGTCCTCGGTCCCGAAGTTGGTTCGCCGGTACGCCTTCAGCTCCTTCACCAACTGCGTGATGAACGCTTCGAGTTTCGCGGAACCCTTTCCCGACATCACGCGCTCGTAGATCCATCGAAGCGCCGCGTCCTCTACGCCCGCCCGGATGGGCAAATACAGCCGACCCCAGCTCGCGTTGACGAAGGAGTCGGGCGCGGCGTGCGGATCGCGCGGCTCGCGCGCGGCCCACCACGAGGGGTAGAGCCGCAGTGCCGCGTTTTTCCAGTCGAAGAGGTCCTCCCAGATATCGACCTGCCTGATCTGCACGTTCGCCAGCGGGCTGAAGAACGCGCGGATGATCGACCCCAACGTCTCGTTCATGACGTTCGTGTTGGCGAGCGCGTCCTTCACGAGCGCGGCCCACTCTGCGTCGGCTGCCTGCCGCGCCTCGGCTTTCGCCTTCTGGTCGGCCTCCTCCCACGCCCGACTCTGCTCCTGGTAAACCTTCAAGGCGGCGTCATACACGGGGTCGCCGACTGGCACGGCCGGCGGCACGAACCTAGCCGATACCGTGAACGTGAATGTCCCCGTCGGCTCGCCAAAGAACGGTTTCAGGCTCGGGTTGAAGAGCATGCGCGGATCGCGGCAGTCGACGACGCCGACGTGGACGATGACCCGCACGCCCGTTCCGCTGGGCAGCGCCGTCACGAGGAACGCGCCGGCCGGGCGCCGGCTGGTGAACGAGAACGTCAGCGACGGATCGCGCCGGTCCCACTCGAGGCCGGACGGCGACTGGATTAGGACCTCGTAGTTGTGGCTCTGACCGCCCCACGCCCAGTCGAAAGCATCGGCGTTCACGCTCTCCGGAACGTCCTTGGGCGCCACGTTGGTCGGCGTTGCGCGCTGCGGGGGCGTGGGCCGTGGTCCGGCGGTGGCGGCCGCGGCGCGGTTGTAGATCTCGGTCCGTGCCGCCTCGAGCCGCCGGAACAGGTCGCCCGCCGGATCCGCGACGGCGGGGGCCCAGCAGAGGCGGACACCGTAGCGCTCGTGCGAGAGCCGTAGCCGCTGCAAAACCTTGAAATACTGGAGGTCGATGGGCGTGTTGACGTTCGGATTGCGGATCGTGCGACGCGATGTGCTCTCGAAACGCGACTCGGTCGACACCTTAAAGACGATTTTGTGCTGGCTGCGGTTGCGCGCCGCCACCTTGGTCGAAGCACTCTGCGAGCTCTTGACCGAGTCGGTCGTCGTGCTGCGGTCGGCATCCTGCACGTTCGACGACCAGGTGGGGCCGACGTTGAACGTGATTCCGTCGATGTTGCCGCCGACGTTCACGCCCATCGTGTTGGCGTTGGTCCCCGAATGCGAGCGCTCGGAGTTCATGCCCTCCGCCAACTCCGTCGTCAGAGTCGACGATAACTCCGTGTCGGTCGTCTGCTCCTGCTCCGACGAGCTCTCGAAGCTCTGCTCCCGCTTCGAGTACACCTTCTCCTCCAGGATGACCTCCTCGCCGGGCGCAAGGCTGAGCGAATGAAGATGCTCCCCGAGGGCGAACCCGATCGGGGTGATGCGCGTCCGGTCGAGGAACAGATAGCCGAGCGTCGATTCGGTCAGGGCGGACAACTCCTGCGAGGGTGGCGTTGCCCCCGTGCCCGACGGCCCGGCCGGCGTCGCTGTGGCGATGGGCGGGTACGCCGCTGCGCTCCCCGGAGGCCGCGCCGGCGCGAGCACCGCAGCGGTCGCAGCGTAGGACAAACTCTCGGCAACCTGGCCCAGCTCCGTGCCGAGCGCGGAGACGACCCGGGTCTCGCCGCTGTCGATCGCCTCCCGCATGGCCTGCCCCAGACGTATGACTTCACGCTGGCCCTGCTTGACCCGGTCGATGCTGGGCGGTACGGCCGCCGCCTCGGTCGCGTGCGCGGTCGCCACCGCGTCGCGCGTCTCGGCGATACGCTCGTCGAGTCCGTCGTAACGCTTGACCCATTCCGGGTCGAGCGCGTGCACGGGCAGGACCTGAGAGGCCACGGCCGTGTAATCGATCTGATAGTCGGGGAGGATCACGCCCTCGTCCACACCGATGAACGGGTCGTAGGGGGCGAATGTCGGTGTGTAGACGAAGCGGTCCTTGATGCCGGCGTCAGTGTCGAGCACGCCTGGGTCGATCTTGAACTCGACAGGCTTTTGCATGCTCCTATAACGAGCAATCTGCTCGAACTTCCGAACAGGCGCCCCGAGAAAATTGAGCGCAACAGACCGACCCTCAGCCTAACTTTGTGCCCCTATTAGGCCCCGACTCTGCATCGAAGGACGGAACCAGACGGAACGGTGCGGGATCGAACGGGAGCGACTTGTCCAAACGATTTCGTGGGTTTGGTGAGTAAGTCCGCGTCTTCTCTCGTTTCTGTTCGGACCGTTCACATGGGGTCGATTCCCGGCGCCTCCACAAAATCCAATGATCTTGCCGAGCGCGTCGGTCAAGGCGCCGGGTTAGATGCCGGGACCGTCGCGATAATAGCCGCGGTGACCTCGCGGCCGCCGCCGGCGCGCCGTGTTAGCGTTACTTAGTGGCTGATCTGCTGTTGCGCTCCTTCCAAGTCCCGCCCTCGGGAACTTCGGTTCCGGACGCGCGCGAGATCCAGGCGATTGGCGCCCACGGCGCGACGGCGAGTGTCTCGCACCGAAGAGAACTGATGAACAGGATTGGTTCCACCCTCGGAGTTCCCGCCGGGGTGGAGCCATGGTCAGTCGCACCTTTTTGAACACGGCGATATCCGGCTTGTCGGGCTGCTCAGGCGGTTCGCCGTGCGTGCTGCCGCACAGCGGGTGGCGAAGAACCTGGAACGCGTGGCCGGCCTCTCAGGTGCGGAAACCATGCTGACCGTCGTTACCACGGCCCGAGAGCACAGCTCGGCTCTGACGGACGTCAGTTCCCGAAAGATCGATTCGTGGCGAGAAGGCGGTCTCGACTTCCTTTGGGCAGAGAAGGATCGCCTGGGATTGCCGAAATCGGCTACGGGATCGTGGAAGAAGGTGGACCCCTTCGTCAGCGGCGAGACGAACCACTGGGTTCAACCGGCGTACATCCCGGCTCGCGATCAACTACTCGTCTACGCAGCCCAGATCCAGGCGAGTTTTCGCAACAACTTTCTCGCTCATCTGTCGGTGATCGCCGGGCCATCCGCTCCGTCCATTGTCGCGGCTACGTCACGGCCGGCACTCCTCGTTTGGAAAGCGTACTCGTTCCTCGCGCCGGGCGGCGGTCAATACGATCCGAAGAAGACAATCGCTGCTCAGAGCGGACAACGGTTCGGGTGCCGCTCCGCGCTTCAAGCCTTGGGCGGTCCCGGCAGGTCCGGATCGATCGACTTGGACGGAATCTTGCGCATCCCGGAATTCAATTCGGTCGAGTGGGTTCGTAGCGCCAAGACCCGTGCAGCGGAGGCTCTCTTCCTCGAGCGCCTCCTCACTGTCGTTCGCGAGGTTCTCCCCCCGGGGTGGTCGTAGAGTGGTTCGGGCCTTCGCACTTTCTTGTCTTCTCGCCGCGGCGCTTCGAACGCCCGGAACAAGACACGATGCAGAGAGCTGGCAGGTCCTCCACACGGTCACAGGGCATGACCAGTGGCTGACGGCTGTGTGGGCTCGCCAGGGAGGCGCGTGGTTCGCCGGTGGGAAGAACGTCCTGCTATCGGGGCGGGACAGCTCGGTCAAGGAGACCGCAACACCGGGCGCGGTCGTCTACAGGTTTGGTGAGGATTCGACCGGACGCGTGATCGCCGTCGGTCTCCGAGCCATGGTTTGGGAGCAGGACGGTGACGGGCTTCGGCTCGTATATCAAAGTAACTCGCCGCCCAGCCGCGGCAGGGCCGCCTACAACGACCTGCTTTACGGCATCGGGTATCTCGACCCGACCTCGGCAGGAACCTTGATCGCCTACGGACCGAATGACCTGATCGCGTATCGGTCGCCGAGCGGAGCCTGGGAGACGAAGCGCGACAGGTCCTTGGCGTCCTGGGCGCAAACGGGTCCTCCTAAGGGCGACATTCCGTCTGGCTGCCAGCGCCTCTACTGGCACTGGCTCTCGCGCGACCAAGCATTCGAGTTGTGTCGCGACGGAAGATCGTACCTCGTGTCCAAGGGGGTGCCGGAAGAGGCGGGGCGGCTGCCGTCGTCCTGCAAGCAGAGCGTGTACGCCATCGCTCAGGATCACGACGACCTGTTTGTGGCGTGCGGTCCCACTCAGAAGATTTGGCTTCGGCAGGCGGGCCATCCGAAATGGGACGCGGTTCCTGGCGCGCCAGCCGGGGTGCGTGCTCTCGCGGCCAAAGATGGATGTTTGATGGTTGCGACCGAGCATCAAGTGTGGCGTTGGTGCCGCGCGACCGGCAACTGAGCCAACCACGGTTCGGGAACCGAGAATGGAACGGTTTGATCAGTGGCGGCGACTTCCAAGAACATTCGGAATCGGCCACTGCCGTTGTTCCATGTCGTTCTCGTTGAATCCGCTCTCGTAGCTTCCATTCAGGTCGAGGTCGACGCCGCCAGCGTGGATCGAAAGGCTTGCCTCGGGTCCCCCCTCGACGTGCATCGCGGCCGTGATACCCAACGGCAGTGACAACAGAACATCGATCAGTTCCTTCATCGCGTAGGGGTACCGGCTGAAGACGAACAGCACTCGGCCCTGCTTGTCGAGCGCGACCGCGGCCTCGCTCCATCGTCGGTCCTGCTTCGCCCACACTCCGCGACCCGGAGCTCGGATGAGCCTCAGGTTCTGCACCACGGTTCCGTACATCGAAAGGCGAGCCCTGTCGCCCTCCTGATCCAGATCCGCCATCATCGCGGGAGGCGCATCGGCTTTCAGGGGACCGATCCCGAGCGCCGACTTGTATGGTCCGATCCACCGGGCATTGTTCACGTACCCAGGCGCATGCGCGTGACCACTGTTGGTTCGCCGATCTTCCCGGTACATCCCCATGTTGATCGCGACCGCCAGATTGCGCCTGCGACACCATTCCGCTGCCGTCCGCGATTCTCCGTCTTCCGCCCCCGCCATGATCGCCTCGAGAGACGCCTTCGCTGGATCGATTCGCACCAGGTGGATATGGGTATCAGCGGAGAGTCCCCCCGCCGTGGGAGCCTTGACGAGCGCGTACTCGATGCCGGGCTGCAGATTCCTCCAAGTCTGAACTGCCTGCGACTGAGCTGCGGCGGAGGTTACGAGTGCCGCGAGGACGACCCCCATCACCACGACGCTCCAAGCCATTTTGGCGGCAACAGACGTCCAACCGTCAACAGGACGAACCACGCCTGCCTCTGGCTCGATCCGGACCGGCTTCATCGCCGGCGAAGCTTCGACTCGATCTCGGCCCGAGCGGACTGCCAGTCTTGGCCACCGTCGGGGTCGGCGTGAACGCGACGACCTCGTCGGTCTATCTCTCCGATCCATGCGGCCTCAGCGCTCGGATCTTCCAGCCCGTCGAGGCCCGCGACCAGTTCAAGGGCGAGCTCGGCACGCTCTTCCTCCGACAAGTCCAGGGCCTCGTGGAGAACCTTCAGCACACGCCGACTCATCGACGTAACTTTAACTCCCGCCACCGCAGCGCACGACCCGAATTTTGTGCCCTCCTCGCGTCTTCTCTCGTTTCTGTTCGAACCCCTCACATGGGTTCGACTCCCCCGCCGCCTCCACAAAGCATCGCCCCAGATTCCACCAGAGACCATCGTGCGCCCGTCGAACCACACAACCTGATGCCACCCGCTCTAAGTCGACTCGCGCGAGGTGCTCACCGCGATCCTGCGGGCCGGCGCTCCAAGCGTTTTTGCAACTCCTCGCGGTTGACTTCCGCGGACAGCGTGAATTTTAGCAGCAGCAACTTGGCCGACTCGTCGAGTGCGTTGGCGGCGATGAAGCTACGCATCATCACGTTGAGAATCAGGTAGTCGACGGCGCCGAGTCGCGCCAGCTCACCCTGGTCCAGTTGAAAGCGAAATGTCGGCGGGAGGGATGGCAGGGGACAGGTGGGCGCCACCGCTAGCGCGTTGGCGTGCGGGTCGGTGATGGAGCACCCTGCGTCGAGCGCCGCGGAGGCGGCCGTGCCGAGGGTGGCCGCGCGCTCCGTCTGGTCCTTCATCTTTTGGACCTCGACAGAGGCGCGACGAAGCTGTCCTGGAATCGCGCTGCAGGCCTGAGCGAGCGCCTTGATGGTGACATCATGGGACCTCTTCTCGCCAGCCTTGTCGTTGGCGCGATTGGTCGCGGCTACCCAGGCGTGACAGGTCGACTTGGTCCCGTCGGGACCGCCGTGAAGCGAGGGCCCTTTCGACTTCGACGGCTCGACGGAAGCAACCGCACTGACGGCGCCCGCGAGGACGCTAGCGACGGCGAGCAGAATCGCGCCACCGTGCTTCTGGGTCCGACGGCGCGTGCTCATGGCCCTCAAATCCAGTTCAGCGGAATGTATAGGCTGCCGAGCGCTCGCAGCCCATCGATGAGCACCGGGAGTCGTCCGCCGCCAGGGAACTTGCTGGATCGCCAAGGTCACCGCGGAAGAGTAGCCCGCCATACAGCAGATAGGAGACCAGAGCCATCTGGCGCGACAGCGCGCAACAAAATATGGTGGGGTGCCGAAGAGGTCGCCATGAACGCCCCCCGACTCGCCTGGATCGCGCTACTCGTCCCCTTACTGAGCGGCTGCCCCACACGCACCGTCTACGACCAGGACGGTGGGAGCGGTGGAGAACGCGGGGTCGGGGGAGCAGCCGGAAGGGCCTCCGCCAAAGGTGGCGCGGGCGGTAGCGGTGAGGCTGGTGCGGGTGGCGTCGCTGGGAGCTCGACAACGAGCGGCGCTGGAGGGACTGCCGGGACTGGAGGTAGATCCGGTGGGACAGCCGGCACAGGAATTGGCGGAAAAGGCGGAAGGGGCGCGGGAGGGGCCGGAGGCATTGGCCAAGGCGGGGCAGGTAACATGGCCGGGGCCGGAGGCGCCGGTGCTGTCGCCGGCACGTCGGGTACCGGTGCTGCTGGTGCGGGAGGATCGTTCGGCGGAGCGGCCGGCAGCGGCGCCACCTGCACGCCTGCTTGCGCTGCGAGCGCTTACTGCGCCGGCGGCACCTGCAAGAGCAGAGTGACGGAATATTCGCTGCAGGACATCGGTGCCCGACCCCGCTACATCACCCCCGGACCCGACGGAAACCTTTGGTTCACCGATAGCGCGTACGACAAGATCCGCCGAATCAGCCCGTCCGGTACGATCATTGAGTTCCCTGTTCCGACCGTGTCGAGTGGACTGGGAGCCATCACGACGGGCCCCGATGGCAACCTGTGGTTCGTCGAGGAAGACCAAGGCAACATCGGGCGGATCACTCCGAGCGGTGTGGTCGCCGAATACCCGGCGTCGTCCGGCGGTCTCGCGATTCCCGTCGGCATTACGACCGGCCCCGGGGGCAACATCTGGTTCTCCGACTCGAACGAGAACGACATCGGAGTCTCGACACCTGCTGGCAGCATCTCGTTCAAGCCCCTGGCAACTTCGGGGGCCTCTCCTCAGGGGATTACGCAGGGGCCGGATGGGAACTGCTGGTTCGTGGAGGCGATCAATTCGGTCGCGCGTATCACTCCCGCCGGAGCCGTGACTGAATTCCCCATTCCAACGCCCAATGCGAATCCGGTCACCATCGTCGCGGGCCCTGACGGAGCTCTCTGGTTCACCGAGGAGAACACCAATAAGATCGGTAGAATCACGATTGCCGGAACGGTGACCGAGTTCACCGTTCCGACGTCACAGGCCAGCCCGTACACAATCGCCGTCGGCCCCGATTCCAACCTCTGGTTCACGGAGTTGTCCGCATCGGCCATCGGTCGAATCGACGTGAACGGCAAAGTGACTGAATTTCCGGTACCCGCGAACCCCAAAGGGATCGCCAGCGGCCCCGATGGCAACCTTTGGTTTACCGAACAGCAGGCTGGGAAAATTGGTCGGTTCCTTCCCCCGTAGTGTCGGAGCATGACACTTCGGTCGTTGGCAGCGGGGGTCGTCCTCTTCGGCGCCTTGACCACAGGCGCGATCGTGAACCGTGCGGCCCTGAATGGGACGCTCAGCATGGACGATTTCGCCCAGAGGGCGATGATCGAGGGCAAGCTGACGCCACGACGCAACCCGTTCAACCTCTACGATCTGATAGCCGACGACAACCGCGCGGCGCTTCTCGATCGGGGCGTCATCCCCTGGTGGTCCGAGCCCAACCTAACCTTCAGGTTCCTGCGGCCGCTCCCCAGCTTCCTCATCTGGATCGACCACAAGCTATTCGGGTACGCCCCCTTCGCTCCGCACATTCTCTCCTTCGCGTGGTGGGCAGCCGCTGTTCTGGCCGCTCATCTGCTCTACCGCACCGTCGTTGCGAAGCGGGCGGCGTGGATAGCGACGGTGGCGTTCGCGCTCTCGCCGACACTGGCGATCCCCCTGGTCTGGCTCGCCAATCGCTACGTCATGATGACTCTCACCTTCGGAGCGCTGGCGCTGGCCCTATATGCCCGATGGCGGAACGACAGACGAAGCGTCCTCGGTTTGGGGACCGCCGGCGCCTTCAGTGCGGCAGCCCTAACCGGCGAGTACGCCCTCTGCCTCATCGGCTACCTCATCGCCTTCGAGCTGTACCAGCGGGCAGAGCCGGTTCGTCGCCGGCTGATCGGGATGCTGCCGGCTGTGGGCCCGCTGCTGCTCTATTTTATCGTCCGAGCCGCGCTGGGGTACGGCAATGGTGGGCTCGGGTTCTATCGCGATCCGATGTCCGATCCTGGGACCTACTTCCAGGCCCTGCCACGAGCGTTTTCCGCCCTGTTCGCTTCGAGCTGGCTCGGCGTCGCCGTCACATCGCGGTGGCTCAGCTCCCAACTCGTTCAAGCAGCATTGATGCTCGGGGCAGCTGGCTTGGTCGCCGGCCCCCTGTGGGGTGTCGAGAGAGAACGCTCCGCTGCGACGCCTACAGGCGACAGCGGCTGGTGGCTCGCGTGTGGGTCGGTTCTCGCGCTACTGCCGCTAGCGGCCACCGAGCCTTCGCGGCGTCTGCTTGGCATCGCCGCGCTTGGAGTGAGCGGCGCAATCGGCATCTTGCTTGCCTGGGGAACACAGGCCATTCGCCGACCACCTCGCCTTTCCTTTCTGGTGGTCGGCTTGGCGGCGGTGGCAGGAATCGTCCATCTCGCGGTGGCTCCCTTCCGGACCCGCGAGGTCTCGCTGACTCAGGTCGAAAGCGAGATCCAGGACCTGGCGCGATTCACCACGATCCCGCGTAACGCCCGCTCCGTCGATACGGTCCTCGTTGTCCGGGCGAATGACGGTCTGACCGTCCTCTCCGCGCCGTACATATTGCGTGACGAAGCACCGAAGCACTGGTTGGTCCTCAGCCACACGTTCGGACAGCCGGCGGCAATTCGGACGTCGCCGAGCTCAGTCGAGCTCGTGCAAGACAACCCATCGCTTTTCCCGCTCGGTCCGACCGGGATCGTTCGAACGACGCCGTTCAGGGTTGGGGACGTCGTCGAGACTGCGGCTCTCCGAGCGACTGTTACGAGAATCGACGACGCGGGGCGGCCGCTGACAGTCCGTTATGAGTTCGGTCGGAGTCTCGACGACCCAGGCGTGGCCTGGATCTCCGAAGGTCGGGACGGCTTCAGCGACGTCATTCCCCCCCCGGTGGGAATCGGGGTGCGCCTCGGGCCGTGAGAGCGCGGGGCCCGGATGAGCGACGATCGGCGGGATCTGAGCTACCTCGGCGGTCTCTCACCGCGAGTTGGCCCGCTCCGTCGCCTCCGGTCTGAGCTCAAGATGTCCGCCTACGCCCGTTCGGCAATCCTTCGGTGCTTAGAGGAAGCACTCGCTTTGGGGGGGCTGCCCAGCAATTGATAAGTTTCGACTCCCGGCGCCTCCACAAGACCAAATGATCTTGCCGACGCTTCGGTCCGCGGACACGGGCGATTCTCCCGGGTCCGCTGCGATGGGCTCTCCGCACCATCGACAAGCGCTGGCGCCTCTTCGCTGACGCTCTGACCTGACAGCGATGACCCGGTCGGCCGTTGCCGAACATCGCGACCTCGTTGGGAAGGCGATGTCCACCAGTCCGGGCCGGGCGACTCGCGGAACTTCAGTGCCTCCAAGAGGTTTATCGGGAGTGTCGCTCGTGATGGCCGACGACCTCTCCGCTTGCGTCGTCGACGATCACCCACATCGTCGCGCCTCGCGCGTGCGCATTCGCTGTAACGATCCACACTTTCCGGCCCTCTTGAACGTCGAATTCAGACGTCAGCGGTGGCCGCCAGAGTGGTGCGGATGTTGCCCACGCGGATGCGATCCGCTCAGCCTCCGCCCGGGTCAACCGTGCGCCCGGCGGGTGCTCAGGCGGCTTCGCAACGACCCAGTCCCACAGTCGCCGGAGAACAGTCATTTCGCTTTTTGTGCAGCCTTTGGGCGCCTCGGCGACCACCAGATCTCGTAGCTGACGCCGCCGAAGATGAAGCCGCCGGCAAGTAGACCACCGAGCTCGGGCAGGAATGGCCGAACCGTCGTTCCTTGGAGAACCGTCTTTCGCATGAGCGTCACGTAGCCGAACTTGACGGGGAAACACACACCCCGGAATCCGGCGCGCACACCGTTGACTCCGAGCTGCGCGGCCGTTTCGGCCAGCGCCTCTTCCAGATAACGCGAAAGGGCCGATCGGCCGTACGAGGCGACTCGGCCCGAAACGCGGAAGTTCCGAAGAACATTCAACCTTGGCGTCAGGAGACGATGAATGTTCTCGTGGAGCGCCACGAGTCGCCTGTCCGCCGGTGTCCCGAAGCGCGAGATCTCTATGTTGCCCCATTCAAACGTTTGCCCAGCGCCCTGTTCCAGCGTGCGGACGGCGACCAGAGGTGGTCGAGAGATCGGCCCCGCCGCGAATGACGGCGGCGGACCAACATCGATCTTCCCGCCTCGGAATGTTTTGGGCGCCCCTTTGAACAGGACTGCAAGCACTGCCTGGACGCCCAAGATGGAGACCGCGCGCGCGAAGTACTTTGCTGAGTCGTCGAGGTCCTGCAAACTCTTGGCGTCTATGGCCAATTTGCCGAACATGTAAAGGGCGTCTATCCCTTCGAACACCGAGAGGCCGATCGCGAGCACTCCCAAGCCGAGAATGATCGCATCCACGATCTCGCCGATTCCGACCGCGTGTGACACGATCCAGGCGGTCAAGACCCCAGCGACCACCCACAGCGTCTGGGGATCGAGAAGCTTCTCGATCTCTCGACGTGCCTCGGGACCCAATAATGGCAGTGCCCGCTTGAAGACCTCGCCCAGCCTTTCAGCCGTCGAATAGCCCGAGACGCCCACTGCACTCATTGCGGGTTCCTCAGAGCTTCGTCCGTAGCCATGGGTTGCTGGTCTGGTATCGGCACGGCCCGCGCAATCGTTGCGGCCGTCGTGACGATTCTGCCACGGTCTTGCCGTGCCGCACCAAGGATGCGTCCAGATCGCGCGGAGTACCTCCCCCTCCCTTTTCCGCGCGTAACCGCGCCCTGGCTGCAGCCAGGGACGGCCGCCCCACTGACGGGCAGTGCGAGCGGCTGGTTGAATTGCGTCATTCACCTGCTCGATGCCGGAATCCTTCGGTCGGCGAAGTAGATCCTGAGCGTCGATCGTCGGCGACTCTCTGAGAGAGCGCGCCGAAGCACACGATGCCAAATATGAACATCGGAAGTCCGGCAACGACGACCGGTACGCTTCCGGCGCCAAAGCCGGCCGCCGCTGAAAGTCCGCCAGCACAAGCGACGCAGAGTGCTGAGAAGCGCCCCCGGTCGGTTCCGCGTCTACGCAGTGCCAGCGGCGGCCCGAAGGCGCTCGTCAGCAGTGATGCCAGTGAAGTCGTGTCCTGGTCGCGGAACGCCCATCCACCCGTCGGGTCGTATACGCGGGCGGTGCCATCGTGCACCGTCCACGCATGGACGCCGGAGATTGAAATCGGCTCGCCGGCCAAGGTGGCCGTGATGTGCTTCCCTTCGGCGCGAATCTGGACGCGACGAAACTTGCGGCGGGCGGACAGGAACGCCATAGCAGCCAGAATCAAGGCTCCAGCAGCAGCGGAGTACGCAACCGTATTTTCGGTGCGTCTGGCGACGACACCAAGGATCATCGCGACGGGTACGACCATCTGGCCGAGCCGCCAGCGTGACGCGAGCGTTCGCTTGACGACCGCGACAACCATCTGCGCGAGCGTACTACCGCTTCCGACGGCCGCGCTCACGAGACCTTCGTAGACAGAGCTCGACCCTGCCCTTCGGCCGAAACGCCCTCGGGTTCAAAGATTTCGTCATCGGCGGCCGGCGAGATACGCTTCGGCCGTGAAGAGTGGCTTCGCGTGGGAAGCGTGGGTTTCGGGGGTGCTCGTCGCCGTGGCGGCATGTTCGTCCGGTGGCGGGGCAAGGGATGGAGGGGGTGGCGCGGGCATGGGCGGCGGCGGGGCGCCTGCGACGGCCGGAAGCGCCGGCGCGCGCTCCGACGCGGGTGGTACCGCCGGAGCGAGCGGTCCGGGCGGGTCTGCCGGCGGAGCCGGCGCGCCGTCGGTGAGTGCCACGGAGATCTGCGTCGCCGCCGTCGAGGCGCAGTGCCAGCGACTCATCGCTTGCCAAGGGGCTGCGGCCGTCCCCGATTGCAGCCGCTACGAGGCGCTCTGTCCCGGGTACTACTTCAACGAAGACAGTTACCGCACCGCCGCGGGCATCGCGAGCTGCATCACCGCGCTGGCTTCGCGGACGTGCACCGATGTCGCCATCGGGCTTTTTCCAGCTTGCTTCACGGAAGGCAAACGCCCGACCGACGCCCCCTGCGCCTATTCCAGCCAGTGCGTGAGCGGGTCCTGCAGCACGGGTGCTGCCTGCTCGACCTGCCGCGCCGGCGGGGTGCCGGTCGGCGGATCGTGCTCATCGGCGGCCTGCCAGAACGGCAGCTTCTGTCATCCGACGACGCGCGTCTGCACCGACGGCAGCACCGTCATGCATGCAGCCGAGGGGCAGCCGTGCGATCTCTCGGCCAGCCCGGTGGTTGGTTGCACCGGAGATCTGGTCTGCGTTCCGGCCACCTCCGACAGCACCGCCGGAACTTGTACGCCGCCGCCGGGAATCGGTCAGCCGTGCGCGACGGTCATGTTCAGCAACCTCGTCTGCGGACCGGGCGCCAAGTGCACCGCGCCGAGCGGAGGGACCTGTCTGGCGGCCGTTCCTTGCGGCACCAGCTCGTGCGACACGAATTCGTACTGCAAGGGCGGCGACGGCGGAATGACTTGCGCGCCGCTCGCCGCGGTTGGTGCGGCGTGCGGCGACGCGACGACGACCCAGCTTCCGCCCTGCTTACCGCCCGCCGTCTGTGCCGGCGCGCCCGGCCGGTGCGTGCGGCCGCGCGCCATCGGCGATCTTTGTGACAGCAACAACCCGTGCGCCGCCTCCCTGACATGCACGAACGGCGTCTGCAGCGGCCTCAAACCGACCGACTGTCCGATATGACATAGCCCTACCCCTCGACGGTCTCGAGTCTGACGCTCCCGAGGGCGCCGCTGCGGAAGTCGTTGAGGGGCGTCGGCGCGGCGCGGACGAGGTCGGGCGCTCCGGTTTTGACGAGGTGTCGGCTGACGGCCATTTCGGGCGAGACCCTCGACTGCGGCCCTTGCGGCTTTCTCGACGCGTACGACCCGAACCAGACATTCAGCTCCATCGATCACGCCGGCCGCTAAGCCTTCTCGAATCAGCCTCGCATCGCCCAGTGGAACATGGCCCGCTTCGCTGACCCAACTTGGTCCAGGAAAGTGAGGCAATGAAGTCGAGCCAATTGCTTCGCAGTTGAGCGGGAACCTTCCGCCTGAGCTCCTCGTCACCTTCGCTGGGGCTGCGCGGACCGTGACAATCGTGGCCGTCCGGGTCTCAGATTTCTGAGGCCGAAGGCGAGCTGGCCGTGAAACTCCGCGGCTGGGTTGGGCCTCAACGTTGCACATTGGCGGTGCGGTCGATGGTCCCGGCGGATCTGTGGCTGGTGGTCTGTGGGGTGGCCCTGCTCGGCTGCTCGGCCCGGCCGTCCGCGTCCGCCTATCTGGCGGGCGACCCCGCTGTCCGCCGCGCCATGGAAAGATCGCTGGTCAACCCGGCCAACGACTACAGCAAGCTTCGGCTGGGGCGCTACGCCTCGGGAAATGACGCCGATTGGGAGCGATTGAGCCAGTGGAATCCACCCGTGGATCCGATAGCGGCGAGCGAGCTCGACGCCCCAACGGGCGCCGATCCAAAGCGGCTCTCCGGGCAGGCCGCTGAGCTTTCGCTTCCGGACGGGACCACCCCGGACGAGGCCACGCTGCTGGCTTTGGGCGAGCGCGCCTTCAACCGCTACCCGACGCAACTGGCGCCTTATCTTTCTGTCGCGCTGACGTCTCGGTCGTCCGCCGCGCGGTACGGGTTGTGGGTCGACCCGGCAGGCGGCGTCGGCGGCCTGGTGCGCGCCAGAATGGCCGACGGGTCCGTGGCGCTGGCGGTCACCTGCGCCACCTGCCACACGGCGAGGGGGGCCGACGGGCGGCTGCATCCGGGGCTGCCGAACGCCGCGCTGGACGTTGGACGCGCCATCCTCGATGCGCAGCACATCCCGGCTGCGGCCTCGAATGATCCGCGCGCCGGCTGGGGGCCGGGACGCGTGGACGTCTCCACCGACGAGGGCACGGAACCGGCACGGATCCCGGACTTGCGCCCGGTTCGTTGGCTCACGTACCTACATCAGGACGCCACGCTGCGCGGAGCAGATCCCGTGACGCTGGCGATTCGGCTCGAGACGCTGATCATCACGTCCAGCCGCCAGACCGTCCGGCCGCCGCGCGCGGTGGCGCTGGCGCTGGCCACCTATGTCCGTTCGTTGGCGGCGAGCTTGCCGACCCTGGAGCAGGCAGCCGCGACATCTCCTCGGGGCGCGCGTCTGTTCGCACAGACCTGCGGGGACTGTCACGCGCCGCCGGGGCTCACCGGCGAGCCGGTGGCGCTGGCCCGCGTCGGCACCGACCCGATGCTGGGCCTTTCGCGCGATCGCGGGACGGGAACCTACCGGGTGCCGTCCCTGCGCGGGGTCGGTACACGAGGGCCGCTGCTGCACGACGGGACGGTGCCGTCGGTCGCAGCCCTGCTGGACCCGGCGCGGGCGCGCGACACGTTCGCCCAACGGCTGCACGGAATGGGACCGGTCTGCGGTCACACGTATGGCTGGAAGCTTTCCGAAACCGATCGCCGCGACGTCGTCGCGTACTTGCAGAAGCTGTGAGGAGGAGGAATACGCAATGATTTACTCGAAAGTCGGAATCCTGCTCTTGTTGACCTCGGCCTGCAGCAGCAGTGCCTTGGTCCCGCTGGCGCATGACTCCGGAGCGCCCGAGACGGGGACGCACGATTCGGGGCTGCACGACTCCGGCGCGCACGACTCGGGCATGCCGCCGATGACGCCCTTGGATTCGGGGACCGACGCGCAACCGGTCAACGTTTGCGGCGCGATGCTGGGCCCCGGGCAGGTTCCCGCCGCTCACCGGTCGGTCCCTGGCGGCTGCGGCCCCAGTCTCGTCTGGCCCGGCGGCCCGGACCCCACGAAGATCAGCTGCACCACGACCAACGACTGCAGGGGTGACGGCGGATCGCCGTTCTTCACCTGCCTGAACGGCCATTGTTCAAACGACGAGTGTTTGACCGACGCGGACTGCGGCCCAACGGGCGCATGTTCTTGCGCGAGGAGCAGCATCCAGCACAACCTCTGCGGTCCCGCGAACTGCCACGTGGATAGCGATTGCGGTCCGGGCGGGTATTGCTCGCCGACGACGACGGGCTTGGGAGCCTGCGGACCGACGGGCCTGTACTGCCACACGCCGAACGACACCTGCTTCGACGCCACCCGGGACTGCACGTCGTGCGGAATCGCCGCTCCCGCCTGCGTCTACTCGCCTGCCAGCGGGACCTTCGTTTGCGGCGACAGCCGCTGTCCCTCTTCCGGCTAACAGCTGCGCCGTCGCACAGTTCGGGCTATCGCTTTGAGGCTACCTT
Organism: uncultured Myxococcales bacterium; assembly: GCA_964546845.1. GTDB lineage: Bacteria > Myxococcota_A > Polyangia > Fen-1088 > Fen-1088 > JADGRB01. Next base: position 2,454 of record CAZJMY010000103.1, on the reverse strand, counting down.
TCGCCGTTTTGTTGAACGACTCCACACAGCCGCCTTCGGCTGCGGCTGGGAATGCCTTCTTTCGAGATCTCGGAGCACCTTCCGGCGCGCCGCACTAACGCTACAGGGCGAGCCGAAGGAATACGGCGGGTGAACGTGAGGTTCTGCGTATCGGTAACATCGTGCTTGGCGGCGCCATTTTTCACGTGTCGATCTCTTTGGGAGCGCTGCCTAGTAACTGATGATCGACGGCAAGGCAGCCCTTGAGATTGCGCGAGCTCGTGCGGCCGAAAGAGGCTGGGGGTTTGCCGATCCCTTCTCTGTTCAGCTGCGAAAGGGCTGGTTTGGACAGAATGATCGCTATGAAATCGAAACGAACGCGGGTCGACTAGGGACCAAAGCACGATTCGTGATCGATGCAGACACCGGACGGATCCTTTCTGAAGGATATATTCCGCGCTGACCTTTTCATTTCAGCGATTCTTGCGCCGCGAATCTATGGGCGGTCTGCAGCAGACGGACGGCGCCGGAGAAGAAGAGTCGCGGGGTGAGCACAACAGGGGTTACCTCGCATGCGACTCGCGACGGCTCCTCTCCGCCGAAGCCGAAGCCGAACGTCGCGCACAAGGTCGAGGCGCCGCGACCGCTGCCAATATCCCCTCCAGCGCGTCGCCGTGGTCGAGCAGTTTCACGGCCTCACGTGGCACGTGCGGCGAGGCGAAGGGGCGGGCTTCGGTGTTCCGTCAGAGGGTCAGGCGTCCAATCTGGTTGGTGTCGTTCTCGGTGAACCAGATGTTGCCGTCGGGGCCGACGGTCAGGAAGAAGTTGACCGACTGAGCAGTCGGCACGGGGAATTCAGTGAGGTCTCCCTGCGGCGTGAGGCGGCCGATCTTGTTGGCGTTCGACTCGCAGAACCAGATGTTCCCGTCCGGCCCGGTCACGATCTGGGTGGGGGTCGACCTGTTGGTGGGGGCCGAGGGTGGAAGCGGAAACTCGGTGATCGTGCCGGCGGGTGTGATGCGTCCGATCTTGTCGGCATCGCCTTCGGAGAACCACACGTTGCCGTCGGGACCGCCGGTGATGAACGTCAGGCCCGCCCTCGCCGTCGGGACCGGAAACTCGCCAAGGATCGTTCCCGCCACCGTCATGCGCGCGATCTGGTTCGCGCTGTTCTCCGCGAACCAGAGGTTGCCGTCCGGGCCGGTGGTGATCCCCATCGGACCGCTCGCCGGCAGGACGGGCAGCTCGGTGAGCACGCCGGCCGGGGTGAACATCCCGATGCGATTGCCCATGTTCTCGGTGAACCAGATGTTGCCGTCCGGCCCGTTCGTGAGGTCGTACGGATAGGCGGCTGGCAACATCAGGGATGGGAGGTTCGTGACCACGCCGGCGAGCGTCGCGCTGACGATGTGTTCGTCGCGCGGCACGGTGAGCCAAAGGTTCCCGTCCGACGCAAAAGTGATATGGCTCGGGCCGGACAGGTCGTTCGCGAACAGGGGGAGCTCGGTGATGACCCCCGTGGTGGTGATGCGCGCGATCCGGTTGCCCTGATACTCGGTGAAGTAAAGGTTGCCGTCGGCGGCGGCGACGATGCCTCCAGGCAGTGTGCCCGGCGTCGGAATCCCGAATTCCACGATCGTGCCCGCGCGCGGCCGGCCGCCGCCGCCCGAGCCGCACCCGGCCGCGAGCACGATCGCCACCGCCAAGCACCGGCTCCCGAAGTCCACGACGCTCGTCGGCCCTCGCCCTCCGTTCATCCGCGCATCATAGTCCTACCCCTCGACGGTCTCGAGGCTGACGCGCCCGAGCGCGCCGCTGCGGAAGTCGTTGAGCAGCGTCGTCGCGGCGCGGGCGAGGTCGGGCGCACCGGCTTTGACGAGGTGTCGGCTGGTGGCGATGAACGCCAGCAGCCCGTGCTCGTCGACGGGCCGAGGCAACGAGCCGTACCGCGCCGTGAGGAGCTCGGGATAGCGTCGCAGCAGGGTGAGCCCGAGGCTGAGGGCCACCTCCTCCTCGTCGTAAGCGGCCCGGCCGATGCTGTGGGTGGCGGCGAGCTTCGCGGCCACGTCCTGCTCCATCCCGGGCCACGACATGCCGGGGGTGTCGATGAGGGTCGTGTCGGGGCCAAGCTTGTGGAGCGTCTGAACCTTGGTGATGGCGGGCTCGTCGCCGACCTGGGCGATGCGGCGTTTGAGGAGCGCGTTCATGAGGGTCGACTTCCCTACGTTGGGGATGCCCAGGATCATCATGCGCAGCGGCTTCTCGGGGCGGCCGCGGTCGGGTCGCAAGGCGCCACAGGCCGGCAGGATGCGATCGACTTCGCTCGGCTTCTTGGAGCACAGGGCGAGGCCCTGCACGCCCGGCTGCGCGTTGTAGTGCCGCAGCCACAGTCGCGTCTGCTCCGGATCGGCCAGGTCCGATTTGTTGAGCAGCTTCAGCGCGGGCTTCTGCCCCGCGTGGCGCAGCGCCTCGAAG
>CAZJMY010000102.1:0-8762 GCA_964546845.1 uncultured Myxococcales bacterium | reverse complement strand
GTTCTCGTCACCGTCACCGGCCCCGATCGCACCGGGGTCACCGCAACCCTGACCGGCATCCTGTCGCAGCAAGGGGCGACCCTTTACGACATCGAGCAGGTCGTCGTGCAGGGGCAGCTGACGCTATGCCTCCTGGTCGGCGTCCCCGAGACGCGCGACGTGCTGAAGGAGCTGCTGTTCGCGGCCAAGCAGCTCGAGATGGAGCTGGACTTCAAGCCCGTGCGCGGCGACGAGCCGGCGGCCGCGCGCACCGAGGGGCGGCGCTACGTCATCACGGCCATCGGCCCCACGCTGGGGGCGTCCCACCTGCACGCGCTGGCGTCCGCGCTGGCGGCCGAGGGGGCGAACATCGAGAAGATCGGCCGCCTGTCGGAGAACACGCTGGCGTCCGTCGAGATTCACGCGCTGCTTCCGGCCGAGCGCGACAGCGAGGCGCTGAAGCGCACGCTGCTGGCGGTCGCGACCGCGGCCGGGTTCGACGTGTCGCTGCAGCGCGAGAGCCTGTTCCGCCGGTCCAAGCGGCTGATCGTGCTGGACATGGACTCGACCCTGATTCGCATCGAGGTCATCGACGAGCTGGCGCGCGCCGCCGGCATCGGGGCCGAGGTCTCGCGCATCACCGAGCGCGCCATGCAGGGTGAGATGGACTACGACGAGTCGCTGCGGCAGCGCGTCGGCTTGCTCGCGGGGCTGGACGTCGGGGTGCTGGACCGGATCGCCGCCGATCTGCCGTTGACCGAGGGCGCGGAGACCATGGTGCGGGTCCTCAAGCGCCTCGGCTACAAGATCGCCGTCATCAGCGGCGGCTTCTCGCGCGCCGCCGAGGCGCTGAAGCGCCGCCTCGAGCTCGACTACGCCTATTCGAACAACCTCGAGGTGCAGGGCGGCAAGCTGACGGGGCGGGTCGTCGGCCCCATCGTCAACGCCCAGCGCAAGGCGGAGCTGCTGGAGACCATCGCCCAGGCCGAGGGGGTGCTTCTGGACCAGGTCATCGCCGTCGGCGACGGGGCCAACGACGCGTTGATGCTCGAGCGGGCGGGGCTGGGGATCGCCTTCCACGCCAAGGCCAAGCTGCGGGAGCGCGCGGACACCAGCATCTCGGGCGCCGGCCTGGACGCCATCCTGTATCTGCTGGGCATCTCGGCCCGCGAGCTTCAGGAAGTCGAATGAGGCCCCTCTGTCCCCGAAACCCGCTTGACGGGTAAACTCCGCGGGCATAAGCATGCGCCCGTAGCTCAGCTGGATAGAGCAGCGGCCTTCTAAGCCGCGGGTCGCAGGTTCGACTCCTGCCGGGCGCGCGAAAAAACTAAATACGGTGGGCGTAGCTCAATTGGTAGAGCATCGGACTGTGGCTCCGAGGGTTGCGGGTTCAATCCCCGTCGCTCACCCTATAATTCCAACTACTTAGGCTAGTTTTGGGGGCGTCGGTGCCCGCGGTGGGACGGAATGATTCGCCGGCCTCGAAAACACGGCTGGGCGGGTCGGCTACTCGCCGCAGATGGGACGGATGTGCATTCACCCGGAGCGCGAAAGCTGAGAGCGTTGACAGGCGCCGCTACGGCCCACCGGACGCTCCCATCGAGCGGGATGGTCCGCCGATCCTCAATCCGGCAATGACCGCGACGTAGCCCATCACGAGGCTGATGAGGACATAGGCGGCCCCAACGAGGGCTCCAGTCGTCGACTCGCCCATCAGTACGCTCGTCGCGTACACGAAGCTCGAGAACGTCGACAGACCGCCCATGGTCCCGGTGCTGACCATCAAATGCCAGCGGTCGCCGATGGCCTGCCGGCTCTGGCGGCCAGTGCTGAAGCCGATCAAGAACGAGGCGACGACATTGGCAACCAAAATGTCCAGCGGAAAGCCCCGCGACAGAGTCGGCACGAGCAACATGAGGAGCTCGCGCACGAGGGCCCCCACAGCCCCGCCAACGAATACAAGGAGCAACGCGGGCGCGATCGGCATCAGCTTCACGCCCGTATGCGCGCGAGCGCTGCTCCCACCAGCGCGGCCAGCAGTCCTGCGACGACCGACAGAGAGAGATAGGACGCGGCGACGCTCATGCGTTCCTTGGCAGCCAGCCCGGACGCATCCAACTGCATGCTGCTGAACGTGGTGTAGCCGCCCAGGATGCCGGTGAGCACCAACCCGTTCAGCACCATTCCGTGACCGTAACGGTTGTGCCAGTCCACCTTGAACAGGACCGACAGGTACCCAATGAACAGACTGCCCGAGACGTTGATCAGGAAGGTGCCCACCGGGAAGCGGCCCTTGTAGCGCGCGCCCACCAGCCGCCCGATCCACCAGCGCAGCACGGAGCCCAACCCTCCGCCCAGACCCACCCACGCAAGATCCACGGTCTTCAACACCCCACCGATATGGGATTCGGCGAGGGTGCCGCAATGGCGGCAGCCCATTTTCAGGGAACGCCCGCTGCCGAGCGCCGAGCCAGCCCCTTGACAGTCACTCCCTTTTGTCACCATGCTTGCGAGCAGAAATCACGATGGCGGTGGAGTCCGCCGATACCCGCGGCCATTCGGGACCGCCAATGACTCCTACGATGCCGCCCCAACGGGCGCCGTAGGAGTTTGCGTGAGCTTCTCCGGCGCAGGAGAGGAGCCACGTGACCCCAAACACCGAACGCGTTCAGGCCCTAAGCGTCCTCCGTATCTACCTGCGCCGGCGGAGCACGCCGGCACCGGGCCTCCTGGGCCGGTTGTTCGGACGCTCGCTGTCCAATGAGCTCGCGGCGCGAGCGCTCAGAGCGGGCGTCACCTATGCCACCGTGACCTTGGGGCATGCCGGCTTCGTCCACGGGGCCAGGCGGGTCGTCGCCGACATCACCGACATTCCTCCCACGATGCTCCCGACCTGCGTCGAGCTGGTTGGCAGCCCCGAGATCCTGGATGCGTTCGTGGAAGCCAACGCGAGCGACCTGGCCGATGCCGTGCTCTTGCGGCTGGAAGGTGTCGCGGTGTCGCTGGACGGGACCGAAGCTTGAAGCGAACCGGTCGCTTCGGCGTGCTCGGGCAGTGGCTCGTCCTCGGCTCCGCCGTGGGTGTGCTCTGCGGCGCCGCGTCCGCGCTCTTCCTGTGGCTGCTCGAGCGCGCGACCGCGTTTCGCGTGGACCATGAGACGATCGTCTACGCGCTCCCTGTCGCCGGTCTTCTGATCGGGCTCGTCTACGAGCGCTTCGGCGACGCGATCAAGGCCGGCAACAACCTGGTCATCGACACGATCCACGACGAGGGCCCCGAGCTTCCGCTGCGAATGGCGCCGATGGTGCTGATCGGCACGGTGCTGACGCACGTCTTCGGCGGAAGCGCCGGCCGTGAAGGCACGGCGGTGCAGATGGGCGCCAGCATCACCGACTGGGTGTCGCACCGGCTTCGCGTCGGCAAGGACGTGCGGCGTCAGCTCCTGGCCGCCGGCTGCGCCGCCGGGTTCGGGTCGGTCTTCGGCACGCCGATCGCGGGCGCCGTCTTCGGACTCGAGTTCATCGTGCTGGGCCGCATCGAGTACGACGCGCTGGTCCCGGCCCTCGTGGCGTCGGTCGTCGGTGACATGACCACGCGCGCGCTGGGGATCGTGCACACCCACTACCCGGCGGCTCCCAGCGTCCCCCTCACACCGCTGCTGCTGGTGAAATGGCTGGTCTTCGCCGTCGCCGTGGCGGTGGTGTCGACCACGTTCATCGAGCTCACGCATCTCATCAAGAAGCGGAGTGAGGCCCACCTCCGCCGGCTGCCGATCCGGATGCTCCTGGGCGGACTGGTCGTGGTCGGTCTCTGGAAGATGGTGGGAACCAGCGACTACCTGGGGCTTGGCGTGCCCGTCATCGTTCGCGCCTTCGACGACCCGGCGCTCCCCGCGTACTCGTTCGCGCTGAAATTGCTCTTCACCGCCATCACGCTGGGGGCTGGATTCCTGGGCGGAGAGGTCACGCCGCTGTTCTTCGTCGGTGCCACGCTGGGCAGCGTGCTGGCCAGGATGCTGGCGATTCCGATCGAGCTCGGTGCCGGCGTCGGTCTGGCGGCGGTGTTCGCCGCGTCCTCGAACACCCCGCTCGCGCTGTCCATCATGGCCATGGAGCTGCTCGGCGCGCCCGTGTTCCCTCACGTGGTCATCGTCTGCGTCGTGGCCTATCTGCTGACCGGTCACCGCAGCATCTATCCCGCGCAGCGGCTCCTGAATGGGAAGGCCGGCGAGCGGCATCCCCACGCCCGCGCCATACGCGACCTCGGTGCCCCGCTGCCCCCGTTCCCGGGTACGAAGCGCGACCCAGAATGAAAGGACCCGGCTCGGGGATCATGGCCGATGAGCTCGCGCGCCCAACGTTGCCCTCGCGCTCCTCGCCAACACCGTCGCGACGGGCGCCGCGCTGGTCGCCCTGATCACCACCTTCGGCCCAATGTCCGGGGCGCAGGAAATGGGCGACGTGGGCTAGGCAGCGCGACGAGCCCTGGGTACGCTGGGCAACATACTTGGGGAGGCTTCATGTTGCGGATCATTCGCTTAGCTCGTGTCGTGGTGGTCTTCGGTTTCGTTGTGTCGACCGCCTGTTCCGGGGGCGGTGACGGCAAGATGGGGACCGGCGGAAGCGCCGCTTCGGGTGGAGGCGGCGGCAGCGCCGGCCATTTAGGAGCCGGCGGTATGCCCGCAACCGGAGCCGTTGGCGGGACGGCGGGCGCCGGCGGAGCCGTCTCGACCGGCGGTGCTCCGGCAACGGGCGGTGTTGGCGGCACGGCCGGCGTCGGCGGAGCCGCCGGGATGAGCGGAAAGGCGGGCATCGGCGGAGGCGGCCTCGCTGGCGACGCCGGAATGGGGGCGCCCGGAGGTCTGAGCGGGACTGCAGGCTTTGGCGGAATCGGGGGAACGGCTGCACACGCGGGCGGCGCGGGTGGATGCCTGCCAACTCCGACCACGCACAATGATGCCGCCTGCCCCGATCCGGGTGTGCTCAGTCAATTCAACTGGCCGGTCTCCTCGAGCTCCTGTGCCGCCGGCCTGACCTGCCAGTTCCTCGTAAAGACCGGCGAGTACCCCTGCACCCAACCACCGCTGGTCGTTCAATTCGTGTGCTGCGGGTCGGGATTCCTCCGGGGACTCGACAGCTCTGCGTGTTCTCCGGACGCCGCTGCCGATCGCTGATCGGGACGCCAGCCCTCTCGAGGGATCAGGTGGCAAATACGTCGACACAGCGGAAGGCGACAACAGCTGGGAACTCGGAGCCGCCCGCCAAGACAGCGGAGGCAGTTTTGTCGACCACCTGTTGCCCAGACGACCCGGATTCAGGGGATTCTAGCCGTTCCCAACCGGCCTCTCCTGCCTCGCCTCAAAACCACCCAAGTCGCCGAAAAAACTGTGCAAGTCGGCGCGGCGCCTTGGGTTTTAGATTATCGGTCGATGGGGCCAATCCCCGTCGCTCACCCTATAATTCCAACTGCTTAGGCTAGTCTTGGGCATTGTTGCCCAGTTGTCGCCCAACTTTCGCGCAGGTCGATCGCGTTCCGTGCAGCTCCCCCCTCCGGCCAGATGAACGACGGTATCCTTGGCCAGAAGATGCGCCGAGTCACCGTCGGCCCAACCTGTTTTCGATATTTCGAGTGCGTCGTCGGCCGAGCAAATCAGTTCGAGTCAACATCGGCGCGGGAAACTGTCGTCGCGGACGCGAAGTACACCCTCGTCCAGCCCGCCAAGGTCGCGGACATCGATCCCGTCGCGTGCCTCGCGGACGTTGCGACTCGCGCCCAGCGGGCCCGCCTCAGCGTAGTTCTACCCGCCGACTTCCAAGGTCGGACATAGCGATGGCTCCGTCCCACTCCCAGACGTACCTGAACACGCTGGCGCGGGCGTTACTTGCCCATCGGTTCGCCGACTTTCGCTACATCCGGTCGAAGAACACGCTCAGCCGAGACAGAGAAGATGGCGCGGACGTAATAGCCCTCTCGGCTGCTACCGCGTATTCGCCGAACATCAGCTTGGCCTTCTACTTCGGACGGCGCTTTTTCAAGGCCACGGAAGTCGAGAAGCGCTGCAAATGGAAGGCGTCCTACTACCAAATCCATCAGTTCTCGTACAACGCCTCGGCAATGACAAATATCGGGTACTCCGGACCGAATCGTTGGACCGTGGACGCCGTCTCCGGTCAACCGTCGATCATCGATGAGCTGACAACGGCGCTCGAGGCCGTCGCGTTGCCATTTTTTCTCAGATTTACGTCTCTACGAGCAGCTCAGGCGGCCATCAGTATTCGCGACTCGTGGTGCATCGGCGCGGATGGTCCGTTTTGGCGGCAGCTCTTCGCGATCGACGCCGCGCTGGGAGACCTAGGGCATTTCAGAGCGTGGTCTCGCACGCTTGACCCCTTCTACGCACCACAGGTCGCTGAGGCGCTGGCCGCGGTCGCTGGGCCGCCGCTCGGGTGAGCCTCGGGACAATCGCCAACCCCACCGCGCTAGCGACGGCCGGTGGCGAGGCGTTACGCTCGGAGCGACTAATGGGCGATTTCGCTTTCTCGTGTCATCGGCAGCCGAGGCCGCGTACCACGGACCAACCCACCCTCGACAAACCCGCTATCCGCGCTCTGGATGGCGAGAATCTCTCGTCCGTCAATGTGCCGAGGCGTCACCGCTGACGCTGTCGATCCAGTGCCAGTGGCAACGCCGGGCGCCGAGAGGGCCGTCCCTGGATCAGCCGTGAGGTGGCAGGAAGACCGACGGAGAACCCGACTGTCCAATCCGCTTTGAGCTGCCCGCGATCTCTTGCGCGCACGGTGACCGAAAATCCCGCAACGGTACCGCCCGGAGGGATGCCGCTCCCCGGCTTTTTGGCGTCCCAGCGGAGCGAATAGCCGGGCGTTTCCTCCTGGGTCTGCATTGAAGGCCGGCTCCATCCCTTGGGTGAGGTGCCACTCAGGACATCCGCCGGCCGGTCCTCGTGGTCCAAGAAGTCGACCGGGAGAATCACGAGCTCAAGGTTGCCGGCCGGCCGGTCCCAGCCAATGTCGATCCACACGAGGCGGCGTTCCGAGTCCAGGTTCGTGACGCTGTACTGATACGTGTACGAGCCGTCCGGATTTGCCGACTCGGCGACCATAACTCGCGCGATCGTGTCGTCGAGGGTGCGCTCCTCCGCGCGGACGGGCGTGGCAGGAATGATGAGCGCAGCCAGGAGAGCAATCCGTGAGAATTCCAGGCTCACGAGCCTCGCACGCGAGCTGCACGAAGAAAACCCGGTTGGTGCCGCAGACCTCGACCCGCGCTTTTGGCTCCATGAGCAATGCGCGGCGTGAGTGGCCGCCGGCAACCTCCGGCACGCGCGGGAAGCCCTTGGCGGGCGGCCAAGCGGCCGGCTAGGTCAGCAGCTGCAACAGCTGTTCGCCGGCGTCGACGAAGCCGGCGACGTCCGGAGATGGGCGCGACGATTCGCGCGCCAGGCGTTCGACCAGCGTCGCGACGACCCACTGCGCGTGGATGTCGAGCCGCTGGCGCGCGCGTCCGGCGGCGCCGCCCAGGAACGACAGGATCTTGATCATGCTGTCCCGCCGCCCGGCGGGCGTGAGGGTCTCGATGTCCGCCAGGATTCGTTGCAGCGCTGCGCGCTGGCCCGCCGGGATCGCGCGCGGGAGAGCTGCCGGATAGGCCGGGGTTGAAGCTTCGATGTGGGCCGTCGACATGGCTACCGCTCTTTGCAAGAGGCGTGCGCACGGACCCAGCCGAGCAGACGGCGATGGCGTGCCCCGCGCAGCCGCCGGATCTCCGTCAGCTGCCGCTCTTCCGACAGGGCTTACCGGGCCTCCGGCCCTCGGTGGCGTCGCTCCGCTGAACCTTCAAACGCTTTTTTGCGACGGCGCCGGGGCCCGCCTAGGCTCGGCGAAGATGGACAAACAGTTCTTGGTCGCGCAGCTCGTCGAGCGGATGCGGCAGTCCGTGCACGTCGCGCGCAAGGCCGGCGAGGCTGCGGCGGAGGAGGCGCGGGCCGGAGCGACGCCCTCCGAGAAGCGCGACGATTCGCGCGTGGCGATGGAGTACGCGGGCCTCGCCCGCGGACAGAAGCAGCGCGCGGATCGCGCCATCGCCGAGGTGTCGCTGCTCGAGTCCTTTCGGCCGCAGCCGCTGCCGGCGCGCGCCCCCATCGCCCTGGGGGCGATCGTCGAGGTCGAGGATGGCTCCCATGGCCGCACCTTTTTTCTGGCGCCGGTTGGCGCGGGGATCGAGCTGACGGGCCCCGGCGGTGACGGGTACCTGTCCGTCGTCACCCCGTCGTCCCCGATTGGCAAGCCGGTCCTGGGACGGCGGGTCGGCGACACGGTCGAGGTGGTCGTGAAGGGCGAGCCCATCGAGTGGGCCATCACCTTCGTCGGGTAGCGGCGCGCGCCTCGGCGGATCAGGGCGACGGCTGCGAACCAAGAGGCGCCTGATCCGCGCTGCCACTTGTCATAAGTGTCCGAGGAGACCTCTTCGCTGAACATTCGAGTGTCCGCGGGCAGTTGAGGGTGCCTGGTGCCTCGACGACGAAAGGACCCTCGATGACCTCCCGGTTTGCGAAGCGTTTGAGCGTTGCCGTGCTGACCCTGGGGGTGGCGGCCTGCGGCTCCTCCACGAACAACGGGACCGGCGGGTCCGGCGGAACGGTGGGGACCGGCGGGGTCACGACGACGGGCGGGTCGACGGGAACCGGCGGCATCCCGGGGACCGGCGGCGTCCCCGCCTCGGGCGGCACGACGGGAACCGGCGGGCGGAGACGTCGACGGGCGGCG
>CAZJMY010000101.1:0-12303 GCA_964546845.1 uncultured Myxococcales bacterium | reverse complement strand
CCAGCGGAGCCGGCACAGGCGGTGCCGCGGGCGGCCGGGGCGGCGCACCCGGCACGGGCGGCGCAGGCGGCAACCCGGCCGCGAGCGGCACCCTGTTCGTCGCCCCCGATGGCGACGACGCGAATCCCGGCACGATGGCGCAGCCGCTGAAGACGGTGGCGCGCGCCCGGGACCTGGTGCGGGCGATGACGGCCGCTATGACCGGCGACATCGTCGTCACCCTGCGCGGGGGCACGTATCCGCAGAAGACCACGCTGACGTTCGGCAACGCCGATTCGGGAAAGAACGGCTTCTACGTGAAGTACGTGGCGTACGCGGGCGAGCAGCCGATCATCACGGGCGGGCAGCCCATCACGGGCTGGACGCCGTCCGACACGGCCAACAACGTCTACACCGCCAGCGGGATCACGGCCCGCTTCCGGCAGCTCTACGTCAACGGGGTCAAAGCCATCCGCGCGCGCAGCCCGAACCTGGGCGCGAACGGCGCGCCGAACTTCAACCGGCTCACGGCCGCCGACGACATGGCGCAGACGATCCAGGTCGCCGCTTCGGAGGTGGGAACCTGGAACAACCTGACCAAGGTCGAGATGCACCTCATGACCGGGTGGGGCGACAACACGCTGCGCCTGTCGTCCGTCACGACCTCGGGCAGCACGGCCACTCTCAAGGTTCAGAGCCCCGAGAGCACGATCGTGTTCGTGCGCCCGTTTCCGCACCTGGGCGGTCAGTTCGGTGGCTTCACGAAGCACGTCTACTACTTCGAGAACGCGCTGGAGTTCCTGGACCAGCCCGGCGAGTGGTACCTGGACGAGACGAAGAACGTCCTCTCGTACAAGCCCCGCTCCGGCGAGGACATGAGCAAGGCGGTCGTCGTCGCGCCGGCGCTGGAGACGATCGTGAGCATCACGGGCACCAGCACCGCGGACCAGGCCGGCTACCTCTGGTTCCAGGGCATCACGTTCGCGCACTCGAACTACCTGCGGCCCAGCCAGTCCGGGTTCTGCGACGCGCAGGCGGGGCAGTACAACCTGACCGCCACCACCGACAACAAGCAGACCATCGGGCGGCCGCCGGCCGGGGTCAGCGTCACCAACGCAAACCACGTTCACTTCGAGCGCGACATCTTCACGCAGATGGGCGCGACGGGGCTGGACCTGGTGTCCGGCACGCACGACGACATGGTGATCGGCAACGTGGTGACCGACGTCGCCGGCAACGGCATCTCGGTGGGCAAGTTCGTGGCCAGCGAAACGACCGAGTACCACGTTCCGTACAACCCGTCCGACAAGAACGAGATCTGCACGAACGACACGATCAAGGACAACTACGTCCACCACGTGACGACGGAGTTCCAGGGCGCGGTCGGCATCGCGGCCGGCTACCCCAAGCAGCTCGACATCGAGCACAACGAGGTCGCGGACACCGCCTACACGGGCATCTCGGTGGGTTACGGCTGGACCAGCACCGTCAACGCGATGTCCAACAACAAGATCAACGCCAACAACGTGCACCACGTCTGCCAGATCCTGGCCGACGGCGCGGCGCTCTACACGCTGTCGAACCAGCAGCCCGCCTCGGAGATGCAATACAACTACCTGCACGACTACCAGACCCCGCAGTGGGCTGATTACGGCGACAACGGCATCTATCTGGACGAACAGACGTCCGGTTACACGGTCGCCCACAACGCGATGGTCAACGCGCCGACCAACGTCGTGCGCAACCAGAACGGGCAGGACACCATCACCGACACCCCGGCCAGCAACCCGCAGTCGGTGAACGCGATGGCGGGCATCGAGTCCGCGTACGCCGACATCAAGACCCTCACCATTCCTCTTCCGTCCTTCTGACGGACGCTCGACCACCGACGGAGGCACCATGAACGACAATGAGGTTTTCGCCCGCGCGCGGCGCTCTGCGACGCCGGCCCGCTGGGCTCTGTGCTTCGTGTTGACGGCCGCCGCGTGCGGTTCCAGCTCCAGCGGGTCCGACACCGGGACGGGCGGCAGCCCGGGGCAGGGGGGGACCTCCGCATCCGGCGGCACCGGCGGCACGGCGCCGGGCACCGGCGGCCAGACGACCGGCGCGACCGGCGGCGCGTCAGGGGGGACGACCGGAACGGGTGGGCAAGCGGGCCGCGCGACGGCGACGGGCGGGCGCTCCGGCGACACCGGGGCCGGCGGCAGCGGCGATCAGTCGGGGCGTGGCGGTCAGGCGGGCTCGCGCGCGGCTGGCGGAAGCGCAGGGAGCGTCGCGACCGGAGGGACGGCCGGCGGCGCCGCGGGCGCGACCGCGACCGGAACCGGTGGACAGGCGGGCGGCGGCTCGGGCTCGATGGCCAGCAGCGGGTGCGGCAAGACGCCCACGTTGAAAGACGGCACGCAGACCATCCAGAGCGGCGGCCAGAACCGCAGCTACATGATCCGCATCCCCAAGAACTACGACAACACCCATCCGTACTGGTTGATCTTCGGCTTCCACTGGGTGGGCGGCACCGCCAACGACGTCGATTCGGGCGGGACCAGCGGCTACACCTGGTCGTACTACGGCCTCCGCGAGCAGGCGGACAACAGCACGCAGTACCAGGCGATCTTCGTGGCGCCTCAGGGCATCAGCAACGGCTGGGGAAACACCAACAATCAGGACGTGGTGTTCACCGACGACATGATCAAGAAGGTCGAAGGCGACCTCTGTGTCGACACGAAGCACGTGTTCTCGACCGGGTTCAGCTACGGCGGCGGCATGACCAAGGCGCTGGGCTGCCAGCGACCGAACGTGTTCCGCGCGATCGCCGTCTACTCGGGCGCCGACTTCCTCAGCGGCGGGTGCGACAACACGACGACGTCGCCGATCGCGTTCTTCGGGTCGCACAGCATCACCGACGGGACCAACCCTTACTCGTCGGGGATCACGATCCTGAACCGGTTCGCCATGAACGACGGGTGCACGGCGCAGACCCCGCCACAGCCCGCCCAGGGCAGCCTCACCCACGTCTGCACGAAGTTCCAGGGCTGCAAGGCTGGGTACCCCGTCGAGTGGTGCGCCTTCAACGGCGGCGGCCACACCCCCGCGCCGGTCGACGGCGACAGCAACGGCTCGGGCGGCGGCGACAAGACCTGGACCAAGGGCGAGGTCTGGAAGTTCTTCACGCAGTTCTGACCTGAAGATCGCGTTCGTGTGCGCGCGCACGAATGCGTGGTTGCCTCATTGCCGAGACGGCGGGGCGGCTCCTACAAGACACGACCAAAAGGAGCCGTGCCATGAAGACCGTCGTTTCTCGTTCACTGGTCCGCCGATCTCTCGCCATCGTCGCTCTTGGCTTCGCCCTGTCGCGGGGCGCGCAGCCGGCTACCGCCGCGCCGGAGGAGAGCCCCAGCGCTCTCGCCGCCGCAAGGCATGCCAGACCGAGCATCCTCCTCGTGCACGGGGCATTTGCCGGCGCGCTGGCCTGGCAGAAGGTGACGACGCTTCTGCAGCAGCGTGGCTACACGGTGGTGGCGGTCGAGAACCCGCTCACCTCGCTCGACACCGACGTGGCGACCACCAAGCGCGCCATCGCCGCCCTGGCCGCCAAGGGACCGCTGGTCGTCGTCGGGCACTCCTACGGCGGGATGGTGATCACCGGCGCCGCCGTCGATACGCCGCAGGTGAAGGCGCTGGTCTACATCAACGCCTTCGCCCCCCAGATCGGTCAGTCCGCGGGCGCCCTGCTGGCGAGCGGCCCTGCCGTCAAGCTCTCGACCGCGCTGTTGCCGCCCGACTCCGCCGGATTCCTCTTCGTCGACACGGCCCTGTTCCGCGGCGCTTTCTGCGCGGACGTCCCCGTCGACGAGGCGAACGTGGCGGCGGCCTCGCAGAAACCGATCGCCGGCAGCGCCTTCGGCGCGACGCTCAACGTCGCCGCCTGGAAGACCATCCCGTCCTGGTACCTGGTCGGCAGGCAGGACGAAGCGATTCCGCCGGTCGTCGAGCGGACCATGGCCAAGGCCATCGGCGCGCACACGCTGGAGATCGACTCCAGCCACGTGCCCTTCATCTCCCACCCCGAGGTCGTCGCCCGTCTCATCGAAGAGGCGGCGCGCAGCGTACACTGACGCCGCGGCTCACTCGAGCTCGGGCAGCCAGCGCGCGAGATCCAGCTCCGGCGCGCGGGTCTGGAAGCCGCGCTTCAGCGCAGCCTCGGACCGCCGCTGGTACTCGGGGCTGCGCGCGCCCTCGGCGAACAGATCGGAGTCCCGGCGAAACTCGTCGACGGGCGCCAGGGCGATGGCGTTGACGCGCCCCTTGACCATGGCCAGGCCGTCCGCCGGGAAGCTCGCGATCCGCCCGGCCAGCGCGCCGACGAACCCGCCCAGCGCCGCCGCGGGCAACGCCCGGTTGATCCACCCGTATCGCTCCGCCACCTCCGCGTCGAAGTCCTGGGCGCTGAGCAGCGCTTCCAGCGCGCGCCCCCGGCCCATCAATCGCACGAGGTGCTGGACGGCCCCGCCACCGGGAACGGCGCCGAACGCCAGCTCCAGCTGGCCGAAGATCGCCGATTCGCGCGCGGCGAATCGCAGGTCGCACGCCAGCGCGAATTCACTGCCCGCGCCACGGACCCGCCCCTCGATCTGGGCGATGCTCACCAGACGACTCGCGCTCAAATGCCGGAAGAGAAGGGCGATCGACGCCTCGCCCGTCAGCTTGGCGGCCTCGGCCCGATACTCCTTGATGCGCGTGACGTCGACGTGCGAGATGAAGTAATCCGGGTCGGCGCTGGTGAAGACCAGCACCTTGACCGCCGGGTCGGCCTCGGCCCGTAGAATCAGCGAGACCAGATCGCGGACCAGCTCCGGCCCGAGAAGGTTCATGGGTGGGGCCGCGATCTCCGCGAAGAGAACGGCCCCTTCCTGACGGACGTGGAGTGTGGACATCGCGCGCGAGCTTACGCCCCGCTCGTCTGCGCGGCTCGCGCCTCGACGGCCTTCACGGTGTTGGCCAGCGCTTTCGACAGGTGACTCTTGCCGACGGTGCCGAGGACGGCGCCCAGCACGCGCCCCTTGAGGTTCTTGCCGTCGCGCACGACGACGGCGTCCAGGTCCGTCGTCCCGTCCGCGTTGCGCGTGAAGTTGTAGACATGGCCGGAGTCACCGCCCCACGTGTTCGAGTCCATGGTCTTCATGACGACGTGGTTCGGGTCCGACCAGTCATAGTGCAGCCGTTCCCAGACGCCGCCCGAGCCTTCGGTCACCTCGGCCTCGGTGGCGCCGCGCTCGTAGACCTTGAGATACTCGTCGGCGCTGTTGCCGAACAGCTTGGAGCGACCGGGGCCAAAATCGGTGAGCGCCGCAATGAACTGCTCGGGCGTCGCCGTCGTTCTCTCGTGGAGATGGATTGTAGACATCGGGCCCTCCCTGGATCGCCAACGTAGGCACGGTCCGCACGGTTCCAGGAAGGTCGTTGGCTGATTCTTCGACCCCCGTCGAGCCGCGGGTGCTTTCGGACTCAGCTTCGCGTGCGATGACGACGATGCTTGCGTTTCAAGTGGCGCGGGCGGGCGCTGCGCTCGAGCCCGTGCAACGCCTGGTGCCCGAACCGGGCCCGGGCACGGTTCGCCTGAAGGTCGAGGCGTGCGGCGTCTGTCACAGCGACGTGGCGATCATCAACGGGGCCATCCCCGGCCAGCCCTTTCCGCGCGTCCCGGGCCACGAAGTCGTCGGGGTCATCGACGCGTGCGGCCCCGGCGTCACGGCCTGGAAGGTCGCCGAGCGTGTGGGGGTCGGGTACAACGGCGGGTACGACGGCGCGTGCGAGGCCTGCCAGCGCGGCGACTTCTTCGCCTGTGCCGCGGGACTGGTCACGGGCGCCTCAAGCGACGGCGGGTACGCCCAGTACATGATCGCCCGCGTGTCGGCTCTGGCGCGCATTCCCGCCGAGCTGACGGCGGCCGAGGCGGCGCCGCTCATGTGTGCCGGCCTCACGACCTTCAACGGCCTGCGGCGGAGCGGCGCGCGCCCCGGAGACCTGGTCGCTGTCGTCGGCCTGGGCGGCCTTGGCCACCTCGCCGTCCAGTACGCGGCCAGGATGGGATTCCGGACCATCGCCATCGCGCGCGGCAGGGACAAGGAGGCTCTGGCCCGTCAGCTGGGCGCGCACCACTACATCGACAGCGACGAGGAGGACGTGGCCGCGGCGCTGCGGTCGCTGGGCGGCGCCCGGATCGTCGCCGCGACGGCCACCAGCGCCAGGGCCATGGCCGCCGCGCTGCCTGGATTGGCCGTCAACGGGAAGCTTCTCGTCATGGGTGTTCCGGCCGAGAACCTCGAGGTGTCGCCGTTCATCCTCTTCAGCGGGCGGCGCGCGATCGAGGGCGTCAACACCGGAACGGCCGTCGACGCGGCGGACACTCTGGCGTTCTCGCTGCTCGCCAACGTGCGGCCGATGAACGAGGTGTTCCCCTTCAAGCAAGCGCCCCAGGCGTACCAGCGGATGTTGAAGGGCGCGCGATTCCGCGCCGTGCTGGACATGTCGCGATGACCGTCCTACGTTTGGGCCACGTCGGTCCACACGGATCGGAGGGGAGGGCAGCGGAGTGAAGGCTGTGCGTTTCGACCACTACGGCGAGCCGGCCGACGTGCTGCGGGTGGTCGAGCAGCCGATGCCCGAGCCCGGCCCTGCCGAGGTGCGACTGAAGATCAAGTTCAGCCCCGTGAACCCGTCCGACCTCCTGTACGTGCGCGGTCAGTACTCGGGCGTGGCAGAGCACTTTCCGTCCGGCGCCGGATTCGAGAGCGTGTCGGTGATCGATGCGCTGGGCTCGAGCGTGCAAGGTCTTTCCGTGGGCCAGCGCGTGTTCGCGCACAACGGATCCGGCGGCAGCTGGGCGGAGTACGCGGTCGTGCCGGCCCAGACGGCGTGGCCCGTGCCCGAGGACCTTCCGGACGAGCAGGTCGCGTCGCTGATGATCAACCCGGCGACGGCCATCCTGATGGTGCGCCACGTGCTGGCCGTTCCGCGCGGGCAATGGCTGCTGCAGTCGGCGGCCGGCTCGGAGCTGGGCCGCATGATCATTCGCCTGGCCAAGCACGACGGGATCAAGACCATCAACGTGGTCCGGCGCCGCGAAGCCGCGCAGGAGTTGAAGGGGCTGGGCGCGGACGCCGTGATCGTGTCCAGCGACGGGCCCATCGACCAGCAGGTGCGCAAGATCGTCGGCCCGCGCGGGGTGGACTTCGCGCTGGATCCCGTGGCTGGCGAGACCGGCAGCCAGATCTTCCGTTCGCTTTCGCCGGACGGCCGGATGCTGCTTTACGGGTCGCTGACTGGCAAGGGCATCACGGTGGGCGATGATCCGCGGTTCACGCTCTCCGGGCGGCGCACGGTGGAAGTCTACTGGCTCGGTTACTGGTTGACCCGGCTGCAGCAATCCGGCTTCTTCCCACCGGGGCGCCCCGCCATCCACCAGTTGATCGACGAGATCGCGGCCCTGATCCGGGCGGGCGTTCTCGAGACCTCGCGCGGCAAGAGGTTTGGCCTCGACCAGATTCGCGACGCCGTGGTCGAGGCGGAGGCGGTCGGGCGCAGCGGCAAGGTGCTCATCGCGCCGTGACGCCGTTCGACGCGATCATCATCGGCGCCGGCCAGGCGGGGCCGTCGCTGGCGGGGCGGCTCACCGGCGCGGGGATGAAGGTGGCGCTGGTCGAGCGGGCGCTGTTCGGGGGGACCTGCGTCAACACCGGGTGCACGCCCACGAAGACCCTGATCGCCAGCGCGCAGGCGGCGCACCTGGCGCGGCGGGCGCGCGACTACGGCGTCGTCATCGACGGTCCAATTCGCGTCGATCTGGCCGCGGCCAAGGCGCGCGCCGACGCGGTGGTGGCGGCGTCGCGCGCGGGCGTCGAGGGGTGGTTGCGTGGCATGAACGGCTGCACGGTGCTGCAGGGGCACGCCACGTTCGAGTCGCCGACGGAGGTGCGGGTCGGCGACGACGTGCTGTCGGCGCCGCGCATCTTCATCAACGTCGGCGGGCGGGCCTCGGTGCCGCCGCTGCCGGGCGTCGACCGGGTCCCGTACCTCGACAACAGCTCGATCCTGGCGCTCGATCGCCTGCCCGAGCACCTGATCGTGGTGGGCGGCTCGTACGTGGGGCTGGAGTTCGCGCAGATGTACCGCCGCTTCGGCGCGGCGGTCACCGTCGTCGAGATGCACGAACGGGTGATTGGCCGTGAGGACGCCGACGTCTCGGACACCGTCGCGGCGATCGTGCGGGGCGAAGGGATCGCGCTGCGCACGGGCGCCAAGTGCATCAGCCTCGCGCCTCACCAGGACGGGGTGGCGGTCCACGTCGAGTGCACCGAGGGGGTGCCGACCGTGGTGGGCTCCCACGTGCTGCTGGCGGTCGGCCGGCGTCCGAACACCGACGACCTGGGGCTGGCGCGCGCGGGCGTCGCGACGGACGCGCGCGGGTTCATCACCGTGGACGACACGCTGGCCACGAACGTGCCGGGCATCTGGGCGCTGGGCGACTGCAACGGCCGCGGCGCGTTCACGCACACGGCCTACAACGATTACGAGATCGTGGCCGCCAACCTGCTGGACGGCGCCAACCGCCGCGTCAGTGAACGAATCCCGGCCTGGGCCCTCTACATCGATCCGCCGCTGGGTCGGGTCGGCCTGACGGAGACCGAAGCGCGCGGCACCGGCCGCCCGTTGCTGGTGGGCAGCCGCCCGATGACCCGCGTCTCGCGCGCCGTCGAGAAGGGCGAAACGCAGGGGCTGATGAAGGTCGTGGCCGACGCGCAGACGCGCCGGATCCTGGGCGCCGCCATCCTGGGCGTCGGCGGCGACGAGGCCATTCACGGCGTCGTCGACATGATGAGCGTGGGCGCGACCATTGACGCTTACATGCGCGCGGTGCCCATCCACCCGACGGTCTCCGAGCTGATCCCGACGGTGCTGGGCGAGCTGAAGCCGGCTTAGCCGACCGGCCCAGCCGATCAGGCGGGTTTCGTCTGCAGACGCGCGTCCATGTAGCGCGCCGCTTCTCTGTCCGCTTCCTCGGGCGTCTGGCCGCGCTCGCGGCCCACGACGTACGCCGCGTAGAAGCCGGACCAGTGGTGCTTGGGGGCGCGGGCCTCGTAGGGGCCGTGGTGTTGCTCCGCCTCGCGCAGCAGCTCCGTCAGCGTCGACACGTCGACGCCGAAGCCGCGCCCGGGCAGGCGTGTCTTGATCTCCTGCAACAGCCAGCCGTTGCCGTCGGGATCGCTGAAGGAGGCGTACGAGCTGTAGGAGCGACCTTGCGGATCGGGGCCGGGCGCGCGCCCCTTCGTCCCCGAGACGTCCAGCCCGCCGTCGAGATGAAAGACCTCGCTCACGTCCGCGCCGTTCGCGATCAGCTCGGCGCGCGCCGCCTTGATGTCGGTGACCACCAGATACAGCCCCTTGACCGAACCCGGCGCCGCCGCCGTCAATCCTTTGCCGAACTGGATCGAGCACTGCGACCCCGGCGGCGTGAGCTGCACGACGCGCCAGCTGTCGCCCCTCGAGAAGTCGGCATCCAGACGCCAGCCCAGGCTCTGGTAAAAGCGCTTCGAGCGGTCGACGTCCGCCACCGGGATGACCACCACTTCCAGGTTCGTGTCGATCGTCTCTCCGGCCGCAGCCCGCGCTGCGGGTTGTGTCCCAATCGGCGTGACGCTCATGCAGACCTCCCGCGCCACACCATGAGGCCCGCGATCGATCGGGCAAGGCCACGGCGGCGAATCAGCCGCCGGCGCGCTCAGCTCTCGGTCGGAAGCTGACAGCCGTCGCGGCACAGGGCGTCGTGCGCGTCGGGCGAGAGCGCGCATTCGTCGGCGCTCGAGGGAGGCGCGGAGGCGACGGCGCCCCCGTCAGCGCCGCCGTCAGCGCCGCCGCAGGTGGCGCGATACGCGCGATCGAGGGCATCGCACTGCGTGAAGCAGAGCGCCGGTGGGACCAGCCGTGCAACACAGCGATCCTCGACGCAGAGGTCATCGGGCGGCGGCGAGCAACTCCCGGCCGTCCGGGCGTCGGAGAGGCAATCGTACAGGTTCGTCTCGAAGAGCGCGTCGCAGTAGTGCCGGCACATGACGGCGTACGCGGCGAGCGCGTCGGCCGTGGAGGCGTCGCTGCCCGTCGGATGCCACGCCGTCACATGGCTCGCTGGTGGAGCCGTGTTAGAGAGCTCGCCGCCGCCAAGGGGGTCGCAAGCCGCCAGCACAACCAGCAGCCCCAGCGCTCCGCACATCGCCACGCCACGCACCCGCGTCCCGTCCGGCGCCCGCATCTCGACCATTATGGGCGACTGCGCGGGGCGCGCGCAAGGCCGGCATTCTTTCGTGGGCAAATCGCGCGTGGGCAAATCGCGCAACTCGCCGTTGCCAACAGGGGGGGAGTTATTGGTGCCAGCGGCGAGTTGCGCGTTTTTGACGGTACGTTTGCGGCAGCAATGACGGAATCGCCCCGGCCGACAGAAAGAATGGCCGTTGGCGCCACCCGCGGACGAACTGGGCTAAGGTTGAGCTTCGGATGTCGTTCACGAGGGCGCGGGTGAAGAAGGATGGCGACGCGGGGGGCCGGGCCTGACGCGGCGGACAGCGGCGGATCCGTCGCCGTCGTCGCCGCGAAACCGGCGTTGGCGGCGCTGGCGACGCGCGGTCTGGACGTCGACGGGGCGCTGCGGGCGGCCGGCCTGACGTCTGCGGCGGTGTCGTCGTTCGACAACCGGCTGCCGTTCAACGCCGTGCGCGCGCTCTGGGAGACGGCAGCCGAGATGACGGGCGACCGCTGGTTCGGCTTGCACGCGGGACGCGACCTTCCGCGTGGCGACTACGACCTCCTGGACTACATCCTGTCCGCTTCGGAGACGGTGGGAAGCGCTCTGCAGCGGATCGTCGTCTACTCGCGCCTGAATTTCGACCGCGTGAACTTCCGGCTGGTCGTGGAGCCCAGGGACGCGCGCATCGTGCGGCGCGCCCGCATCACGGCGCCGCAATACGACGAGTTCGTGTTCGCGTTGTTGCTCACCCGCAGCCGCCAGAACAGCGGCGGTGATTGCTCGCCGCGGCGGGTGGCGTTTCAGCACCAGCGCGCCGACGACGACGGCGACCCCGCCCGGGTGTTCGGCTGCCCCGTCCGTTTCGGCGCGCCGCAGGACGAGATGCATTTCGACCCGGCCGTGCTGGACCGGCCGCTCCGGAGCGCCGATTCGAAGTTGATGGCGGTGCTGGTTCGATACGCCGACACCCTGATGGCATCGATCCCCGTGCCGGACTCCGTGGTGGGGCGGGTTCGCGCCTCAATCACGCGACAGGCCGCGCGCGCGTTGCCCACGTTGCCGGCGACCGCCGAAGCGTTGCGCGTCCCCGAGCGGACCTTGCAGCGCCGGCTGGCGGCAGAGGGGGTCAGGTTCAGCGACCTCGTCGACGAGACCCGACGCGCTCTGGCGCTGAATTACCTGGGCAACGCCAGCCTCAGCGTGAGCGACGTCGGGTATCTGCTTCACTTCAGCGACCCGACGGCGTTTCATCGCGCGTTCAGGCGCTGGACCGGAGAGGCGCCGCGGGCGTATCGGCGCCGTGTCTTTGGTACGTGACTGGTCCCGGTCGGCATCGCGTCGTCAACCGTTCTTGGCGGTCTGGTCGTGCAGCCAGGGCGCAAACGAGACGCCCAGGATCGGCCCTTCCGCGCTGAGAAGCCGGCAGACTGTCCGGCCCCACGGCTCCTTGCGTGTCGCGTGGAGGAGGCGGACTCCCTGCGCGCGGAGCTCCGCCTCCGCCTCGGCGACGGCCCGGTCGCTCCCTTCGATTCGTTCGCTGAAGCGATCAGGGGACAGGCAGCCGGCAGGTCCCTGGCGCGCGGTAGCACTCCGCCGAGACGCAGGCGGCCGAGCAGTCCGCGTCGCTGGAGCACGGCTTTCGCACGCACGTTCCGCCCGTCACCGCGCTGGTCGCACAGATGAAATCGGTCGGGCAGGTCGCCGCGCCGGAGCCGCAGGCCATGGGCCCGCAATGATGGGTGCCATGGCAGCTCTGCCCCTCGGCGCAGTCGGCGTCGGTCGAGCAGCCAGGGACGCAGCCCATCGCGGACGGACAGGAACAGGGAATGGCCTCGCAGACGGAAGGCGTCGCGGCATCGCCGGCGCACTCCGTGTCGGCGTGGCAGGGGTGCTGAACCGGGATGCAGGCGCCGCCGCAGACCGACGCGCCGGGCGGGACGCAGGTCGCCGACGGTCCACAATCATTCTTGCTCCAGCACGGGCCCCCGTTCGCGCCGCCGGCGCCCCCGCGCCCGCCACCGCCCTGT
>CAZJMY010000100.1:0-2033 GCA_964546845.1 uncultured Myxococcales bacterium | reverse complement strand
CGGGCCGCCAAGCTGTCGGACAAGGAAGGCGGCGGCTCGCTGACGGCGCTGCCGATCATCGAGACGCAGGCCGGTGACGTGTCGGCGTACATCCCGACCAACGTCATCTCCATCACCGACGGGCAGATCTTCCTCGAGAGCGACCTCTTCTACTCGGGGCAGCGGCCGGCCGTGAACGCCGGCATCTCGGTCAGCCGCGTGGGCGGCGCCGCCCAGATCGCGGCCATGAAGAAGGTGGCCGGCAAGCTGCGGCTGGAGCTGGCGCAGTACCGCGAGCTGGCGGCCTTCGCGCAGTTCGGCTCGGATCTCGACAAGGCGACCCAGAACCAGCTGGCGCGCGGCGCCCGCATGACGGAGCTCCTCAAGCAGGGGCAGTACCAGCCGCTGCCGGTCGAGAACCAGGTCCTGATCCTGTACGCCGTCACCAGCGGCTTCGCCGACAACCTGCCGGTCGAGTCGCTGCAGCGGTACGAGCGCGAGCTGTACGCGTTCGTCAGCGCGCGGCACCAGCAGCTGTGGGACGAGATGCGCGCCAAGGGCAACGACGGCAAGTCCTGGGACGCCCTGCAGGCCCGCATGAAGACCGTGCTGGGCGAGTTCGGCAAGGAGTTCGCGCCCGAGGCCTCCGCGGCGGCGTAAGGCGGCGCAGCGTCGATGCCCAGCCTCAAGAACATCCGGACCCAGATCGCGTCGAAGAAGTCGACGCAGAAGATCACGCGCGCCATGAAGCTGGTGGCGGCGTCGCGCCTGCGCCGCGCCCAGGACTCGATCACGGCGGCGCGCCCCTACGCGATCGCCGTCGCCGAGGCCGTCTCCGAGGTCGCGCTGCGCGCCGGGACCGAGGCCCACCCGCTGCTCGAGCGGCGCAGCCCCGAGCGCATCACGCTGGTGGTGCTGACGTCGGACCGCGGCCTGGCCGGCGGCTTCAACGCCAACATCTTCCGCGCCGTGCAGCGCTTCATCGCCGAGCGCAAGGAGCCGAAGGACGGCACCGCCGCGGCCCGCGAGATCACGCTGGAGATCATCGGCAAGAAGGGGCGCGACTACTACCGCCGCCGCCGGCAGTCGATCGCGCGCGAGACGCCAGCCCCCACGGCCGAGAGCGCGACGCACATCGCGGCCGAGATGGCCCACATCGTCACCCACGAGTTCCATGAGGGGCGGACTGACGCGGTCTTTCTGGTCTACAACGAGTTCAAGTCGGCGGTTCAGCAGATCGTCCGCATCGAGCAGCTGCTTCCGGTGGCGCCGCCCGCCGGCACCGCCGAGGCGCAGGCCTCGGGCAACGTGCTGGACTTCGTCTACGAGCCCTCGAAAGAGAAGCTGCTGGACGGCCTCTTGCCCATGTACGTCGAGTCGCAGATCTACCGTGGCCTGCTGGAGTCCGTGGCGTCGGAGCTGGGCGCCCGCATGACGGCCATGGAGAACGCGACCAACAACGCGAAAGAGATGATCGCGAACCTCACGCTTCAGTACAACCGTGCCCGCCAGGCCGCCATCACGAAGGAGCTGATGGAGATCGTGAGCGGCGCCGAGGCCCTGAAAGGATAGTCAGCAAACATGACCGCCAGTGTTCAAGTCAGCAGCCAGGGGAGAGTGGTCCAGGTCATCGGGCCGGTCGTCGACGTCGAGTTTGCCGGCGGCACCCTGCCCGAGATCAACACCGCGCTTCGGATCTCGAATCCGTCGATCAGCGACAAGCCGGGCAACCTGGTCGTCGAGGTGGCGCAGCACCTGGGCGAGCACAACGTCCGCTGCATCGCCATGGACACCACCGACGGGTTGGTGCGCGGCATGCCGGTCGAGAACACGGGCGCGCCCATCTCCGTGCCCGTCGGGCGCGAGGTGCTGGGGCGGATCATGAACGTCGTCGGCGAGCCGGTCGACGAGAAGGGCGCCCTGGCGGCGGCCCGCAAGCTGCCGATCCACCGCCCGGCCCCGAAGTTCGTCGACCAGTCGGTGCGCGTCGAGATGTTCGAGACCGGCATCAAGGTCATCGACCTCCTGGCCCCCTACCGCCGCGGCGGCAAGAT
>CAZJMY010000099.1:0-2148 GCA_964546845.1 uncultured Myxococcales bacterium | reverse complement strand
CGGCTACACGATCTACTTCTCGGTCATCACGCTGCAGCACCACTACCGGCTGGAGACGATGGGCTGGGACCTGGGGATCGAGAACAACCTGGTCTGGAACGCCGCCCACTTCAACCGGCCGCTCTTCAAGACCTCGATCATCGGCGGGCCCGAGTCGACGCACCTCGGGTTTCACGAGACGTACATCTCGTACTTGATGGGCATCTTCTACCGGCTGGCGCCCCGGCCGCAGACGCTGCTGGTGTACCAGGCCGCCGTGATCGGCGGCGCGGCGCTGCCCCTCTACGCCTTCGCGCGGCGCCACGTGGGCGACTGGACGGCGTGCCTGCTGTCGATCCTGCTGCTGATGTACGCGCCCCTGCAGGGTTCGAATCTGTACGACTTCCACTACCTGCCCTTCGCGCCGTTCTTCCTGTGGTGGTGCCTGTGGGCGCTGGAGTCGCGGCGCAACGTGATGGCGACCGTCGCGGTGATCCTGACGCTGGCGAACCGCGAGGACATGTCGGCGCTGCTGATGGTGGTGGGCCTCTACCTGGTGCTGACCGGCGAGCGCCCGCGCGCGGGGCTGCTGGTGGCTTGCATCAGCGCCGTCTACTTCGTCGTCGTGAAGCTGATCCTGATGCCCCACTTCCTGAACGGGTATCCCGCGTACATCAACCAGTACGAGGGGCTGCTGCCCGAGGGTGACAACGGGTTCGGCGGCGTCCTGAAGACGGTGTTCGCGAACCCCGCCTTCACGATGAGCAACCTGCTCGAGCGCGACAAGCTGGTCTACCTTTTGGAGATCATCACGCCGCTGGCGTTCTTCCCCTGGCGGCGCCCCATCGCCCTGCTGTGCGTCGTGCCGGGTTTCATCTTCACGATGCTGGCGACGCACTATCCGCCGCTCATCCAGATCTCGTTCCAGTACACCGCGTACTGGACGTCGTTCCTGTTCATCGCGATCGTCGCCAACCTGGCCTGGCTGCGCCGGAACGAGGCGGCGGGGCTGGCAAGCGCGACCCGCAGCCGGCGCGCCTGGCTGGTCGTCATGACGGCGGGTGTGCTCATCACGTCGTACCAGTTCGGGATCGTCCTGCAGCGGCACACCGCCTGGGGCGGCTTCTCGCCGTACCGGGTGGGCATCACGCCGGCCGATCGCACGCGGCACGACGACCTCTACGCGCTGATCGACAAGATTCCGCAGGACGCCTCGGTCGCCGCGTCGGAGAGCATCGTCGCCCACGTCTCCAGCCGGAAGAACGCCTACTCGTTGCGCGTCGCGTTCAACGAGGCGGACTACATCCTGGCGCGGATGCCGTCCGGCGGCGAGGATCGCGGCCACCTGCTGGACGCGCTTCGGACCCGCCATTACGGCGTGCTGGCGCAGAAGGGCGAGTTCGTGCTGTTCAAGCACGGCCTGCCGCCGGACACTGCTCAAGTGTTCATTCGGCAGCTGGGCGGATGAGCGGATTTCCTGTAAGCTAGAGGCCATCGCCATGGCTTCATCCACGGCAACCCCCAGCTACGGGCCGGGTCATCGCGCGCTCGAAATCTCGAGCATCGGGTTCGTCTTCCTGTCGCTGGGTCTGCTGGCTGTCCGCATCGGCCGCGTGTACTGGGACAGCCACAACCTGTGGGGGCTCGGGACGGCGGCGCTGACCGGCTACCTGCTGGCGGACTTCATCTCCGGGTTCGTCCACTGGGCCGGCGACACCATCGGCGACGCCGAGACCCCCATCTTCGGGCCCAACTTCGTCACCCCCTTTCGGTACCACCACGTCGACCCCAAAGAGATCACCCGGCACGACTTCATCGAGACGAACGGCAACAACTGCATCGTCGTCGCGCCCGTGCTGGTGCTGTTGCTGCTGGCCACGCCCCACACCATGGGGTGGCTGTTCTTCGCCTGCAGCGTCCTGGCCTTACCGCCATCAAGGCCGCCGGTCATGCTAAGGCGCATCGTCGGACTCGCTGTTGTATAGCCAACCGGGTCGCGATCGGGGTGTCATTGGTTGCTTCACCAGCCTCCGTGATACGATCGCTCCGACGTCAGAGGACGCTAGCTTGGTCGGTCAGCTCGAACAACCGACGGCCCTGGCTCAGCCGCATCAAGAGCGCAAATCATGTTTCGGGGTCACCAGCTGAGTGGCGAGGCGAACGGGATGA
>CAZJMY010000098.1:0-7877 GCA_964546845.1 uncultured Myxococcales bacterium | reverse complement strand
AGCCCGGCCTGGACAGGAGACGCGGATGAGCCTGAAGCGAAGCCACTCGAGCAGCAAGAGCAGTTTCGGCGGCAGTGATGCTGGCGCCAAGGTGGACCGCCAGGAGCTCTACGACGAGCTGAAACGGCTGGCCGCCACCGGTGAGGCGTTCACGCCCGTGGACGTCGCGCTGGCGATCGGCGCCGGCGAACCGCAGGTGTCGAAGGCCCTGCTGGGGCTGGCCGCGGAGGGCTACATCGAGAAGGCGGAGGTCGGCAAGTACCGCGCCTCGGGCATGGTCGACCTGGGTCAGGCCGAGTTCTTGAAAGCGTTCGCCCGGGCGTCGAAGGTCGATTCGACCCGGCAGCGCGACCTTTCGGAGATCACGCGCCTCAAGCAGAACAACGACATCATGAGGCAGCGGCTGCTGGCCGCCATCGCCGAGCGCGACCACTACCTCGCGGCGCTGAAGAAGGCCGGGATCGACCCGGGCCCCGCCCCGACGCCGGTGGCCAGCGCGCCGGCCCCCGAGCAGGTCGCCGCCCCGGCGCAGCCGCCGCCCGCGCCCGCCCCGACGGAGGAGGACGACGAGGACGAGAGCGCGCCGGGCCCCGACGCCGTGGCGGTGCCCTCGCCCCCGTCCGAGTCGGCGCCGTCGGGCCCCGGCGACACCGGCGCGCGCTAGCGAGCCGACCGCCGCCATGCGGATCACCCTGATCCGGCACGCCGAAGCCGGCGACGACGCCCCGCGCGACGAGGCGAGAGCCCTGACCGCGCGCGGCCGCCAGGACGCCCGGCGGATGGGACGGGCGCTGGCCCGGCGGGACGTGACGTTTTCGGTGGTCGTCACCAGCCCGCTGGTCCGCGCCGTCCAGACCGCGGAGATCGTGGCGGCCATGGTGGATTACCGCGAACGGATCCTGGTGACGGACGCCCTGGTGCCCGAGGCGGCCGTCTCCCAGGCCGTCGGGTTCCTGACGTCGCTGGCCCGCGATCCGGACGCGGTCTCGTCGGTGGCGCTGGTCGCGCACGAACCGATCCTGTCGGCGCTGGCCGCCGAGCTGACCGGCCGGCCGCGCCACCCGCCCCTCAAGAAGGCAGAAGCCCTGCGCATCCGGCTGGAGGACGGCCCGCAAGGCACCGGGGCCGCCAAGTGGCGCATCGACGCCCGCGGCCGACGCGAGAGGTTATGAAAATCGGCCCCTTCGTTCTAGGATGAAGGGGGGGATGAGCGCCAAGTCGAGGGGCTCGAAGGACCAGACCGAGACCAAGCCGGCGATCCCGCCGGAGGGCGGCGAACAAAAGCGCAATCTGGCGTATCTCGTCGTGCTGGCCGGAGTCAGCGCCGGCGAGATGTTCAAGCTGCAGGACGAGCGCACGGTCGTCGGGCGCGGCACGAAGGTCAAGGTGCGTCTCAACGACGAGGGCGTGTCGCGCGAGCACTGCGCGTTCGTGCGCGAGGGCGAGAAAATCATCCTGGTCGATCTGGGCTCGACGAACGGCACCTACTGCAACGGCATCAAGATCGACCGCAAGGAGCTGACCGACGGCGACAAGGTGATGGTCGGCTCGACGAGCATCCTGAAGTTCACCTACCACGACCAGCTGGACGAGGTGTTCCAGCGCCAGATGTACGAGTCGGCGCTGCGCGACGGGCTCACGAAGGTCTTCAACAAGAAGTACTTCACCGACTACCTCGAGAAAGAGTTCGCGTTCGCCGTGCGCCACGGCGGGCCGCTGGCCTTGATCTTCCTGGACATCGACCACTTCAAGAAGATCAACGACGGCCACGGCCACCCGGCCGGCGACTTCGTGCTGGCCGAGCTGTCGCAGATGATGACCGAGCTGCTGCGGACCGAGGACGTCCTGGCCCGCTTCGGCGGCGAAGAGTTCACGATCCTCTGCCGCGGGTCCGACCTGCAGGGCGCGCTGATCGTGGCCGAGCGGCTGCGGGCCGCGGTCCAGCAGCGCAAGTTCACGTTCGGCGGCAAGGACATCCCCGTCACGATCAGCCTGGGCGTCGCGGCGGTCCCCGAAAGCGGCGTCAACGACCACGCGGCGTTCCTGGCGGCCGCCGACAAGGCGCTCTACGAGGCGAAGCGTACCGGGCGCAATCGGGTCTGCGTGCACGGCTCGGAGTCGACACCCAAGCCCGACAAGCGCAACACCGGCCCGCAGCGCACGCCTTGACGCAGGCGTCGCCGGGCGCGCGGTCCCGCGATCAGCGCAGGCGGGCGAAGGCCAGCAGGGCGGCCAGCCCGAAGCCGGCAGCGCCGACCAGGTAGGGGGCGCGCGGGTTGAACCCGGCGTACAGCGCGCCCCCGACCATCGGGCCCAGCGCGCGGGCCAGCGCGCTGGCGGACTGGAGGGCGCCCAGCGTCGTCCCCTGGCCGGTCTCCGCGGCGCGCCGCGAGACGTACGCCGGCATGCAAGGACTCTGGAGGCCGCTGCCGAGCGCGATCAACGCGGCCGCCGTCCACAGCCCGGCGCGCGCCGCCCCGCCCATCAGCGGAGACATCCCGAGCAGCGCGAACGCGATCCCCTGCGTGATGAGCCCGGAGCGGACCAGGCGTGCTTCGCCGGCGCGAGGGACCAGGCGCGGAACGATGGCCCCCTGCACGGTGGCGCTGACGATGCCGACGACGCCGAAGATGCGCCCCGTCCCGGCGTCGGACATGCCGAATGCGTCGGCGGTGAAGAGCCGGAACGTTTGCTCCATCCCGGCGAACCAGAGGTACGAGACGAAGTTGATCGCGACCGCCGCGCCGATGCCGGGCACGGCGACGGCCGCCCGGAACGCCTGCAGGTCGATCGGCGACGCCCGCCGGACGGAGACGCCACGCCGCTCGGGCGGCAGCGACTCGGGCAGGGTGCGGAAGGCCAGCACCAGATTGATGAGCGACAGCCCCGCCGCCACCAGCGGCGGCAGCATCCCGGGGCGGCCGTGGATCGGGAAGCGCGCCAGCTCGCCGCCGATGAACGGGCCGAAGATGAACCCCAGGCCAAAGGCGATGCCGATGATCGCCATCCCGCGGGCGCGCCGCTCGGGCGCGGTGACGTCGGCGATGTAGGCCTGGGCGACGGCGATGTTGCCGGTGGCGATGCCGCTCCAGACGCGCGCGATGAAGAGCCAGGTCAGGTCGGGCGCGAACCCCAGCACGGCCATCCCGATCGCCGAGGCGGCGATGCTCCACAGCAGCACGGGGCGCCGGCCGATCCGGTCCGACAGGCGGCCCCAGATCGGGATGAACAGGAACTGCATCACGGAAAAGACGGCGCCGGGCAGCGTCGCCACGAAGTCGCCCGCCCCCAGGCTGCGCGCCAGCCCGGGCAGGAAGGGGATCACCAGCCCGAAACCCAGCAGGTCCAAGAAGATCGTGAGGAACAGCGTCCCCAGCGACGCGCGCCGCAGCGTCCCCGCCGGCGCCGCCGCGCCCTGGACCGGCGCGCTCACGGGCGCAGCTCGTTGCAAGGAATCGCGCGGCTCTCGGCGGCGCGCGCCCGCCGCCACCAGATGTTCGCCGTGCGTCGTTCAGCGGCGCTGGCGAACCGGTACTGCCAGTAGACGATGCGCACGGCGGTGGGGTGCGGCGAGAGCGGATCGCGAAAGAGCGGCTGCACGGACGCGGCATCGTTGCACAGTTTCTCGACCAGCGCCGTCACATACGGCGGCTCGCGCCGGCGCGTG
Organism: uncultured Myxococcales bacterium; assembly: GCA_964546845.1. Lineage (GTDB taxonomy): Bacteria > Myxococcota_A > Polyangia > Fen-1088 > Fen-1088 > JADGRB01. The sequence continues at coordinate 4,210 of CAZJMY010000098.1, read as the reverse complement.
GGCGGAGCTGGGCTTTGCCCAGCGGAGTCCGTCGCGGGAGGTGCGGAACCCTTCGAGGGTTCCGCGTAGGATCGAAAGGACAGGCCGTAGAACCAGAGCTGGAAGTCGACGCGAGGTTGGTGCGGCGCCACGAACCCGGGCGCGCGGCCGGGGTCGCCCGCCTTCCAGCGCAGATCGCGCTCCGTCCAGGCTCCGTCGTCTTCCACCTCGGTCAGCGGCGCGTCGCGCGTCTCGAACTGCGGCTCGATGCGCTCGCGCGTGACGGACGCGAAGAGGTGGTAGCTGTTCACCAGGCGAAAGCGCTGGTTGAGGTCGAAGAGCGGCCCCACCAGCGGGAGCGCGGGGCCGGACTCCGTGAACAGCACCAGCGCCTCCGCCAGCGACATCAGCAGGAACAGCCCCGCGCCGGCGCGCCCGGCCCAGACCGCCGCCGCGCCGGGCACCGGCGTCGCGGCGTGGGTCCGCGCCCGCAGGAACTTCCAGCGCGCCGGGATCAGCCGCGCGAGGCGCGCCCCGGCCCGCTGGACGTCCGCGTCGTCCAGCAGGAACACGCCCAGCGCCGCGGACAGGTAGCAGAAGATGCCGTAGTTCGCGGTGGCGGCGTTGCCGATCTGGAACAGTGAGAACGTGACCGCCGCCGCCAGCCGCAGCGGGCGTGGGCCGAAGATGAACAGCGGGACGATCAGCTCCAGCACCAGCACGGCGCGGCTCTCGAGGTGGTGCCACCAGGCCGGCAGGTGATGCGCCGCGACGGCCAGCCAGGTCGGCAGCGGCGCGGTCTCGTAATAGAACGTCATCGCGCTGCCGTCCTGCCAGTCGTGGATCGGCGACTGCCACTTCGCGACGCCTGACTCGAAGTACAGCTTGAACAGCACGACCCGGAACAGGAAGTGCGCCAGCGGCGCGGCCCGGTCGCGCGGCAGGAACGCGGCCAGCAGCCCGCACTCGAGCAGCAGGTTGTCCCACTGGAACGAGAGGAAGTCGCGGCTGACCGTGGCGTACGACAGGTACAGCGCCGTCGACATTGCAAAGCAGGTCCGCGGCCGCCAGCCGAGCAGCGCCGCGATCGACAGCGCCGCCCCCGCGATGGTCCCGCCCACCAGCACCGCGTCGCCGTGAAACGCGCGGAACAGCGTGGGGACGTCGAAGATCGACACGTCCGCCGCGCGCACCGCGTCCATGAAATCCGCCGCGGGCAGCAGGCCACGGCCGCCGATGAGCACGCGGACCTGGCTGCCCAGTGACCACCACGCGGCCAGCGAGATCAGCCCGAACAGGCGGTGGAAGAGCGAGGCGACCGCCGGCCCCGACCCCGGGGACCACCGCCGCCACGGACCGGCGGCGGCCGGCGCCTCCCCCGTCATGTCTTCGGAACGAGCCGCCCCGCCGCGCGCAGAGCGTCGCGCGCAGCCGCGATCGCGTCGACGGTCTCGGGCCCGACGCCGCGCGGGAAGTCCTCGCGCCGGCCGGCCATGACCTCCAGCGAGGCGCGCACCGACGCGGCCAGCGCGCCCAGGTCGTAGCCGCCCTCCAGCAGCAGCGCCAGCTTGCCGCCGCACGTGCTCGCCGCCAGCTCGCTGAGCGCCGAGGCCATCGCGGCGAACCCGCGCTCGGTCACCTGCATCTCGCCCAGCGGATCGTGCGCGTGGGCGTCGTACCCGGCGGAAACCAGGATCAAATCCGGCGCGAACGCCCGCCCCATCGGCAGGAACAGGTCGTGAAAGACCGCGCCGTAGTCGGCGTCCGTCTGCCCCCCCGGCAGCGGGCAGTTCACCGTCGCGCCCACGCCGGTGCCGATCCCGATCTCCTGGGCGGCGCCCGTGCCCGGGTAGAACGGGAACTGGTGCACCGACATGTAAAGGACGTCGTCGCGCGCCGCGAAGACCTCCTGCGTGCCGTTGCCGTGGTGGACGTCCCAGTCGACGATCAGCACGCGCCGCGCCCCGTTGCGCAGCGCCGCCTCGGCGGCGATCGCCGCGTTGTTCAGCAGGCAGAAGCCCATCGCCTCCCCGGGCCGCGCGTGGTGGCCGGGCGGGCGGGCCAGCGCGAACGCGTTCTGCGCCCGCCCCTTCAGCACCGCCTCGACGGCCCCCACCGCCGCGCCGGCGGCCAGCTTGGCGGCTTCCCAGCTGCCGGGCGACACGCCCGTGTCGGGGTCCAGCGCCGCGTACTCGCCGGCCAGCGCGGCCAGCCGCCCCCGATACCCCGGCAGGTGGACCGCTTCGATCTCGGCGTCCGTCGCCGCCCGCGGCGTCTCGATCACCAGCCCGTCCAGCGGCGCGCGCCCCAGTTCGCCCATGATGGCGTCCAGGCGCGCGGGTGACTCCACGTGCCCGGGGCCCGGGTCGTGGTCGAGGAACTTGGGATCGGTGAAGAGGATTGTCGTCATCGCGCCACGCCCGGCTGATCGCCGCCCGGCAAGTCGAAGCTAAACACGCTCCCCCCCTCGTCAGCATCTTGAACGCTGACCTCCCCCCCGTGATCGCGCACAATCTCGCGCACGAACGCCAGCCCCAGGCCAGTCCCTTTCTCGCGGGTGGTGAAAAATGGGGTGAAGATCCGGTCCCGCAGCTCGGGGGGGACCCCGGCCCCGTCGTCCCGCACCTCGACCCGGACGCGCCCGGCCCCCGCGCGCGCGGCCAGCTGGACGCGGCTGCGGGCGGCGGCCACCGCGTTGCGGGCCAGGTTCAGCAGGACCCGCCGCAGCTGGGCCCGGTCGGCCCGCGCCCACGTGCCGGGCGCGACGTCGACCTCGATCCGCGTGGCGGCGCCGGCGCCCGCCAGTTCCGCGACCTCGCGGCAGAGCGCCTCCAGCTGAACCGGCTCCAGGCGGGGCTGGGCGGGGCGCGCGAACTCGAGAAAGTCGCTCACCACGGCCTTCAGGTGGCCGACCTCGCGTTCGATCCGGCGGACCTCTTCCAGGCGGTCCGGCTGATCGCCCAGCGCCTCGCGCAGCAGGCCGGCGTAGAGCTCGAGGCCGCCCAGGGGGTTGCGCACCTCGTGCGCGATGCCCGCCAGCATCATCTGCATTCTCTCGTCGCGCGCCTTCAGCGCCTGCCGGGTCTCCTCGAAGGTCCGGGCCAGCACGCCGATCTCGTCGCGCGTCTCGATCGGGAACGGGGCCTCCAGGTCCCCTCGCCCGAGCCGGGCCGCCGCTTCCGCGAGCCGCGTCACCGGCCCCGAGATCCGACCGGCCAGCCACAGGGTGACCAGCAGGACGCCCAGCGCCGCCGCCCCGCCGGCCACCAGCATCGAGCGCCGGAACGCGGCCAGCGCCGCCGGGTATTCGGCGTTCCCCTCGACCGCGATCAGGCCGGCGACGTCGCCTGCCTCGCCCACGGGCGCGTAGGCGCGCTCGTACGAGACGCCGTCGTGCCCCACGAACAGCGGGGAGGCCGCCGGCATGCCGGCCAGGGCCCGCGCGATCTCGACGTGGTCGGCGTCCAGCTCGTAGGCGTGGGCGCCCAACGCCAGCGCGCCCGCGGTGTCGCCGCGCGCCTCCAGCTGCGGGGTCACCGCGACGACGCGACGCACCCCCAGGCGCGCCTGCGCGGCATCCAGGCGGCGGCGGACGTTCGCGTACGTCAGCGAGGCCTCGTCACCCGCCCGCAGCGCGCGCAGCTGCTCGGGGAGCACGGTCGCCGCCGCGCCCGCGGCGGCCGTTTGCAGCCGGCGCCCCAGCTCTTTTTCCAGTGCCCGGCGGGCCACCTCGTGGGCCAAAAACGCGAAAAGGAGAAGGACACCAACGGTCGGTGCCATTGTCCCCACGAGCAGCCGCGCCCTCAGGCGGTTGGTGGGAGGGACAGCGGCCGTCCCCATGCGGGTCATAGTGCCAGAAACAGCAAGTCCCTCCCAGGGTCGGCCAGCCGAAATCGCCCCTCAGCGGCTTGACTTGCGGGCACCTTACGCTAAAAGATGCGCGCCTTTCGGTGCGGCGGATATTTTTGTGCCTTTAGTCCCCAGGGAGAAGATCGACGACGTAAGGGAACGCACCAACATCGTCGACATCGTCAAGCGGCATGTGGAGCTCAAACGGGCGGGAACGGGGAGTTGGAAAGGACTTTGTCCGTTCCACAGCGAAAAGACGCCCTCGTTCCATGTCCACGAGCCGCGGCAGTTCTTTCACTGCTTCGGATGCGGCGAAAAAGGTGACGTCATAAGCTTCCTCGTCAAGATCGAGCAGCGTCCGTTCATGGACGTCCTGACCGAC
>CAZJMY010000097.1:0-30548 GCA_964546845.1 uncultured Myxococcales bacterium | reverse complement strand
AAGCTGACGGACCTCTGGGTCCGCAAGCTGATCTCGACGCGCCCGCCGTCCTGAGCGGCGGGCGGTGGTGGACGGGCCGGACTCACGTATGATCCGGGCGTGCTGCAAGGGGTCGTCCGCGCGTTGGGCGAGGCGCTGGTGCGCCTCTATTACCCGGTGCGGATCGTCGACGATGGGCAGCGGATCCCGACGGGCAAGCCCGTCATCTTCGTCCTGAACCACCCGAACGGGCTGATGGACCCGCTGGTGCTGCGGGTGGCGACGGGGCGGCGCTCGCGGTTCCTGGCCAAGAGCTCGCTGTTCGGCAATCCGCTGGGCCGGCTGGCGATGAACGCGTTCGGCAGCATCCCGATCCATCGTCCGGGGGAGTCCAGCCCGGCCGCGGTCGCCCGCAACGAGGAGAGCTTTGCCCGCTGCCGTGCCGAGCTGGCCGCCGGCGGCGTGCTGGCGCTGTTTCCCGAGGGGACGTCGCACTCGGACCCGCAGCTGCGGCCGCTGAAGACGGGCGCCGCCCGCATCGCGCTGTCGGCCGAGGCCGAGGCGGACGGGCGGCTGGGCGTGACCATCGTGCCCGTCGGCCTCGCGTACGAGCGCAAGACGCAGTTCCGGTCATCCGTGCTGCTGGTCGTGGGCGAGCCGCTGGCCGTCGCGCCGCTGTTGCCCGAGTATCGCCGCGACGAGCGCGCGACGGTGGCGGCGCTGACCGCCGAGATCGCGGCCCGGCTGGACGCCATCGTGCTGCAGGCCGAGTCGCGCGACCTGCTGGCGGGGATCGCCCGCGTCGCGCGCTGGACCAGCGCCGCGCCCGACGACGCGGCCGCTCGCCATCGCGCCGCGCGCGAGATGGCCGCCGCCTACGAGCGCCTGCGCGCCCGGGACCCGGCGCGTGTGGACGCGATCGTCGCCGAGGTGCGCACCTACGGGCAGACGCTGCGACGCCTGGGCGTGCGGGACCCCTGGGCGCTGGAGATCGGGGCGCCGCGCGCCGGCGCCATCCTGGGCGCCGTCGGCATCCTGGCGCTCGCGGCGCCGCTGGCGCTGCTGGGCGCGCTCATGGGCTGGGTGCCCTACCGCCTGTCGGGCGTCGTCGCCCGGCGGGTCACGCGCGACGAGGATCTGCTGAGCACGGTGAAGCTGCTGGCCGGCGCGCTGTTCCTGGTCGTGGGCTGGTCGGCGGAGGCGGCGGTGGCGGGGTGGTGGCGGGGCGCCGCCTGGGCCGCGCCCGTGTTCGGCCTGGGCGTCGCCAGCGGGTACGTGGCGCTGCGCTTCGAAGAGCTGCTGCGGGACGGGCGGGCGGCCTGGCGGGCGCTCTCGATGCGCGCCTTTCACTTCCAGACCGCCCGCCGCCTGGCCGACCGCCGCCGCGCGCTGGCCGACGCCGTGACCCGCGCCCTGCGCGACGAGGCCAGCGGCCCCGCGGAGTGAGGGCCCGGAAGCGGCCCACCCCGCCGGCGCGCGTACGCCGCTACTTGCGCGTGAGGTGAACGGTGACGCGGGTGCCGTCGATGTTCAACGTGCCCGTGAACGACTTGCCCGAGCTGTCCAGCGCACCATCGAGGGCGATGGGGTACTGTGCAGGGACGAGCCCTGCGGGAGCGGAGATCGAGGTGCACGCGGACTCGGTGCAGCTGCAGACCCTCAGGTCCCTGCAGAGGAACAGCTTCCCGCAATCGATCGTCCGGAGGATCGCGCCATCGCTGCCCACGAACGCGCACCCCGCTCCGCCATCGGGCGCCCCGCTTGGGCCCGTCGCGACGGCATCCGGGACGGTGGGCGTGCATCCGTAGGAGATTCCAGCGTCCGATGTGCCGAACGAGCCGCTGAGCTCGGGGGTCTGGAGCGCGCACCAGCCGGAGAAGATGTCGTAGGCGACGACGCCGAATTGCAGGCGCCCGGCTTCGACGCGCGTCGCATGTGTCGGGTAGGCGTACCCTTCCACCAGGGTTCCGTTGATCGAAAACCCTTTGGTGTCGATCCCCGGCGGATACGCGACGTCCGGGTTCGTCGGGGCTGGCAACGTCCCTTGGCCGACTTGCATGGTGCCGTTGCCTTGCCCGTCCAGCACCAGATGAACGTGATCCGACCCGGAGGACACGAACGAATTGGAGGGCGCGAAGGTGTCCGCCTCGGCGTAGCCGTCCCAGTCGGCGGCGTAGTCGGACAGCTTGCCGCCCAGGCTCTGGGTGTCACCGATGTTGACGTTGCCGCTCGAGCACCCGAGCGGCGCCGCGAGCAAAGCGAGAAGCAGAAGTGAAACGGAGCGGTTCGTTTCGATCATTTCCGTGTGCCTCCTGCAGACTCAGTCGCCGGTGCCGGCCGGATCTGTTCCGCTGCATGCTTGCTCGACGCGCCCCCGGTAGGGGCTGGCGGGATAGGCGGCGGCGAAGTCCTCCGCCAGGTTCACGCCGAACGGTTGCTGGCCGCGCGCGCATCGGGCGATCGCCCGCAACGCGACGCGCTCTTCCCGCATCTGTCCGCCCGGGACTTCGCGATCGAGCTCGTCGAGATAGGCGGTCGCGAGGCCGGCGTTGTGATCGCGCAGCGCGCGCTCGACGTTGCGCAGCGCGCGCACCTCGGCAGCCAGCGATTCGGCCGTCGCCGGCGGGGTGGTTTCGACGGGACGGCGGCGGCCAGGCTCCGCGCGCCGGCCCGTGGACACCGCGGCCGGCGGCGCGGGCTGTGTCGGCGCGGCGGGCCGGTCGGGGGAGATCGTGAGCGGCTGGACGAGACCGCTGTTTCGAGGACTCGCCGGTGCAGAAGCGGCGGCTGGCGGCTGCGGGGCGATGTGACCCGCGCGCCGTCCCGCCCAGTAACCCCCGGCCGCGCCCGCCGCGGTGAACGCCGCGGTCAGCATGACCCGCCCCATCCACGGATGAGCCCGCCATTTCTGCGCCGGCAGGGCCGGCGACGCCGCGCTGCGCGCGAGAGCTGCCCCCAGGCCTCGGCGCACACGTTCGGCGTCGCCGGCGCTCGGTGTCCACCCGCGACGGGCACGAGCCAACAGAGCTTTCATGTCGTCCGGGTCGTCGCGGTCACGCATGTTGCCGCCGCTCCAGCGCGCGCTGGAATTCGGTTCGCGCCCGCCGCACCCGCGTGTAGGCCGTGTTCAGAGGGATTTGCAGGGCGGCCGCCACTTCGGGGACGGTCATCTCTTCGACGAAGGCGAGCATGAAGGCCTCACGTTTCTTGGTGTCCAACTTGGCCAGAAACCGCTCGACGAACGACGCGGCCTCGGCGTTGGCCGCCCGTTCCAGCGGATCGGGGCCCGGGTCGGTCAGGTCCGGCTGCAGCGGCTGCAGCATCGACGTCTTGCGGCGATCGCGCCGCCGGTGGTTGGAAGCGACGTGGCGCGTGATCGCGTAGAGCCAGGTGCGCATCGCCGATTCGCCACGAAACCCGGGAAGCTGGCGGTGCACGGCGACGAAGACGTCCTGCGCGGCGTCGTCGAGCGCCGTGGGCGGGACCCCGAGCCCGCGCAAGCAACGCCACACGAACGGGAAGTGCTCGGCATAGACCTGGTCGAAGCTGGTGGCGAACACCGGCTGAGCGGTCGGGGCACCACCTTGGGGCTGAACGAGCTTCAAGTCGTGGGCCTCCCTGCTTCGTTTCCAGGCGGGCGGCGATCCGTTCAGGAATTCTTCACGAGATCCGTTTCCTCAAAACAGGACCTCCAGCCCGGCGTCGATGCGGCCGCCGACCGCGCTGGGGCGGTAGACGTGCTCCATCCCGTCCAGAACGAAGGTCGGCCGCGCCACAGGCATGACGGCGATCCCGTTGACCGCGAAGGCGACGCTGTCGTTCAGCCCGACGGCCACGCCGAGCCGTCCCCGTCCGGCGAGCCACAGCGTCGTCCGGGAAGTCGGGCGGGCCACGTCCTGCCCGGCCGCGCGGTAGGCCCCCACCTCCACCCCGCCGCAGGCCAGCACCGTCCATCTTCCGCGGGCAGGCGCGAAGCAGGCGTCGCCCCCGGCGAACACCAGCTGGAACCGGCCGCCGCCGTTTCCACCGCCGTTCTGAACGGCGGCGGCGTCGCGGGCCGGGAACCAACCAACGGTGAGAGCCAGACGAAGCCGGCCGCGGCCCACGATTGCCCCGCCCATCACGCCGAGCCCGGTCCCGGGAAGCTCACCCGTGTCGCCCGCGACCGACAACGTCAGGCCGGGTCGCCAGGGCGGTTCGCGCGGCGCCGCCACGACCGCGATCGTGGGGGCCGGACCGGCTGTCTGCACGGCGGCGTCAGGGGCGGGCGCGCGTGGCGCCGGTGGGGGCCTGTCGGCGAGCGCCCGAACCGAAACGGCGATGGCAACCGCCGCTGCTTCCGCCAGCTCGGCGCACTTCGCGCCGTCGAGCTCGCGCACGGCGCCGGCGCGGGTCTGCGAACCGGGCGTGGGGCTGCCGATCGTCTCCAGCTTGAGATGCCAGCGTCCCGCCCGCGCCGGCGCGATCGTGACGCGGAAGTCCGCGTCGGGTGACTCGGCGAGCGGCCGGCCCACCAGGTCCGCGATCTCCTGGTCTAACGTGGCCTGCTCGATGCACCCGTCCGGCGCATCGACGGTCAGCGATGCGGCGCGCGACGGCTTGGCGGACGCCGCCAGCGTGGCCACCGTGGCGACGACGATCAGGCGCATCTTGGCCGTCCCCACCATCCTCGCCGCCGTTCCGCGCCGTCGACCGGCGCTCAGCCGGGCCGGGTGGCTTCGCCGCGGCCGTCGGGGCGCCGCAGGCCGACGGCGTTGTAGACGCGCAGCACGTCGGTCTTGCCCTTCACGCGGACGGGCGGCAACGGCGCGGCGGCGACCTCGCCCTGCACCTTGCGGTAGGTGGCGTCGGACAGGATCACCTGGCCCGCCTGCGCGACGCTGCACAGGCGCGACGCCGTGTTGACCGCGTCGCCGATGGCCGTGTACTGCAGCGCGCGCGAGCTGCCGATGGCGCCGGTCACGACCATGCCGGTGTTGATGCCGATGCCGACGTGGATCTCGTTTTGCCCCTCGGCGGCGCGGGTGCGGTTGAACTCGGCCAGCACGCGCTGCATGTCCAGCGCGCACTGGACGGCCTTGAGCTCGGCGTTCTGCATGGGGACGGGCGCGCCGAAGAGCGCGATGACCTCGTCGCCGACGAACTTGTCCAGCGTCCCCTCGTACTTGAAGATCACGTCCACCATCAGCTCGAAGTACTCGTTGAGCATGCGGACGATCTCTTGCGGCTCGCGCGACTCGCTCATCGAGGTGAAGCCGCGGATGTCCGAGAACAGCAGCGTCACCTCGGACAGGGCGCCGCCCTTTTCCAGCTGCAGCTTGCCCTGCACGACCTGGTCGACCAGGTTGGGCGACAGCAGCCGCTGGAACTGCGCGCGGGTCTTCGCCTCGTGCTCGATCTTGCGCGCCAGCTGCGAGTTGTGGATGGCGATGGCGGCCTGGCTGGCGATGCCGCCGAAGATCTGCAGGTCCTTCTCGGTGAAGGCGTTGGTCGCGATCATCGAGTCGAGGTGCATGATCCCCAGCAGCTCGTCGTGGTGCAGCAGGGGCACGGTCATCGTCGATCGGATCCCCTGCATGATGACCGAGTGGGCCGCGGAGAAGCGGCTGTCCATCGTGGCGTCCGACGACAGCACCGACGCCTTGTTGCTGACGACCTCGGCCAGGATCGACTTCGACAGCACGATCTGCTCGTTTTTCCCGTCGCGGGTCTTGGCGATCTTCGGGCGCGGGACGCCGTCCTCCATCAGCAGGATGACGCCGCGGTCCGCGGGGATCAGCTCGAACGCCTTCATGATGATCTGCTCGAGCAAGAGCTCGAGGTTCACTTCGAGGCCGATCGATCGCCCCAGCTCGTGCGCGAGGCGCAGCTTCTCGTAGTCGCGCCGCAGCACCTCCAGGTCGAAGATCTCGCGCTCGGGCAGGAACTCGCGCGTGGTGGACGGCGTCTGGATCTTCTGGCGAATCAGCGCCTCGGTGGCCGACGGCGCGATGGTCACCTTCTGCAGCAGCGAGTCCTGGGCCGACCGTTCTTGATAAGTCAGGGTGGTCGAGCCGAGCACGATCTCGTCCCCCTCGCGCAGGATGTGCTCGTGCACGCGGTCGCCGCGCAGGAACGACCCGTTGAGGCTGCCGAGGTCGCGGAACAGGTAGCTGCCATCCGGTTGACGCAGGACCTGGGCGTGCTCCTTCGACACGATGCGGTCCAGGATCTGCAGCGTGTTGTCCGGGTGGCGGCCGATCGTGTTGACGGCGCCGAGCTCGTACTCGCGGCGTTGATCGTTGCCCGTGACGATGATCTTGGCCATGCCCGCGGGTGCCTAGGCCCGCCATCATAACCCGCCCGCGGGCGGCTTCCGAAGGAAACGGCGGCGGCGTCCCTTGTGCGTGCTGAAACGGCCTTGTGGCGCGGCAAGGGTGTAAAGTGGCGGTCCCATTCGCCATGTCGGCTCTGACGCCCACGCCGTTGCCGCGCCCTCGTCCGGACGAGGTCACCCAGCCAAGCGTTCCGATGGCGATGGGCGCCGACGAGCATCGCCGGGGCGCCGCCCCTTCGCCCGCGCCGTGGGAAGCCGAGGCGATGGCGCTGGTCGACGAGGCGGACGCCCGCGAGGGCGCGCCGGCCGGTGCATTGCGATACGCGGCGGCTTGCCTGCTGGAAGAGGAGGTGGGGGACGTCGCGGCGGCGATGGACCACCTGCGCCTCGCGCTGGAGGAGCCGCCCGAGCTGACGTTCCGTCCGGTGCTGCGGGCGCTGCGGGTGCACGCGGTCGAGACGGGCAGCTTCTGGTCGGCCCTGGACCTGCTGGACGTCGAGCGCAAGGCCGCGGCGGACCCCGTCGAGCGCGCCGATCTGGCGGTCGAGAAGGCGTACCTGCTGGGCCACCCGCTGGACGCGCCGGCCCGGGCCCGCGAGGTGCTGGAGGAGGCCCTGTCCCAGCAGCCCGGTCACGCGGCCGCGCTGCTGGCTCTGGAAGAGAACACGCTGGGCGCCCTGGGGCGCGGCGGCGGAGCCGCGGACGGCGCGCTCTTGCAGTCGGTGCTGGAACGGCGTCTGGCGGGCGCGCGCACGGCCGGCGAGCGCGGCCGGCTGCTGTGCCGGCTGGCGTTGCTGGCCGAGGCCGATCCGACCCGGGTCGCGGACGCGCTGGGCCTGTGGCTGCGGGCGCTGGAAGAGGAGGACGGCAAGGGCGAGCTGCGGCAGCGCGCCAGCTTCGGCGCGGCGGCGCTGGCGCGGGCGGGCGCGCGGCGGGCGGCGGCGGCGCTGGGCCGCTATCCCGAGCTGGCCCGGGTCGTCGCGCTGGAGGCCGACGCCACGGCCGGTCCCGAGCGGGCCGGCTGGTTGTCGCTGGGGGCCGCGCTGGCTCGCCACCGGCTGGGGGCCCCCGCGCGCGCCGACGAGCTGACGGAGGCCGCCCACACCGCCGACCCGGCCGATCCGGCGCCGCTCTTCGCGATGACGTCGGCGGCGCTGGCGTCCGGGCAGTGGGGCAAGGCCCGGCTGGCGCTGGACCGGCAAGCCGAGCTGACGCGCGACCGCGACTGGGCGGCGACCCTGCAGGGTCTGGGCGCGCACATCGCCGAGCTTCACGAAGGCAACGACGACGCGGCTGCCGGACGCTACCGGCGCCTGCTGGAGGCGCGGGCGGCCGATCCGGTGGCGCTGGCGGCGCTGGAACGCATCGCCTCGCGCACCGGGGACGCGGCGGCGCAGGTCGCGCTGGCCGAGAGCGCGGTCGATCGCGCCGGTGAGCCGGCCGAGCGGGCGGCGCTGGCCATGCGGGCCGCCGAGCTGGCCGAGACGGCCGGTCACGACCTGCCGCGGGCAGCGGCGCTGGCCCGGCGCGCGCTGGAGGCGGTGTCCGGTTACGCGCCCGCCGCGCACCTTCTGGAGCGGCTGCTGCCCGCGCTGGACCGCTGGGACGAGATGGCGAAGGTCGTCGAGGTGACCGCCGCGCCGACCTCCCTGGGCGACGGCGGGACCAGCGTCGGGGCGGAGGCGGCGGTACGCCTGGAGCGGCTGGGCGCCCTTTACGAAGACCGGCTCGGCGACCCCGGCAAGGCGCTGGCCCTCTACGGCGAGTGGGTCGAGTTGGGGACGCGCCGGGGCGCCGCGCTGGGCGCGCTGCTGCGGGCCGCCGAGAAGGCGGGCGACGCGCTGGTCGCGGCGGAAGCGGCGCTACGGCTAGGGACGGAGATCCCGGCGTTCGACAAGGCGACCCGCTTCGCCTGGTGCTTCCGGGCCGGGACGATCTTCGAGGAGCGGGCGGCCGCGGACGACGAGGCGGTGCGCGCGTACGAGGCGGCGCTGGCGCTGGCCCCCGGCTCGCGGCCGGTGCTCTCGGGCCTCGCACGGGCGCACCACCGGCGCGGGCGGTTCGAGGCGCTGGCCGGCGTGCTGTCGCAGCAGGCGGCCAACGAGCCGAACCCCACCAGCGCCTCCAGCTTCGAGGTCGAGGCGGCGCGGCTGTTCGCGCTGCGCCTGGGGCGGCTCGACGACGCGCTGGCCGCCGCCAGCCGCGCGCTGACGTTCGATCCGGCCAACGTCGAGGCCATCGCCGAGCACGCGCGCCTGCTGCAGCGTCTGGGCCGCGCCGACGAGCTGGTGGCGGGGCTGGGGACGCTGGGGCAGACGCTCTCGGATCCCGTCGACAAGGCGGCGGCGTATCGCGCCCAGGCCGAGGTTCTGGAGTGGCAGCTGGGGCGCCGACGCGAGGCCCTGGCGGCGATCGAGCGCGCCGTGGCCACCGGCGCGGACGCGCGGGCGGCCGTCGCCGAGGACCGCCTGTGGCGCCTGGTCGGCCGCGGCGCGGAGCTGAGCGCGCGCCACCTGAAACGGCTGGCCGCCGCCGACGAGGCTGCGCGCGCCGCGGGCCGCGACGGCAGCCGGAAGGCGCGTGGGCCGGCCGCCGCGGAGGTCGGCCTGCGGCTGGACCTCGCCTGGCACCTGCAGGACCCCGAAGCGGCGCTCACCGTGCTGCACGGCGCGCTGGAGGCGGCGCCGGCCGATCCGGCGGTGCTGGACGCCGAGCTGGCGCTGGCGTTCCGGTTCCGTCGCGATCGCGAGGCGGCGTCGGCACTGGAGAAGCTGGCCGCCGGCAGCGACGACGACGACGCGCGCGCCGCCCTGTGGCAGGCGGCGGCGCGGGCGCGCGAGCGGGTGGGGCAGACCGCCTCCGAGACGTTGCCGCTGTGGAACCGGGTCGTCGAGGCGCGCGGCACCGAAGAGACGCTGACGCTGTTCGCGCGCGCCGCGGCCCGGGCGGGCGATTCGGCGCGCCTCATCCTGGCGCGGCGCCGGCGCGCCGAGGGGGCCGCCGAGCCGCTGATGCGGGCGGTGCTGCTGTGGGATCTCGGGCGCGCGCGGCTGGAGGCGCGCGACCTGGGCGGCGCCGACGCCGAGCTGGCGCGCGCGCTGGAAGCCGACGGGACTTTCCTGCCGGCGCTGGCCGCGCTGGCCCAGCTGCGCGAGAGCAACGGCGACGCACGATCGGCGGCGGAGCTGTACGCGCGCCTGGCTCGCCTCACGAAGGCGCCGGCCCGCGCCGCGGACGCGTTCCGGCAGGCGGCGCGCCTCTACGCGAACCAGGTGCGCGACGACGCGATGGCGGCCCGCTGCCTGGAAGAGGTGCTGGCCATCGAGCCGGAGGCCGAGACCGACTTCGAGGTGCTGCAGGTCATTCTTCGGGCGCGCGGCGACGACGAACGGCTGGCGCAGGTGATGCGGCGGCGCGCGGCGGCCGGGACGCTGCCCAAGCGCCGCGACCGCCTGCTGGCGCTGGCGGAGCTGCTGCACGCGCGCGATCCGGTCGAAGCGGCGGCGGTGCTGGCCGAGGCGGTCAAGCTGGATCCGGGCTCGGTGGCGGTGCTGGTGCGCCTGGCCGACGTCGAGGCGGAGATCGGGCGGTCCGCCGAGGCCATCGCCACCTACCGCGCCGCGATCGGCGCGTCGGCCGATTCGGCGGCGGTCAGCGCGGCGTGGGCCCGGATCGGCGACATCGCCGAGCGCGCGCTGGCCGACGGCGACCAGGCCATCGACGCCTATCGAAACGCGCTTCTGGCCAAGCCCGACGACCTGGCCGCGCTCAACGGCCTGGCCCGCGGGTTGACGCGGCGGCGCGACTACGGCGAGGCGGCCATCGTGCTGCGGCGGCTGGCGGGCCTGGAGACGGAGCCGGAGGCGCGGGTCGGTCACCTGCTGACGCTGGGCGAGCTGCTGGCGGGGCCCGCCGAGGATCCGGACGGCGCGGCGACCGCCTTCGAGCAGGCGCTGGCGCTGGACCCCGGCAACGACCAGGCGCTGGATCGGCTGGACGAGATGCTCGCCCGGCTGGACGAGCCCGCCCGCCTGGCCGCGGCTCTGGGTCGCTATCTGGAGGTCGTGCCGACGTCGCGCGCGCGGCGCATGCGGCTGGCCGCGCTGTGGAGCGGGCCGCTGGCCAGCCCCGCGCGGGCCGTCGACGAGCTGCGGATCGTCGTCGCCGCCTCGGACGCAGACGTCGAGGCGCGCGTCGAGCTGGCGCGCGTGCTGGAGAGCGCCGAGCGCCTGACCGACGCCATCGCCGAGCATCTGGCCTTGCTGCGCCTGGAGCCGCTGCGGGTCGAGTCCCTGCAGGCGCTGCGGCGGCTGTGCGAGCGGGCCGGGCAGCGCCGCCGGGCGGGACGCGTGGCGGCGGCGCTGGCGGCACTGGGGCTGGCGGACCCCGCCGAGGCCCGCGCGATCCGCGAGGGGCGCGCCCGCTGGTCACCCGAGGCCAAGGGGATCATCTCCGCCGCGGAGTTCGAGTCCGTGCTGCGCCACCCGGACGCGCGCCACCCGGCGACGGCGCTGCTGGCCGCGATGTCCGAGGTGCTGCCCCGCCTCTACGGCCTGTCGCTGGAGGACTGGGGCGTGACCAAGCAGGACCGCCTGCCGCCGCGGTCCGAGGATCCGGTGCGCGCGCTGGTGGGGCGGGTCGCGATGCTGCTGGGCGTGGAAGACGGGTACGAGGTCTATCAGGCGCGCGCCATCGCCAGCCAGGTCGAGATCGAGGCCGGCCCGCCGCCGTCGCTGTTGCTGCCGCCCGGCTTCAACGGGCTGCCCCGGCAGGAGGCGTACCTGCAGCTGGGGCGCCAGCTGGGACACCTGCGCGCCGGGACGTACGCCATCGGGCGCATTCCGGGCAAGGACCTCGGGTTGCTGGTCGCCGCCGGCGTCCGCACCGTCTACCCGGGTTACGGCCGCGGCATCTTGCCCGAGGAACAGCTGAACGACGTGTCCCAGAAGATCGCGCGCATGCTGCCGCGGCGCCAGCGGCGGGCGTTCGAGCAGGCGGCGCTGTCGTTCCGCGACGCGGGGCTCTTCGACGGCGATCGCTGGCTGCGCGGCCTGGGGCACACGGGGTACCGCGCGGCGCTGGTCGCGTCGGGGGACGTGCTGGGCGCGTTCGAGCAGATCGCGCGCGCCGATCGCCGCCTGGCCGCCGCCGTCCTGCAGCCGCCCGAGGAGCTGTGGGCGGTGGCCCGCGCTCACGCGGGCGTCGTCGAGCTGATCCACTTCGCCATCGGCGAGGAGCTGGCCGCCCTCAATCGCCGGCTCGGGACCGACTGAAACGCGCGGCCCGTCAGCCGGGCGGGATCAGGCGGAAGGCGTTCGGATCGGCGAAGACGATCCCGCCGTGCAACGACACGATCAGCAGGTCGCGCCCTGGAGCGGCCGCGAACTCGTGCTCCGAGCCGACGGCCGATTCGATCACGCTGCCCGCTGCGTGACGCTGTCCATTTTCGACGAGCACGCCGTCGAGGACGAAGCCGACCTCGGGGCCGAGGTGGCGGTGCCGCGGGAAGACGGCGCCGGGGCGCACGCGCACGATCCCGGCGGCGGGCGCCGGCGCGCCGGGTCCGGGCGTGAAGTGGAAGTAGCTGACGCCGGGCGCGCCCTCGGTCCACGACGCGGCCTGGTCGATCCGGCTCAGCACGGCAGACAGCGCGTCCGCGCCGAGGTCGGTGAGGCGTCCCAGCGCGGCCAGCAGCGGCTGGAACCGGCCGGCGCCGCTCAAGGCGTCCAGCAGGCGCGCGCGCGCGGCGGCCGGCGGACTCTCGGCGATGACGTTCGCCTCTGCCCAGGCCGCGAAGAGGGCGTCTTCCAGCGCGTCGTCGTCCGCGCTCATCGCGTGCCTCCACCCGCGCGCGCGGGCGCGATGGCGCAGCGCAGGGTCTCCAGCGCGCGGGCCAGGCGCGACTTCACGGTGCCGGTCGGGATGCCCAGCCGCTGCGCGATCTCGGTGGCGGAGAGCCCCTCGAAGTAGGTCAGGTCCAGCACGGCGACCAGCTCGGCGGGGAGCGTCCCCAGCAAGCGGCGCAGGCGGGCTCCGTCGAGGGACAGGGCAGGGCTGGGCGCCAGCGAGGCCTCCCCCTCCGACGCCAGCGACAGGTGCTGGGTGACGCGCGACTCGCGCGCGCCGCGTCCCAGGCGATCCAGCGCCCGCGAGCGCGTCCGGACCAGCAGCCAGGACCGCACGCTGCCGCGATCGGGGCTGTACTCGGACGCGTGCTGCCAGACCTCGAGGAACACGTCGTGCAGCAGGTCCTCGGCGGCGGCGGCATTTCCCAGCATCCGCCTGGCCAGCCCGAACAGCAGCGGCGCGTGCAGATCGTAAAGGGCTCCTAGCGCTTCCCGATTTCCCTGCGCAACCGCGGCGACCAGAGCCGGGTCTTCGGTACGCGGCAGTGAACCCACCACCCGGGCGTCCCCGGGCTCGTCCCCCCACATCGCCTGGGACCTTAACAGCGGTCGCGCCGCGGTCACAAGGGACATGCGGATCGTACGTGCCGGGGAGTCGTTTGGATCATCATGCCTGGGCGGCGGGCTCCGTCGAGGCGCTGAGGGCGCGTCCCACGCGGCTGCGCAGGCAGGCCGTCCCCAGCACGGCCTGGAACGCCAGCATGATGGCCTGCCCGACCAGGCTGGCGGCCAGCACGGCCGCTTGCTGCGCCGCATGGTCGCCGGGGGCCCAGCGCGCGAAGAAGTACACCATCGTGGCCTGGGTCGTCCCGAGCCCCTGCACGGAGATCGGCAGCACCGCCACGAAGAACACCAGAGGGAGCGCCGCCAGCGCGTCGACCAGCGGCACGCGCACGCCGAACCCCCACAGCAGGACGATCTGCATCGTGATCAAGGCGGCGATGTGCGGCAGGCGCACCAGCAAGGTGCGCAGGTGACCGGCCACGCCCGCGTTCAGCAGGACCTCGAACACCGGCCGCGCCGCCAGCCACCGGGGGCGCAGCGCGATCGCCAAGACGTAGACGGCGAGGCCGGCGTAGGCCACGAGCACCAGCACCACCACCGCGTGGGGGACGGCCGGCGCGGCGGCCAGCCCGGCGGTCGTCAGGAAGAGCAGCGCCAGCACGTTGATGCCCATGATGAAGAGGACCGTGGCGACGCCGCGGATGATCGGCACGCGCGCCACGCGGTGCACGAAGTAGATGATCGCGCCCTGTCCGACGTTGTAGTTGATGGCGGCCAGCAGATAGGTCGCGCCCCGGACCAGCAGCACGTCACCGAACGACAGGCGGGTCAGGTACCAGCCGAAGGTCTTCCAGATCGCGAACGAGTCGCCCAGGTACACCGCCACGATCGACAGCAGGGCGGCCGGCACCGTCCAGGGAGCGGCGGCGCGCGTCGCCGCGACGACCTGCTGGAAGGGAATCTTGCGGAACAGCAGGAACAGCAGCCCAGCCGTCACGACCCAGGCCAGCAGTCGCACGAGGCGCTTCGAATTCATGCTCCGCTTGCTACCACGCCCGTCCCGCGTTGTTGAGGCCGCCCCACTCGCGCCAGATGTCGACCATCGTGGCCGTCGACGAGGGATCGTGCCCCTGGCGCGCCAGCCGGAAGAACACCGCGTACCGCACGTGCGGCCCCACGTTGGGGGCGGCGCCGTGCGCCAGCTGATAGTGCGCCAGGATCGCGTCGCCGGCGCGCGCGGTGAGCTGGCGAGGCGCCGGCATGGCGATCTTCGGAAACCCCTGCAGCAGCTCGTCGGTGCCGTGGGCCGCGAAATGGGCGGCCAGCGCGCGGTGCGTGCCCGGCCAGACCGTGAAGTTGCCCTGGAACGGCTCGCTGACGTCGCTCAGGAACACGCCGCCCAGCGCCGTGAAGTGGTAGACGGTGCCGGCCGGGACGCCGTTCAGCGGTCCCGGCATGCCGTCGATGTGCGGGTAAGGATCCTTCGGCTGCGCGATCTCCTGGGGAAAGCGCAGCGCGATCTGGCCGCTGGGGGGCGGCGGCAGCGTCCCGGGGCCGATCGCCGCCTCGGCCACGTCCTGCAGCGCCGTCCCGCGGTAGAGGTCCAGGATCGGATCGGCGGCCGTCAGCTCCGGGCAGAACGTCTGCGCGCGCAGCGTCCAGATCTGGCTCTTGTCGATCCCCTGTTCGCCCAGGGAGTGGTTGATGGCCTTCAGCGCCGCGTCGACGCGTGCCCGCGGCACCGCGTCACGTACGATGAGGTACCCGTCGTCGAAGAGCGCCCGCTGTCGTTCCGGCCCGAGAGCCACCCCCGAACTGTAGCAGCTGGGCCAGCGCCTCAAACGGGGTTCGATCGCGTCGAGGGAGCGCGGGCTGAGCCCGCGCGAGCACATCGCGGGGGGCGCGGGACCCTTTGAGGGTCCCGATCTAGATCGTCCCGTCGCCCAGCTTGCCGGCGTGGCGGATGTCCTTGCCCTTCACCATGAAGACGGTCAGCTCGCCCAGGTTGGTGGCGTGGTCACCGATGCGCTCGAGGTACTTGGCGATGGACTGCAGGCGCGTCGCGCGGAAGATGTTGCGCGGGTCTTCCATCATGTAGGTCAGCAGCTCGCGGAAGATCTGCGTGTAGTAGGCGTCGACGTTCTTGTCGCGCGCGATGACTCGCTGCGCGCGCTCGACGTCCGCCGCGACGAAGGCGTCCAGCGCCTCGTGCAGCATCTCTTGCACCTCGCGCGACATGTTGGGCAGGTCGACGTAGGGCTTCAGCGGCGGCTCGCCGTTCAGCTCCAGCACGCGCTCGCAGATGTTGACGCCCAGGTCGCCAATCCGTTCGAGATCGGTCACCAGCTTCAGCGCCGTCGTCAGGAAGCGCAGATCCGAGGCGACGGGCTGCCGGCGCGCCAGCACCTGCATGCACAGCTCGTCGATGGCGATCTCGAGCTGGTTGATCTTGCGGTCCACGGCGATCATCTGCTCGGCCAGCTCGCTGTCGCGATCGATGAGGGCGCGGATGCTGCCGTTGATGATGTCCTCGACCTTGGCGCCCATCAACAGCAGCTGCTCGCGCAGGCGGCGCAGCTCCAGCTCGTACTCGCGGTTGGTGTGCTCGCGTGAGGGACTGTTGGTCCTGATCATCCGAATCGCCCCGTGATGTAGTCTTCCGTCCGCGAGTCGCTGGGCTTCGTGAACAGGACGTCGGTCCTGTCGAACTCGACCAGCTCCCCGAGATAGAAGAACGCCGTGTAGTCGGCGACGCGCGCCGCCTGCTGCATGTTGTGCGTGACGATGACGACCGTGTAGTTCTCGGAAAGCTCGTTGATCAGCTCTTCGATGTGCGCGGTGGCGATCGGGTCCAGCGCCGACGCCGGCTCGTCCATCAGCAGGATCTCGGGCTCGACGGCCAGCGCCCGCGCGATGCAGAGGCGCTGCTGCTGTCCGCCCGACAGTCCCAGCGCGCTGTCGTTCAGACGGTCCTTCACCTCTTCCCACAGCGCGGCCTGCGACAGCGCGCGCTCGACGCGGGCGTTGATCTCGCGGGCGTCGTTGACGCCGCCGATGCGCAGCCCGTAGGCGACGTTCTCGAGGATCGACTTCGGGAAGGGGTTCGAGCGCTGGAAGACCATCCCGATGCGGCGCCGCACGGCGACGGGGTCGATCCCCTGGCCGTAGATGGCGTCACCGTCCAGTCGCACGTCGCCCTCGATGCGGCAGCCGGGGATCAGCTCGTTCATGCGGTTCAAGGAGCGAAGGAAGGTCGACTTGCCGCAGCCGGAGGGGCCGATCAGCGCCGTGACGTGCTGGCCGACGATGTCCATCGAGACCGGGCCCACGGCCTTCTTGGGGCCGTAGAAGACGGTCAGGTCCTTGACCTTCAGCTTGACCTCGGGCTCGGGCTTGGCGAGGCCGTTGGCGGCGGTCATCCGACACCTCCGGGGATCCGGCGGCGCATCCGGGCGCGCACCACGACGGCGGCGATGTTCAGCGTGAACGTCAGCGCCAGCAGCACCAGCACCGTCGCGTAGAGGATCGGCTTGGTCGCGTCGACATCCGGCGACTGCGTGGAGAGCACGTATACGTGATAGCTCGGGGACATGAACTGAGACCACAGGTGTTTGGGCAAAAGCGGCAGAAAGTAGGCCGCGCCGGTGAACAGGATGGGGGCCACCTCGCCGGCGCCGCGGCTCACGGCCAGGATGGTGCCGGTCAGGATGCCTGGCGCGGCCTGCGGAACCACCACGTGCATGACCGTCTGAAGCTTGGTGGCGCCCAGGGCCAACGAGGCCTCGCGCAGCTCACGAGGGACCGCGCGCAGCGCTTCCTCGGTCGCCACGATGACGACCGGCAGGGTCAGCACGGCCATCGTCAGCGCCGCCCAGACCAGCGCCGGCTGCCCGTAGATCTTCTCGCCGTGGAAGAACACCTTGTCGACGCCGGCGCCCAGGAACTGGACGAAGAACCCAAGGCCGAAAAGGCCGAAGACGATCGACGGCACCCCCGCCAGGTTGGCGACCGCGATCCGGATGGCGCGCGTGACGGGCGAGACGGGCGACGCGTACTCGTGCAGGTAGATGGCGGTCGCGACGCCGACCGGCACGCCGGCCAGCGTCATCAGGATGACCATCTCCAGCATGCCGATGATGGCCGGGAAGATGCCGCCGGCGGTCATGCCTTCGCGCGGCGCTTCGCTGAGGAAGGCCCACGACAGGCGCGGCGCGCCGTTGTGGATGACGTCGATCAGGATGATGGCCAGCACGGCCAGCACGATCAGCAGCGTGGCCCCGGTGGCCAGGGCCATGGCCCCGTCGGCGACCAGGTTGCGGCGCGTGCGGCGCGCATTGGCGCGGGCCACCGCCGCGGAACGTTCGGTGGTCGCGATGGCGGTCGGGACGCCCAGCTCGCCGGTCACGCGGTGCCCCCCAGCCGGGTCTTCATGCGACGGATCGCCCAGTCCCCGACGGTGTTGATGCAAAAGGTGGTCAGGAACAGCAGCGTGCCCAGGAAGAAGAGCACGGTGTAGTGCGCGCCCCCGAAGACGACCTCGGCCAGCTCGGCCGCGATCGTCGCCGAGATCGTGCGCGCGGAGTCCGCGAAGTTGCCCGAGACGATGGCGGCATTTCCCGAGGCCATCAGGACGATCATCGTCTCGCCGACGGCGCGTCCCAGCCCCAGCGCCATGCCGGCGGCGATCCCGGGGCTGGCGGCCGGCAGCACGACGCGCAGGATGGTCTGCCAGCGCGCCGCGCCCAGCGCCGTCGAGGCCTCGACGTAGCTGTTCGGGACCGCGCGCAGCGCCTCCTCGGCCAGCGTGAAGATCACCGGGACCACGGCAAAAGCCAGGGCCACGCCCGAGACCAGCGCGTTCAGCCGCGACTCGAGGTGAAAGAGGTTCTGAAACCAGGTCGCCATCACCATCAGCGCGAAGAAGCCCAGGACCACCGACGGGATCCCGGCCAGCAGCTCGACGACCGGCTTGACGATCTCGCGCGTGCGCCGGCCGGCGTACTGCGAGACGTAGAGCGCGGCACCCACGCCCAGCGGAACGGCGACCAGCATCGCGACGACGGTGACCTTCAGCGTCCCCAGGATCAGCGGCCAGATGCCGAACTTGGGGATCTCGGAGACCGGCTGCCACACGGACGACGACTCGTCGTAGCCCGGCCACAGCTGCGGGACGAACATCTTCGACAGCGTCACCTCCGCCCGTACGGCCTTGGCGTAGAAGATGGGCGCCGCCTCCTTGGCGATGAACACCAGGATCAGAACGATCGCGACGATGGCCGACACGGCCAGCCCCCGGAGCAGCCATTCGATCCCGCGATGCCAGAACGGCGCCGGCGCCAGCGTCAACTTGGGTGGCCGTACCGGAGGCACGGTGATCTTCGCACTGGTCGTTCGGCGGCGGGCCATCGAAAGGGCGCCCTCGGGGGAAGTCACGCTGCGGATAAAAGCACCGGGCGTTGACGAATCGGTGGCGCGATTGTGACAACCAGGTGACACACGCGACACGGACGGCGCGGACCCCCTGGCCGGGGCGCTTCCAAGAAACGTTTCGGCGGTGTCACGCGCGTGTCACCGACGGGGGGCACGATGCCGCCCGTCTGCGAGGACCCATGCTCGAGCTCAAGCCCAATCCCAGACCGCTTCGAACCACGGCGGCCGTCCTGGCTGGCTGTGTCCTGTTGTTGTCCGGCGCCGCCGCAGCCCAGACCTCGACCTTGCCGCCAACCGACATCTCCAACCAGCCGCCCATGCCGCCGCCGTCGCTGCCGGCGGAACCGGTCCCGTCCGAGCCCGTCCCGGAGGCGCCGCCGGCGGTCGCGTCTCCCCCGGCCGAGGTGGCGCCGGTTGGCCCGCCCGCGGCCGCGCCGCTTCCCCCGCCGGTCGTCGAGGCGGCTGCGCCCGCGCCGGTGCCGGCAGCCGAGCCGCTGGCAGGGTTCAGCGACGGCACGGCCTTCCTGCGCTCGCCCGAGAACGCATTCGTGCTGTTCCCCAGCGGCCGGGTCCAGGTCGACACCTACGTCTTTCACAGCGCGAACAAGGTGCCGAACAATTCGTTCCTGCTCCGCCGCGCGCGGCTCGAGGTCGGCGGCTGGATCGGCGGCTTCGTGTACTTCTGGTTGGCCGGCGATTTCGCGTCCGGCCCGCCGCCGGCACCGGCTCCGGTCGCGCCGGCCAACCTGGCGACCACCGACGACTACGTCGCGCTGGCGCCCTGGAAGAACCTGGTGATCCTGCAGGTCGGCCAGTACGACGCGCCTTTCACCCTCGAGAACCGGACGTCGGACAAGTACTTCGACTTCATGGAGCGGTCGATCACCGTGCGCGCGTTCGGGATCCCCGACAACAAGGAGATGGGGGCCATGCTGCACGGCTTCAACGACGCGCGGAACTTCTACTACTCGCTGGCCGTCGTGAACGGCGACAGCCAGAACTTCAAGAACGCCGACAACCACTTCGACCTGATGGGGCGCGGCTGGGTCGCGCCGTTCTCGTTCACCGGCGAAGGCCCGCTGCACGACGTGGAGATCGGCGCGTCGTTCTGGACCGGCGATCGATCGAACACGCTGGCGCTGCCCAGCCAGACGACGCAGGGGGGCTTCACGTTCCTCAACATGGGGTCGTTCACGGCGACGACGGGCGGGACGACGAACACCTACCAGCTGCGGCAGGTGGGTCGCCTCAACTCGGTGGCCGCCGAGTTGAACGCGCCCATCGCGCACAAATACGGCGCGCGGGGCGAGTTCGTCTGGCGGCACAGCTCGCTGGCCGAGGAGACGATCGCGTCGAACGGCACGGGCGCTCTGCAGCCGGGCGTCGCGGGGGCGGACCTGCGCGGGACCTCGTTCTATGCGGAGGTCTTCGCCTGGCTGCTGGGCGACGACCGGATCATCGGCGACCAGCAGGGACTGCAGCCGTTTACCCGATTCGGCAAGTTCGGGGTCAAGCCGGTGCGGGACGGCGTGATGGTGGCGCTACGCTACGAGCACCTCGACGAGACGGTGTCGGACCCCGACACGAAGGGGAGCCCCGCCGTCGGCAAGACGGTCGTCGACAGCGGCGAGCTGGGCGTCAACTACTGGCACACGAAACGCTTCCGCGCGACGTTCAACTACGTCGTCAATCACTTCGACCGCGGAAGCGACGCGACGCCGCTGTTGAAGAACCTGGCCAGCCCCTGGGAGCAGGAGTTCCTGTTCCGCCTGGCCATCGCGCTTTGATGAACCAAGAGAGCAGAAAACCTAAAGGAGAGACCATGAAGAGCAGAACTGGGATGAAGATCGCGATGGCGGCGCTGGCGCTGACCGCGGCCGCGACGAGCGCGCGCCCCGCGCTGGCCGGCACCGTCACCGTCAAGGGCTCCGACACCATGGTGGTGCTGGGGCAGCGCTGGGCCGAGGAGTACATGAAGAAGCACGCCTCGACGACCATCCAGGTCACGGGCGGCGGCTCGGGCACGGGCATCAGCGCGCTCATCAACGGCACGACGGACATCTGCGAAGCGTCGCGCGCCATGAAGGACGCCGAGAAGAAGCAGCTGGCCGAGAAGGCCGAGGGCAAGCCCCCGGTCGAGACGGTCGTCGCCCGCGACGGCCTGTCGGTGTACGTGAACGACTCGAACCCGCTGAACGAGCTGACGATGGCGCAGCTCAAGGCCATCTTCACGGGCAAGGTTTCGAACTGGAAGGACGTGGGCGGTCCGGACGCCAAGATCATCCCGTACTCGCGCGAAAACAGCTCGGGGACGTACGTGTTCTTCAAGGAGCACGTGCTCGAGAACGCCGACTACACGCCGCGCGCCCAGGCCATGCCCGGCACGGCCGCCGTCGTCAACGCCGTCGTGAAAGAGAAGTTCGGCATCGGCTACGGCGGCGCCGCCTACGCCAAGGGGATCAAGGTCCTCAAGATCAAGAAGGACGACAAGTCGCCGGCGATCGAGGCGGACGAAAAGACCATCAAGAACGGCACGTACCCGCTGTCGCGCCCGCTGTTCTTCTACACGCGCACGAACCCGTCGGCCGAGATCAAGGCCTTCATCGACTGGGTCCTGTCCGCCGAAGGGCAGGGGATCGTCACCAAGGTGGGGTATTTCCCCGTCAAATAACCGGTGGATGGGGCGGGAGCCCTCTCGGGGGTTCCCGCGCCGGATGTTTCCGGTCTTGTTTCGGGGCCGCCACGTGTTTGAAGCGGTGCGTTCACGGACCACCGCTAATGTGGACGCATGAAGCAGGCCGCGCGGTTCGCGCACATATCGGACCTCCACGTCGGGCGCAGCGCCGAGAACGACGCCAATGCGGCGCGCCTCTGCGCGGCGCTGCTCGACTCGGGGATCGATCAGGTCATCGCCACGGGCGATCTGACCCACCGGGGCCTCACGAAAGAGCTGGCTGCGTTCGAGGCCATCTTCGCCCCGCTGGCCGCCCAGGGCCGCCTGGTGATCGTCCCCGGCAATCACGACTGCCTGGGTGAGGACGTTTCGGGGCAGCTGATGAGCGGCCCGCGCGTGCAAGTCGCGACGCGCCCCGGTCTCTACATCGTGCGCGTGAATTCGACCGCGCCGCACAATCGATCTTGGATCAATGGTCACGGCAGCCTGGACGACGCCGACCTGGACGCCATCGACGCCGCGCTGGACGCGGCGCCGGCCGGCGTCCTGGTGGTCATCGCGCTTCACCACCACGTGCTCCCGATGCCGGAGGAGCACATGGCCGAGCGCCTGTCGAACTGGCTGGGTTTCGTCTTCACGTCCGAGCTGTCCAAGGGGCGCGAGCTGCTGCGCCGGGTGCGCGGTCGCTGCGACCTGGTGCTGCACGGACATCGCCACGTGCCGCGCGGCGCGCGCCTGTTCGGGCCGCCCCGCACGATGCACGTGTTCAACGCCGGCTCCTCGACCGAGCTGGCGCGCGTGCGCGTCTTCCATCACGACGGCGCCGGGCAGCTGCTGGGCAACCCCCTGTGGCTGGACGTCCCCGCGCCGTGGGAGGACGCGGACCGCGCGTTCGGCGCCGACTCGCAGTTCCCCGCGCCGCTGGCGATTTAGCCGGCGAAGTCGGGGTCGGCGCGGAACGTCGCCCGCCCGCGCACCAGCTCGTCGGCGATGTAGGGGACGTAGCGGAAGTCGCGAATCTGCGCGATGCGGTCGCCTCGCCAGTCGAGCAGCACGAAGGCGCGCGGCGAGGCGCTCGACCGGGGCTCGTGAATGCCGAGGGCCAGCCGCCCGCCGGTCGTTGGATCCTCCAGCACGCCGGGCACCACGCGGAAGTCAGGCAGCTCGGCGTAACGGGTGAAGTATTCGCCCACGCCGGGGCCCCGGCGCTCGGCGCGCGACACGAGATCCAGGCGGCAATCCTCGGCGACGAACCGGCGCAGCGCGTCCCAGTCGCGCGCGTTGAACAGGGTGGCGTAGCGATGCAGCAACGCGCGTTCCTCGGCCCGCGCGCGCGGTGATTTCGCGTCGTGGGCCGGCGGCGGCTCGTCGGGCGGGACCAGCTCGGCGCGGGCGCGTAGCGCGGCCCGGCCGCGATGCAACGCCGCCTTCACGGCGGGCAGGCTGCTGCCCGTGCTCTCGACGATCTCGTCGAGCGTGCAGCCCAGCACGTCCTTGAGGATCACGGCGCTGCGCTGGCCGATCGGCAGCGTCAGGAAGGTCGCCAGCGCCGCGCGAACCACCGCCGGGTCCGGACGGTCGTCGTCGGCAGCGTCTTCGGGCACGTCGGCCACGAGGTCGACGACCTTGCGGTCGTGGCGGCGCAGGACGTCCAGCGCGGCGTTGTGCGCGATGCGAAACAGGAACGGGCGCAGGGGCGGCACCTCGTGCGCCATGCTGATCGCGTAGTAAGCGCGCGCGAGGGTGTCCTGCACGACGTCTTCGCCGTCGATCACCGAGCCCGTGAGCCGCGCGCAATAGCGATGCAGCTCGGGCCGGATCTCGGCGACCATGTCGAGGAAGCGCGCGCGCGCCTGCGCCAGCTCGGGCGGTGGGCCGCCACCCGCGGCGCTCACAGCGCCTCGAGCCCGCCGGCGGCGGTGAGCCCGAACACGGGCCCCAGCGAGCCCTCGCGCGGCAGGTCGCCCTCGCCGGCCGCGGCGAGCTGGAGGATGGCGGCCCCGACGGCCTGTGGCGTCAGCGGCGCGCCGAACCGCTCCATGTATTTTTCGGGCGTGATGCCGCCCAGTTTCGCATACGCGTCGGCCACCGCGGCGCCCATCTCGGACTCCGCCAGCACTTGCTTCGGAACCAGCGCCTGGAAGCGGATGCCCAGCTTGGCCGCGTCGGCAGAGCGCTGCAGGTAGCCGGCCAGCAGCATCTGCATCCGCTTGGCGCCGGCGTAGCCGCCCGACAGCGGGGATCCCCCGAGGCCGGCGCCGCTGGACACGAAGATCACCCGGCTGCCTGGACGCAGCGGCCGGCGGAGCGCCGTCTGACCGATCTGGAAGGCGATCTTGAGGTCGGTGTTCCAGGGCGCGGAGAAGCTCTCCCAGGTCTGTTCCTGGACCAGGGCCATCCGCGGCCGCGCGCCTGCGCTCAGCACGACCAGGTCGGGGTCGGCTTCGTCGATGAGCTGGTCCATCGCGGCGGCGTCCGTGGCGTCGAAGGCCCGCGTCAGGACCTCGCCCGGGCCGGTCGCGTCCCGGCTCAGTCCGTCGAGCCGCGCGCGGTCGCGGCCGACCGCCCAGACCCGTCGTCCCGCCGCCGCCAGCCCCAACACCGCGGCCCGCCCCACGCCTGCGCTGCCGCCGATCACGATCGCCGTACGCACGTCCTTGGTCATCTGGTACTCCTCCACTCGGACGACGTTCGGGCGCCGCGAAAGGATGCGCGGCCGGGGAAAAATCGTCAGCGCATCAAGAGCAGGCCGATCAGGCAGGAGGCGGCGTTGGCAAGGAGGGAGACCAGGCCGGCCCGGGCGGGCCGCATGGCCGGCCAGACCAGCCGGTAGACGGCGATCTCGGCCAGGACGGCCCAGGCTTCCGAGAGGCCGAACTGGGTCCACCGGCCGAGCGCCAGCCCGGGAAACAGGAACCAGACCAGCGGGTGGGTGGCGAGGTTGGCGGCGATCACCGCGCCGACGCGCCGGCCCAGGCTCGGCTCGGCAGCGGCCAGTAACGGAAGGGCCACCGCCAGCTCGATGAGCACGGTGAGGCCGAAGGCGCGCAGCCAGTTGACGACCCAGAAGGTCACGGGCGATGCGCCGAAGCGGCGGCCCGGTCCGCGGCGAGCGGCAGGCGGCCGCGCGCCAGCACGAAGGCGAGCACCGCCAGCTCGAGCCAGCCGTGGAAGGTCCCCAGGGACAGGAACAGGCGGCGCGTGCCGGCGGCGAACAGCAGCCCCATTCCCGCGACCAGCAGCGCCAGCGCCGCGACGGCACAGAGGCCGGCCGGCGTCAGGTCGCGGGCCAGTGACCGGAGCCCGGCGCGCCAGGTGCGGCTCCCGTCGCCCGGCCGATCGCCGGCGGGGATCGCGACCAGCCAGATCCCGTAGTGGACGGATTGCAGGAACGCGAAGGTGGCAGCCAGGGCGATGGCGCGCGTGTCCGAAAGCCCTGGCGCCAGCCAGTCCGCCGCGGCGAAGAGGTGCAGGCCGGCCACGGAGAGGACGCCGTGGCGAATCGTGACGTCCAGCAGCGCGCCGCTGGCGAGCAGGGCGGCTCCGCCGGCGATCAGCGCCACCGGCACGAGCGCGAGCCGCCAGCCGCGCCGGAAGAGGAGCAGCCACAGGACGACGGCGATCAAGTTGTGGCCGTGCAGGAGCAGCAACTGCCAGAGCCGAGGCGCCGCGACGGCGAACGCGCCGAGCAGGACGGCGGCCACGACCACGTTCCATCCGCGCGCCGACCAGCGCCGGCCGCCGCTGGCGAGATCGGTCCCGGCGCCGGCGGCGCCCAGACGGGCGCCGGCCAGGGCGCCCGCGAGGACCCACGCGGCGGCGACGGCGTGCTCGAACGCCAGCGAGGCTGCCGCGGGCTTCGCCTCGGCAACGACGCGCAGGGCCAGCAGGGCCAGGGCGAACGCCGCGCTGCCAAGCAGCCACCCCCGCGGCGACGCGCGGCGCAGCAGCAGGTGGCGCACGTCCGCGGCGAGGTGCGGCACGCCCAGGACCAGCGGCGCGACCGCGAGCAGCAGCGACGGCGCCAGCACCGCCGCGACGAACGCCGCCAGCGCGTGGACCGAGAGCAGCACCGGCACGCGGAGGTGCCGCCGCGCCGCGAGGGCGCGCCCGGCGGGTGACGTGCGCGCCAGCGCGCGCAGCGCTAACCGGCGGAGCTCGTCGAGCGGCCGCAGCGCGCGCTCGACGTGGACCAGGCCGACCGACATCAGGCGCGCGTGCGACGGCGGCGGAGGACGGTGGTCATCAGCGCGAGCGCCAGGACGGCGACGGCGGCGGCCGGCTCGGCGGGCGAGCCCACGATGGCGCAGCCCGAGGAGGAACCGGGCATCGTCTTACCGGTGGTACCGCCGGTGGCGCCCGTCGCCGAGGAGCCGCCGCTGCCCGGCGTGCCGCCCGTGGCGGTCGTCCCGCCCGTCGCGGTGGCCCCGGCGGCGCCCGTGGCACCCCCGGCTCCGCCCGCGTTGCCGCCCGCGGCTCCGGCCGTGCCTCCCGCCGCACCACCGGCGCCGCCCCCACCCGGGATGCCCCCGTCGGGCGCCTCACACCGGTTGCAGTCGTAGGACATCGGGGTCAACCCGCCGTCCGCCTGGCGCACCAACTTCGTGCAGATCGTCTGGACGCACGTCCCGGGCTTGCCGGGTCCGGTGATCGCCCCCGCGTTCTGGCAGGGCTGTCCGGGGGACGAGCAGGTATCGGCGGGCGCGACGTCGGCCCGGGCGGCGGGCGCGCCGCCCGCGACAAGTAGGACCACGACCACGACTGAGAGCGAAAAGGTAGCGATGCGCATGGGCCTCCCCTTCTGCAAGAAGCGGAGCATAGGCCAGGGGGCGCGTTTTCGTGGCGCGGGGCGCCAGATCCGTTTTCGTTCGTGGCGCGCGTGTCGCGCGGAGTCTCAGTTTTCCGAGTGCCCGCCGCCCCAGCCGCCGCCCAGCGCCCTGATCAACTGCACGCTGGCCAGCAGGCGGCGCGTGGCGACGTCCGCCTGCGCGCGCTCGTTCGAGAGCTGGATGGTCTGAGCGGTCAGCACCTCAAGGTAGGTCGTGACGCCCCCCTTGTACCGCTTGCTGCTGAGGCTCAGGGACTCGCGCGCCGACTCGACGGCGGCCGTCTGGGCCTGGGCCTCCTCGTCGAGGATCCGGAGCGCGGCCAGGTTGTCCTCGACCTCCTGGAACGCGACCAGCACGCTCTGGCGATAGCCGGCGACCTGCGCCGCGTACAGATCGCGCGCCTGGTCGGTCAGCGCGTGGCGCCGGCCGGCGTCGAACAGCGTCTCGACGGCGGACGCGCCCAGCGACCAGAGGAGGCTGGGCACCTGCAGCAGCGTGCCGAGGCTGCCGCTGGCCAGCCCGCCAGCCGCCGTGAGGGTGAGGTTCGGGTAGTAGGCGGCGACGGCCACGCCGATCTGGGCGTTGGCGGCGGCGGTGCGCCGCTCGGCGGCGGCCACGTCGGGGCGGCGTTCGAGCAGCGCCGACGGGACGGCGGCGGGGACCGGCGGCAGCGGGATGACCGTCGGGTTGGGCGCCAGCGCGAACGCGGACGCCGGGACGCCGATCAGAGTGGCGATCGCGTGCTCGAACTGGGCGCGCGCGACGCCGGTGTCGATGGCCTGGGCCTTCACGGTGCGGTACTGCGTCTCGGCCTGCGCGACGTCGACGGCGTTGGCCACGCCCCCGTTGAAGCGCACGCGCGCCAGCTGCAGGGCGTCGGCGTCGCTGGCCAGCGTGTTCTCGAGGAGCCGCTTCTGCACGTCGAGGCCGCGCAGCTGGAAGTAGTCGGCGGCCAGCTCGCCCTGCAGGCTCAGCGCGACGTTGGCCAGATCGGCGGCGTTCGCCTGCGCGGTCGCGCGCGTCTGCTCGACGGTGCGGCGGACCTGACCCCAGAGGTCGGGCTCCCACTGGGCCTGCCCCTGCAGCGTGAAGAGGCTGTAGTCGAGCCGGGACACGCCGCGGACGACGGTGGGCTGGTTCTCGGAGATGCGGATGCGGGTGGCGGCGGCGCTGATGCCGGCCGTCGGGAAGTAGGCGGCCCGCGCGACGCGCACCTGGTCCAGCGCCGCCAGGTACTGGGCGGTCGCCGCCTTCAGCGTCTGGTTCGAAACGGCGATCTTCTCTTCCAGCGCATTCAGCTGGGCGTCGCCGAAGATCTCCCACCACTTGCCGCGGACGGCGCCGTCGCTGGGCTGGGCGGTCTTCCAGGTGCCCGGCGGGGGCTGCTCTTTGAAGGCGACCGGCGTGGGCGCG
Source organism: uncultured Myxococcales bacterium (assembly GCA_964546845.1). GTDB lineage: Bacteria > Myxococcota_A > Polyangia > Fen-1088 > Fen-1088 > JADGRB01. Next base: position 3,497 of record CAZJMY010000097.1, on the reverse strand, counting down.
TCGGGGCGCTTGTAGTCGGGGCCGACGAGGCATCCCGCCGACGACGCCGCCGCCAGCAGCGCCGCCGCCAGAGGGGCGAGAGCGGCGGAGCTATTTCGCGTCATTCTTCGCCGGAGCGGACGCCATCACGACGTGCACCGTCTCGCCTTCGATGATCGAATCGGGCGGGTTCTGGATCACGAGGTCCGTGGGCTGCAACCCCTCGGTGACCTCGACGGTGCGGCCGTCGTCGCGGCTGATGGTGATGGGCGCCAGGTGCGCCTTGTCGCCGCGGACGGTGGCGACCCGCAGCCCCTCGGAGCGGAAGATCAGCGTCGGCACGGGGATGATCAGCGCCTGGCGGCCGTCGTTCGGCAGCTTGACGTGCACCTGCGCGTATTCGCCCGGGAACAGCTGGTGCTGGTGGTTGTCGACGTCGACCTCGACCAGCAGCGTGCGGAACGTGGAGTCGATGGCGTTCGACGTGCGCACGATCGTTCCAGGGAAGCGGCGCCCCGGATGCTCGGGGACGGTCAGCGCGGCGGCGACGCCGGGCTGCGCGGCGCGCGCGTCGACCTGCGGCACGTTCACATACACGCGCAGGACGTCGTCGGAGGCCATGTGGAAGAGCTCGCGGCCGGCGCCCGCGTCGATGAGCGTTCCGATGTCGACGTTGCGCGCGGTGATGACGCCGTCGAACGGGGCGTAGACGTTCTCGAACTCGGTCAGCTGGGCCAGGCGGCGCACGTTGGCCTGGGCGGCCGCCACTTGATTGTGCGTCGAGCTGGCCTGCGCGCGGAAGTTGTCGGTGTCCTGCTTGGACACGGCGTTCTCGTTCAGCAGCTCTTGATAGCGGGCGGCTTGCGTCTCGGCGTACTTCGAGTTCGCTTGCGCCGTGGCCAGGTCGGCCTTGGCCTGCTGCAACTGCTGGTCGATCTCGGGGCTGGCGATGACGGCCAGGCGCTGGCCCTTCTTGACGTGGGCGCCGATGTCGACGGCCCAGGACTTCAAGTAGCCGCTGGTGCGGGCGTAGATGGGCGAGTCGGTGAAGGCTTGCACGTTCGCGGGCAGGACGATCTCTTCGGCGACCTGGCCGGGGGTGGGGGGGGCCACGAGGACGTCCGGGACGGCGAGCTGGTCGGTCTGCCGCTGCAGGGTCGTGCGGGCGCGGACGCGCGGGACGATGCCCAGGATCGCGACGGCGGCGGCGGCGGCGATCAGCACGAGCACGAAGGCCATCGCCTTGCGGCCGCTGAGCGCTGGGTGAGCCTCGCCCGGTTTGGGCGGGGCGGCGTCATGACTCATGGACGAGATCTCCTGGTGCGGCGGGCGCGCGGCGGCCGCCTTCGCGTCGCTGGCGGCGGCGTTCCAGCCAGCCGTGCAGCACGTGGAAGAAGGTGGGGACGAAGAACAGAGTCGACACGGTCGCGAAGAGGAGGCCCCCGATGACGGCGCGGCCGAGGGGCGCGTTCTGCTCGCCGCCGTCGCCGAGGCCCAGCGCCATCGGCACCATGCCGATGATCATCGCCAGCGCCGTCATGAGCACCGGGCGGAAGCGGACGAACCCGGCGGAGAGGGCCGCGGCGCGCGCGTCGCCGCGCAGCTCGGCCAGCTGCTCGCGCGCGAAGCTGACGACCAGGATCGAGTTCGAGGTGGCCACGCCCATGCACATGATGGTGCCGGTGAGGGCCGGGACGCTGATGCGGGTGGCGGTGACGAAGAGGAACCAGACGACGCCGGCCAGGGCGAACGGCAGGGCGGCGATGATGATCAAGGGGTCCAGCCACGACTGGAAGTTCACGACGATGAGCAGATAGACCAGGATGATCGAGAACACCAGTCCGGCGACGAGGCCGCGGAAGGAGGCGCGCATGGTCTGCACCTGGCCGCGGACGAACACGCGCGAGCCGCGAGGCAGGTCCTTCTTGGCGGCGTCGATGATCTGTTCGATCTTGGCGTCGACCGTGGCGAGGTCCGTGCCCACGACGTTGCCGTAGATGTCGATGACCGGGGCGATGTTGTAGTGCGAGACGGTGCCGGGGGCGGAGCCGCGGCTGATGCTGGCCACGTTGCTCAGGATCTGGGTGGGGCGGCTGCCGCCGGACGCGGCGGTGGCGGGGGCCGGGCCGCTCGAGTCGGGCGTGGGGCGGGCCGCGGCGGATGCGGCCGGGGGCGTGGCGAGGGGGATGTTCTCGAGCCCCTGGAGGGTGTCCATCTCGTATTGCGGCGCCTGCACGGCGATGTTGTAGCTGACGCCGTTCTGCGGGTTCAGCCAGAAGCTGGGGGAGGTCTGGAAGCTGCCGCTGGTGGCGGTGAGGAGGCTGGTCGCGACGTCGCGCTGGGAGAGGCCCATCTGCAGCGCCTTGGTGCGGTCGACGTCGACCTTCAGGGCGGGCGCGTCGAACGGCTGCTGGATGCGGAGGTCGGCGGTGCCGGCGACGGTCTTCACGCGGTCGAGCACGCGTTCGGCCCAGGCGCGGTTGCCGGCCAGGTCGTTGCCGACAACCTGGATGTCGAGGGGGGCGGGCAGGCCGAAGTTGAGGATCTGGGTGACGATGTCGACGGGCAGCTCGTAGAAGGTGACGCCCGGGAAGCGGCGGTGCAGCTCCGTGCGCAGGCGGGCGACGTACTCGGGGGTGGGGCGGTGCTTGGCGGCGAGCGACACCTGGATGTCGGCGTCGGCGGGGCCGATGGGGGCCGAGTTGGAGTAGGTCGTGTTGATGCCGCTGTAGGGGAGGCCGACGTTGTCGATGATCGTGAGGAGCTCGTCGGGGGGGATCAGCTCGCGGATGGTGCGGTCGACCTGGTCGCAGAGGCTGGCGACGTCCTCGATGCGGGTGCCGGTGTGGGCGCGGAGGTGAATCTTGAACTGGCCGCTGTCGACGGACGGGAAGAAGTCTTGCCCGAGGAAGGGGTAGAGGAGGGCGGCAGAGGCGACGGTCAGGCCGAGAAAGCCGAACAGGAACGTCTTGGCGTGGCGCTGGCAGAGCTCGAGGAGGGCGTGGTAGCGGAGGCGGAGGCCGTCGAAGCCGCGCTCGAAGGCGGCCTGGAAGCGGATGAAGAGGTTGCGGCTGGTCTTGGCGCGTTCGCGGGCGGCGGCCTCGTGCTCGTGTCCGCGCAGCAGGTACTTGGCCATCGTGGGGACGACGGTGCGCGAGAGGATGTAGGAGGCGATCATCGCGAAGCAGACCGCCTCGGCCAGCGGAACGAAGAGGAACTTCGCGACGCCGGAGAGGAAGAACATCGGGACGAAGACGATGCAAATGGCGATCGTCGAGACCAGCGCGGGGACGGCGATCTGCTGGGCGCCGTCGAGGATGGCCTGGACGACGTCCTTGCCCTGGTCGACGTTGCGGTTGATGTTTTCGATCTCGACGGTGGCGTCGTCGACCAGGATGCCGACGGCCAGCGCCAGGCCGCCGAGGGTCATGATGTTGATGGTCTCGCCGAGGGCGGAGAGCGCGATGAGCGAGGAGAGAATCGCGAGGGGGATGGAGACGGCGATGATGACGGTGCTG
>CAZJMY010000096.1:0-2955 GCA_964546845.1 uncultured Myxococcales bacterium | reverse complement strand
AATTGCGCGGCCGTGCGCGCCTTGCCGACGGCGATGTTCGACGCGGCGGGGAACGTCCCGTCGAGGCGATCGATCGTGATCAGGTTGCCCCCCTCGTCGACGACGGCGACGGCGCCGGTGGTGTGTCGGGCGCGCGCCACCTTCTGCGCGGCGGCCACCAGCTCGCGCGCGCCGTCCAGGGTCAGCGTCTTGTGCGTGGCGACGGCGGGTTCTGCGTGCACCAGGTGCGCCCAGGCCAGGCCGATCCCCACGGACGCCAGCGTTCTCTTCTTCAGATCGAATCTCATGATGTCTCTCCTCGTTGATGAAGAACCGTTGTCGAAACCACGCCGGCTCTACGTCGGCCGGCGGCGCGGGTTACACGCGCCGAAAACTTCCCGGGCCGCTGTAACCGGTCGCGAATCGCGACGTAGGAGCGGTGAAGACGACAACGGGCCGCACGAGCGGCCTCAACGAAAACGACCAAGGAGAAACGACATGAGCATCAAGGGAGCAATGATTGCCGCTTCGGTGGCGGGGCTGTTCGCGATGGGCGCTTCGGGCATCGCGTCGGCGGCGAGCACGGAGCAGGTCACCTGCTCGGGCATCAACAGCTGCAAGGGCACCGGCTCTTGCCACGGCCCCGGCCACGCCTGCGCGGGGCAGAACGGCTGCAAGGGGCAGGGGAACACGGTCACCACCAAGGACAACTGCCTGGCGAAGGGAGGCAAGATCGTCCCGCCGGCCAAGTGAAACGAGAGCAGCTCACGAAAGGGCGGCGCCGACGGGGTTCGGCGCCGCCCTTTTTTTGTCGTGTGTTTGCTTTTGGCGGGAACAGGCCACAAAAAAAGGGGAGCTGCCGGCCGGCAGCCCGGCAGCTCCCCTTGGGTCGAACGGCGCGCGCGATCAGGACTGCGGGCGCAGCAGCGGCTTGGGCAACTCGGCGGGCGTGAACGCGCCGGCGCGCCAGCGCGCGATCAGCCGGTCCAGCGACAGCGGACCGGCGCCGGCGACCGCCAGCCAGAGGAAGAAGACGATGTAGCTCCATTCCTCGAAGCCGACCAGCGCGGTGAGGCCGGTCAGGTCGCCGCGCTTGGCGGTCGCGATCGCGACCACCATCGTGAAGGCCAGCGGCAGGCAGGCGAGCCGCGTGCCCAGCCCCAGCAGCACCATCAGCCCGCCCACGAACTCGGTCGTGGCGGCGAGCCGTGCGTTGAAGCCCGGCGCCGGGATGTGCAGGCTGGCGAAGAAGTCGGTGACGTCGCCGAGGGAGTGCAGCTTCCCCCAGCCGGTCCCGATGAACACCAGCCCGACGGTGAGTCGGGCCAGCGTCGGGCCCAAAAACGAGAGCTTGTCGGCTCCGGCGCGCAGCCGGGCCAGGGTCGTGTCGATGAACGTGCGCATGATTTGGCCTCCTTGAGATGATGAGGAACGAAACTGCCTCCCGTACGCCCGCCGCGCGCGCCGGTTACAGGCGGCGATCGTTGTAACCGCGCCGCTGACGCGGCGTAGGACCGGCATGAACAAGCCAGCCCAGAAAACGCCCGCATTCCTGGCCGACGTCGAGATGGATCGGCTCGAAGAAGATCGCCGCCGCCAGCGCAACTGGAAACGGTTCGGCCCGTATCTGGCGGAGCGCCAGTGGGGGACGGTGCGCGAGGACTATTCGGCCGACGGCACGTGCTGGGACTACCTCCCGCACGACCACGCCCGCAGCCGCGCCTACCGGTGGGGCGAGGACGGCCTGCTGGGCCTGTGCGACCGCCAGGGGCGCCTCTGCTTCGGGCTGGCGCTGTGGAACGGCGCCGATCCGATCCTGAAAGAGCGCCTGTTCGGACTGACCGGGCCCGAGGGGAACCACGGCGAGGACGTCAAGGAGCAGTACTTCTATCTGGACTCCACGCCGACGCACTCTTACATGCGCGCGCTCTACAAGTACCCGCAGCGCGAGTTCCCGTACGCCTGGCTGGTCGAGGAGAACCGCCGGCGGGGCAAGGACGATCCCGAGTTCGAGCTGGCGGACACGGGCGCCTTCGACGAGGGGCGCTACTTCGACGTGTTCGCCGAGTACGCCAAAGCCTCGCCCGACGACATCCTCATCGCGATCACCGTCGCGAACCGGGGTCCGGTCGCGGCGCCGCTGGCGGTGCTGCCGACGCTCTGGTTTCGCAACGTCTGGTCGTGGGGGCGCACCGGCGAAGGGTACGGCGAGCGGCCGTCGCTGGCCGGCGTGGGCCCGGGCGAGATCGAGGTCGCCCACCCCGCGCTGGGCGCGTACCGCTGGGCCATCGAGGAGGATCCCACCAGCCTGCGCGCGCCCGAGCTGATCTTCACCGAGAACGAGACCAACACCGAGCGCCTGTTCGGGACGCCGAACGCGACCCCGTTCGTCAAGGACGCCTTCCATGAGTACGTCGTGGGGGGGCGCCTGGACCGCGTGAACCCGGAACAGCGCGGCACCAAGGCGGCGGCCGTCTTTCGATTGACGGTGCCCGCCGGCGGCCAGGTGCGGCTGCGGCTGCGGCTGACGGCGCGGGACGAGGTGGTCTCCGGCGAATCGCCGTTCGCGCGGTTCGAGGAGATCTTCGCCGCCCGGCGCGCCGAGTCGGCGGCCTTCTACGCCGCCAAGACCGGCCCGCTGTCGCCCGACGAGCGGAACGCCGTGCGCCAGGCCTACGCCGGCCTGCTCTGGTCGAAGCAGTTCTATCACTACGACGTTCGCGCCTGGCTGGAGGGCGACCCGGCGCACCCGGCGCCGCCCGACGGTCACCGCCGCGGCCGCAACGTCGAGTGGGGGCACCTCTACAACCGCGACGTGCTGTCGATGCCCGACAAGTGGGAGTATCCGTGGTTCGCGGCCTGGGACCTGGCGTTCCACATGATCCCGTTCGCGCGCATCGACCCCGAGTTCGCGAAGGAGCAGCTGCTGCTGATGACGCGCGAGTGGTACATGCACCCCAACGGCCAGCTGCCGGC
>CAZJMY010000095.1:0-4235 GCA_964546845.1 uncultured Myxococcales bacterium | reverse complement strand
GGCGGCCCGCGATGTCGATGTCGTCCTCCGGCTGCGCGCCCTTGACGCGGCGCCGCGCGCGGCTCGCGAGCTGGCGCGCGGCGGCGGGGCTGCGCTCGACGATGGGCGCGATCTCTTCGAACGACAGGTCGAACATGTCGTGCAGGACGAAGGCGACGCGCTCTTGCGGAGCCAGCGCGTCCAGCACGACCAGCAGCGCGGGGCCGATCGCGTCGGCGAGCGCGACCTCGCTCTCCGGCGTCGCGCCCGACGGCAGCGCGGCGGCGGCAGGTTCCAGCGGCTGCTCGCCCCGACCCCGGCGCGCGCGCAGCATGTCCAGGCAGACCCGCGCCACGACGGTGGTCAGCCACCCGCCCAGGTTCTCGACTTCGCCGGTCCCGGCGCGGCTGACCTTCAGCCACGCCTCCTGCAGGGCGTCGTCCGCCTCGCCGGCCGAGCCCAGCATCCGCAGCGCCACCGCGCGCAGATGGTCTCGGTTCTCGTCGAACCGCCTGAACAACCGGTCGTCGTCCATCGCTTCTTTATGACGGATCGACGCGTCCGAATGTGACCAACGCCGCGCGCGCCCCGATTTTCGTTTGACAACGCATAAGCGCACACTTATTAGTTGGACATGACCGACGTCGGTGAAGTCCTGCGGGTGCTGGCCGACCCCACGCGCCGCGCGATCTTCGAACGCCTCACGCGGGCGGAGACGCCCGTCAAGCAGCTGACCGCCGGGCTGGACGTTTCGCAGCCGGCGGTCTCGCAGCACCTGGCGGCGCTGCGCCGCGTGGGGCTGGTCAAAGAGCGCTACGAGGGGCGGCTGACGCACTACCGCGCGGAGCCACGCGGGCTGAAGCCGCTGGTCAGCTGGCTGTCGGAGTACCAGGCGTTCTGGGTCGAGCGGATCGAGAAGTTGAAGACGTTGCTCGAGGAGGCAGACGAATGAGTGAAACCGCGACGGTTGAACGAACGAAGTCCATTGTCGTCGAGTACGAGATCCAGCGCCCGCCCGCAGCGGTCTGGCGCGCGCTGACCGAACCGCAGCTGCTGGCGCGGTGGTTGATGGAGAACGACATCCGCCCGGAGGTGGGGCACCGCTTCACGTTTCGAGCGCCGCCCATCCCGGGATGGGACGGCGTCGTCCACTGCGAGGTCCTCGAGGTCGATCCGCCCCGGCGCCTGCGCTATTCGTGGCGCGGCGGCTCCGACGACCTGCAGGGGTACGGAACCCGCATCGACACCGTCGTCACCTGGACGCTGGCGGCGACCCCCGGCGGGGGCACCTGGCTGCGCCTGGAGCACGCGGGGTTCACCGACGAGAACGCCTTCGCGTACGAAGGTCTGGCCAAGGGATGGCGCGGCAAGCTGGCCGCGCGCATCGAGGCCATCCTGAACGCCGGTTGACGGGCGCGCGCGGTCAGCCGCCGCCGTCGGTGGCGAACTGGCAGGTGCCGGTCCCGCCGTCGCCGACGACGCAGACGCCGGCTCGCACCGGCGGCCTGCAGTCGATGCACAGCAGGATGCGGTTGCAGCCGAGCGACAGCCAGGATTGGTAGATCGCATCGGCCTGCGCGCCGTCGTTGACGGGGACCGGGTTGCAACCGCACTCGCTGCCGCGAAGCGCCGCGGGCAGCGTGGCCGAACAGGCACCGCTGGTCGCCGGCGTGCAGGCGCGGGCAGAGGCCAGAGCCTGATCGTACCGGGCCTCCAGCGACGCGCAGACACCGACGCCCGGCGAGCCGCCGTCCAGCGCGCACCCCTGCGTGCAAAGCGAGCCCGTCGGCGCGCACACGCTGCACAGCGGATCGCAGCAGAACTCGGTCGCCGTGCAGACCGTGGCGCCGCAGGACACGTGGGTCGCGCCACCGGCTCCCGGCACGCCGCCCGTCGAGGGCACGCCGCCCGTTCCCGGCACGCCGCCCGTCGCGGGGCTGCCGCCGCTGCCACCGCCCCCTGATCCGGACGGCTGCAACGACGAGCCACACCCGGCGACGGCCAGCACTCCCCACAACGACAAGCCTCTGAATAAGTGATGAATACGCATGGCCGGATCTTAACATCGGCATCGATCCGGCATGCGCGGCGCCGCTGTCGTGAGCGGCGTCCGGCGCTACCAGTACTTCTCGGCGGGGCGGATCTCCACCGCGCCACCCAGCCGGGCCGCCGGAATGCGCGCCGCCAGGGCGATGGCCGCGTCCATGCCGTCGGCCTCGTACACGGAGAAGCCGCCGACGCCCTCGCCCAGATGCGGTCCATTCTTCACCGCGATCTTCCCGTCCACGACCGAGACGGTGCGCGCCGCGTCGGGTAGCCCCAGTGGGAGGCCGGGCGAGAGGCCCGGCGTCTCGTTCAACGCGGCGTAGTCGGCGTAGATCTGCTTCTGCTCCGCGGCGGACAGCGCCTTCCAGCGCTCGGTGCCCGGCAGAGGCGTCGTTCCCTGATAGACCAGCAGGACGTACTTCATGTTTCGCTCCTCCTTGCCTCCGTGACGGCCCGAAGCAGCGCGGTGTGACGGGGAATCGTCCGGCACGGACTGTCGCGCAACGGCCACCCGTTCGCGGAGCCTCCCCGTCCGGACGGTGACAGGCTCAACGCGGGCTCGCCCTGTCGATGACCCCGCCGCGCGGGTCGCGCCCGGCCGCAATGCCCGCCAGGACCCGCAGCGCGTTCCAGGGCCGCTCGGGCGCGAACGCGGCCGGCGAGGCGCCCGGGTGGTGACGGGCGATGCGACAGCGCAGGGCGGCCGGCCGGACCCGAAAACGGAGCGGCGGCTGGATGAGGCGGGCCTCACCGTCGATCCCGACCGGCACCGGACCGCGAGCCATCACTTCGAACGACGGCGACGTCCAGGAGGCGAAGCCGACGTCGTCGCCCGGCGCGCCGATGACCGCGATCCCCAGCACCTGCTGGTCCAGGCGGGGGCGGCTGCCCGCGCCGAGTCCCGGGTCGAACCGATAAGGGTTGTTCGACACCAGCAACGCCGTGCTGCCGCCGTGAGATTGACCGTTCTGGCCACGCCACTGGAGCTCCAGCTTGGCGCCCGCCGTGTCGAGCTCCGGCAGGGTCTGCAGCAGGGTTCGCACCTTGGCGTCTCGGTAGGCGGGACGCTGAACCGCCTCGCCGTACAGGCCCAGCGAGACGTTGTTCACGAAGAAGCGCCCGTTGACCTCACCCAGGTCGACGACGCGCTCGCCGCCGTCGACGAACGCGTCCAGCGCGCCGACCACGTCGTTGCGGTCGACGCCCAGATCGAGCGCGAAGTGGTTGCGCGTGCCCGCGGGAATGCAGGCGTAGGGCACGTCCCGCTCCGCGGCGATGCCGGCGGCGATCGCCTGCGAGCCGTCACCGCCGGCCATGGCCACGGCATCCGCTCCCCCGTCTAGCGCCTGCCGGACCAGCTGCGCGAGATCGGCCCCCGGCACCAGCTCGATGGCGTCGATTCCCCGGGCCCTGGCCTCGTCCGCCAGCCGGTAGCGGGTCGCCTTTCCACCGCCGGACCGGGGGTTGTAGATCATCACCGGACGCCGGGGGCGCGGCGCGGCGGGACGGACCACGCGCCCCAGCAGCGCGTATCCACCAGCGACCGAGGCCAGCGCCAGTCCGGCCACCACGCCCACCAGAAGGAGCGGATGGCGCGCAAGCGAGAGCCCCGCGACGCCTGCCAGCAGCAAGACCCCTGCCCCCAGGCCGGTCCAGCGGCGCCCGCCGTGCCGGCGCAGCCCGTGCCAGCCGACGACCACCGCGGCGACGAGCAGCGCCAGCCCCAGCATTCCGCGCCAGGGATCGATGACGGCCAGCGCCGTGGCGATCGCGACCGTCGCCACGGCGCTGGCGATCGCGACCACTGCGCTGGCACGCCGCTCGCCCCGCGCGGCGCGACGGGCCGGCGTCACCACTCTCCGGCGCGCGAGTCGTTCATCGCGATGGGCCATCCTCTCCTCCTCCGTAGCCCGGGACCTCCCGTCAAGCGACGTGAAGCAAATGAGGTGATCGCCTCACAGGTGCCGGCGGGCCGCATTTCTTGACCCGCTCGGCGACTGAGCTGACGATGCGGCGTCCCGTAGTTCGATCATCCACACACAGGAGGGTTGAATGCTTCGTTCGCACGTCGTTCGTTTCGCGGGGATTGCGCTGTTTGTCGTTGGTTGTAGCGGAGGGTCCGGTGGCGGCGGCGCCGGGGGCGCCGGGGGCAAAGGAACGGGCGGCGCCGCCACGGGCGGACACACGGGCGGGACGGGCGGCGGCGCGGG
>CAZJMY010000094.1:0-10200 GCA_964546845.1 uncultured Myxococcales bacterium | reverse complement strand
GACCAGAGCGAGAGCCACGATCGCCTGGGCCTGGACGAAATGGTGTATCCGATCCTGGAGGTGCAGGTGCCGCTCTTGCGCATTCCCGTCAGTCCCGGCCGCAACGTCAGCTCGCTGATCGAGGTGGCGGCCCGCAACCGGCTGCTGCAGGTGCGCGGCCACCACTCGGCGCGCGAATTTCAGGAGCGGCTCGACCGCGCGCTGGCCGACGCGCGCGAGCGGCGCTGGCGGGACGACGTCGAATGAGGCTGGTCGTCGTCACGGGGGTCTCGGGCGCCGGCAAGTCGACGGCGCTGCGCGCGCTGGAAGACCTGGGCTTCTACGCGGTCGACAACCTGCCGCTGCCGCTGGTGTCGGAGTTCATCGAGCTGTTCCAGGCGCGTACGGACATCGACCGGGCGGCGCTGGGGCTGGACGCGCGGGGGGGAGCGTTCCTGGCGGGCGCGCCGGCGCTGTTCGCGAATCTGCGTAAGGCCGGCCACACCGTGGAGGTCCTGTACCTGGACGCGTCCGACGAGATCCTGATCCGGCGCTTTTCGGAGACGCGGCGCCGCCACCCCCTGTCCGACACGGACATCCGGGCGGGCATCGCGGCCGAACGCCAGGCGCTGGCCGAGTTGCGTCAGGCCGCTGACGGCCTGGTGGACACCGGGACCCTGACGGTCCACGTCCTGCGCGCGCTGATCCAGGAGCGTTACGGGCGGGGCGAGGGCGAGCTGTCGGTGACGTTCCTGTCATTCGGTTTCAAGCACGGCATCCCCGCCGAATCCGACATCGTGCTGGACGTGCGCTTCCTGCCCAACCCGTTCTTCGTGCCGCAGCTGTCGGCCCTGTCGGGGGAGGACGAACTGGTGGCCCGCTTCGTCCTGGATGCGCCCGACACGAAGGGGTACCTGGAGGAGGCCGAGAAGTTCCTGCGGCTGTCCATCCACGGGTTCTTGCGGGAGGGGAAGTCCTACGCCACCGTCGCCATCGGCTGCACGGGCGGCCGGCATCGTTCGGTGACCATCGCCAAGGAGCTGGCGCGCCGGATCAGCGGCCCCTTCAGCATCTCCGTCCGGCACCGCGACATCCAGCACGGCGGGTCGGCTTAGACGGGACCCTGAGAGGGTCCCGCGCCCCCCGCGACGAGCTCCGTCCACGCGACTAGACGGGCCCGTTTCGAGTAGACTGGGGGGCCGATGGGGTCCAGCGAGCAACAGGCGAGTCCGATGGTCGGGCTCGTCGTCGTGACCCACGGCGGCAGCGGCGAATGCCTGCTGGCGGCGGCCGAGGGTCTGGTCGGGAAGATTCCCGCGTCGGCGGCGGTCTCGATCACGTTGGACGACACGTTCGAGCAGCAGGTCACGCGGATCGAAGCCGCCTGCGGGCGCGTCGATTCGGGCGCGGGGATCCTGATCCTGGCCGACGTGCACGGGTCGTCGCCCTTCCGCGCGTCGCTGGCCATGCTGGACGGCACCCGCGCGGTCGAGATTGTGTGCGGTATAAATCTGCCCATGCTGATCAAGCTGGCCACCGTCGATCGCCGCGCGTTGCGGCCCGTGGAGATCGCCGAGATCGCCAAGGAGGTCGGCAAGCGGTCGATCCGGCTCGGTTCCGAGCTCACGGGAAAAATGACGATTTCGCGAGAAGAGCGGCACTAGAGATGGCGCGTTCAGAGCGTGACGTGCAGGTGAGGAACCGGCTGGGGATGCATGCCCGGGCGGCGGTCCGTTTCGTCCAGATCGCCAATGGGTACAAGAGCGAGGTGAAGGTGGTGAAGGACGGCCAGGAGGCCAGCGGGAAGAGCATCATGGGGCTGCTGACGCTGGTGGCTGCCCATGGCGTCGCGATGAAGTTGGTGTGCGAGGGAGAAGACGCCGAGCAGGCGGTGACCGCCCTCGCTGATCTCGTCGCCAGCGGGTTCGGCGAGGGGATCGACCCCTGATGCAGCGTCTCACCGGCGTCGGCGCGTCCCCGGGGATCGCGATCGGCGTCGCGCACGTGCTGACCAGCCGGGTCGACATTCACGAACGGCGCATTCCCGCCAGCGAGGTCGACGCCGAGATTGCCCGCTTCGAGCAGGCGCTGCTGGACACCGACGAGCAGCTGGCGCGCATCCAGACCCAGCTCGCCGCGACGGAAGGCGACGACCACCAGTACCGCATCCTCGAGGCGCACCGGCTGATGCTGTCGGACGTCCACCTGGTCGAGCGGGCGCGCCGGTTGATCCGGGAGGAGCAGACGGCGGCCGAGTGGGCCGTGCGCAAGGCGCTGGACCAGATCCAGGCGGTCTTCGAGAAGATCGAGGACCCCTACTTCCGCGACCGAAAGAGCGACGTGGCGCTGGTCGGCGAGCGCCTGCTGCGCACGCTGGTCGGGCGCCGCGAGCACGCCTCGGCCGAGCACGCCCCCAAGGGGTGCATCGCCGTCGCCCACGAGCTGTCGCCCGCGGACGCGGCGCAGCTGGGGCGGGCGGAGGCGGCCGGTTTCTGCACCGAGGGGGGCGGTCGCACGTCCCACACGGCCATCGTGGCGCGCGCGCTGGGGCTGCCCTACGTCGTCGGCGTCGAGCGGCTGGGGCACGAGGCCTGGTCGGGGATGACCGTCGTCATCGACGGGTTCCGCGGCGAGGTGATCCTCGACCCGGACGAGGAGGCGCTGCGGCGCTACCAGGCCCGGGCCGAGGTGCACCGCGCCCGGTCGCACCGCCTGGCCGCCATCCGCGACCTGCGCACGCAGACGCAGGACGGGACCGTGGTTCATCTGTCGGCCAACGTCGAGATGCTGGAGGAGATCCCCATCGCCGTCGAGCTGGGGGCCGAGTCGGTGGGCCTGTTCCGGACGGAGTTTTTGTACCTGGAACGCAACGAGCTGCCGACCGAGGAGGAGCAGTACGCGCACGCGGTCGGGGCGCTTCGCAGCGCGGGCGGGCGGCCCATCACCTTTCGGACGCTGGACCTGGGCGGCGACAAGCTGCCGCCGTCGGTGCGCATCCCGGTGGGGACGAACCCGGCGATGGGGCTGCGCTCGATTCGCTATTCGCTCAAACGCCCCGACGTGTTCCGCACGCAGCTGCGGGCGCTTTACAGGGCCGCGGCCGAGGGGCCCACGCAGATCCTGCTGCCCCTCATCTCGGGCGTCGCCGAGCTGCGGGCCACCAAGGAGCTGTGCGCCGAGGTCCACGAGGACCTGCACCGGCGGAACGTGCCGCACGCCGAGACCGTCCCGCTGGGCGTCATGATCGAGACCCCCAGCGCGGCGCTGATCGCGGATCTGCTGGCGGCGGAGTGCGACTTCCTCAGCATCGGCACCAACGACCTCATCCAGTACGCGCTGGCCGCCGATCGCGAGGACGAGCACGTCGGGTACCTCTATCACCCGCTGCACCCGGCGATCCTGCGCGCGCTGCGGCAGACGGTGGTGGGTGCCGAGAGGATGGGCAAGCCCGTCGCGATGTGCGGCGACATGGCCGGCGACCCGATCCTCGCCTGGGTGCTGATCGGGCTGGGGCTGCGCAACCTGTCGATGGCGCCGCGGCAGATCCCGGTCGTCAAATCGATCATCCGCTCGACGGAGATCGCCGACGCGGAACGGCTGCTGGCGCAGGCGCTGACGATGTCGACCGAGACCGAGATCGAGGACCTGGTGTACGGGGCGATGAACCGGCGGTTCGCGCTCGAGCTCACCGACGGCGAAGACGACCGGCCGCCCGGATGACCGCCGCCGGCGAGGTCACCCTGCGCCGGGGCTTGCAGGAGGACTGGCCCGGCGTACAGGCGCTCTTGCGGGAGATTGACGAGCTGCACGCCGGGCTGGCGCCGACCTTCTTCCGATCGGCGCCGCGCGCGGAGCTCGAGTGGCGGCGGCTGCTGGGGGACGCCCACGGGGCGGCCATCGTCGCGGCAGAAGGGCCCGCGGCCCCCGCCGTTCTGGGGCTGGTGGCGGTGCGCGTCTATGACACGCCGCCGGAGCCACTGATGCACCCGCGCCGGCGCGGCCACGTCGAGACGCTGGTGGTGGCCGCCCCCCACCGGCGGCGCGGCATCGGCAGCCGCCTGCTGGCCGCCGCCAGCGAATGGGCCCGCGCCCGAGGCGCCACCGAGATGGTGCTCACCGCCTGGTCCGGCAACGACGACGCCGACGCGTTCTACGAGCGCCACGGCTACCGGGTGCTCTCGCGGGTCCTCTACGCGGCGCTGTAGCGCCTCAGGCGGCGACGGGCGGCCGGCGCCGGCCGCGGGCGCGGCGCGCCCAGACGACGTACAGCAGCGGCGCGGCCAGCAGCGAGTACGACAGCACGTGCCCGATCTTGCCGTCGGGGCCCAGCACCTCGGTCGCGTCGTGGAACGACTGGCTCCCCTTGATGACGCCGCTCTCGGCGAGCTCGTGGATGCCGTAGACGACCAGCTGCAGCAGGAACAGGCCCAGGAAGAGCGCGGTCACCTTGAGGATGATTCCCAAATTCAATCGATGGCCAAAACGAGTCCAGCCCCAGGCCGCCAGGCCCGCTCCCGCGAGGCCCAGCACGGCGCCGACCAGGATCGAGACGCCCTGGCCCGTGCCACGGAACGCCAGCGCCTGGACGCCCAGGTAGAACACCGCCTCGAGCCCCTCGCGGGTCACGAGCAGGGTCGTCACGGCCGCGACGGCGATCAGCGCCCGGAGCGAGGGGCGCGCGTCCGGTCCGGCGTCCTCGCGCGGGGTGGTGGCGCGCGCCACGCGGGCCTCAATCTGGCTCTTCATGTGGCGGCCCGAGCGCACCATCTGGAACAGCAGCACGCCCACGACCAGCGCGGCGGTCAGGGCGGCGATGCCCTCGTAGAGCGGCTGGTTGGGGACCTGCAGCCACAGCCAGGCGCCCGCCAGGCAGGTGACCACCGAGATGGCGAGGCCGACCTTCACGCCCCGCAGGAGCCCGGCGCGGCCCGACTTCTTGAGGTACGCGGCGACCACGCCGACGATCAGGAACGACTCGAGCCCTTCACGGAACGTGACCAGCAGCGCCTGCAGCATCGGTGCTCACCGACTATAGCACCCGCCCGTCGCAGACCAGCTCCGCCGGCGCGGCCACCCCTGGCGTGATACGCTGCCGCGCGGAGGACGGCATGAGACGGTCCACCTTGCGGATCCTGACCCTCGTCCTGGCGCTGCTCGGCCCGCGCATCGCGCGCGCCGACGAGGCGGCAGGGCACTACAACCTGGCCCTGCAGTACAAGCGCGAGGGGAAGATCCCCGCCGCGATCGGCGAGTGCGAAAAGGCCATCAAGGTGCGCCCCGACTACGCCGCCGCCCACTTCACGCTGGGCAACCTGTACCGGGCGCAGGGCGATTACGCCCGGGCGGCCGGCGAATACGAGACCACCGTCAAGCTGCAGCCGAAGGACGCCGAGGCGCACGCCAACCTGGGCGCGGCCTACGTCCGGCTCAAGAAGACCGACCAGGGCATCCGCGAGCTGGAGGATTCGCTGGAGCTGAAGCCGGACAACTACGAGGCGGAGCTGTCGCTGGGCTTCGCCTACAAGCAGGAAGGCGACTACAAGCACGCCATCGAGCACCTCGAGAAGGCGACGGCGCTGAAGCCCGACGACCCGCAGGGGTGGACCAACCTGGGCGTGGCGAAGTCCAAGACGGACGACAAAGAGGGGGCCATCGCCGCTTTTCGCAAGGCGCTGGCCATCAAGCCGGACGACGCCGAGCTGCACTTCGACCTGGCGGTCGTCTACCGGCGGCAGCGCAAGACCGACGAGGCCATCTCCGAGTATCAGGTCGCGGTGCAGAAGAACCCGCGCCTCGCCAAGGCCTACTACGACCTCGGCATCATGTACTCGCAAGAGCGCCGCAACGCGGAGGCCCGCGACGCGTTCCAGAAGTACCTGGACACCGGCACGAGCGAGGACGCCGCCTCCCGCAAGGACGCCGAAGAGCGCCTGAAGACGTTCAAGTAGCCGCGCGCCGGGCCGGCGGCCCGAAGGCGCGACCTAGAACTTGACGCCCAGGTTGACGCGAACGATCTGGGCGGCGCTGGCGTTGGCCGCGTCCTGGGCCCACAGGGGCGACGGGCGGTCCAGCGCGCCCAGCGGCCAGAAGACGCCCCACACGAAGCCGGCGTAGAAGCCCTCGGCGGTGTTTCGGTAGCCGAGCCCCAGGTTGGTCTCGACGCCGTACATCAGCGCGTCGCCCGGCGTCGACACCGGCACCTGGGCCATGCTGAAGATTGCGCCGCCGTTGACGCCCACGGCGCGCGTGCGGCCCAGGTCGAACCAGTACGCGGCCTGCGGCTTGAAATAGGTCGCGTTGGTGACCGTGCCCATGATGTGGCGGAAGAAGATCTCGTCGACGTGGTAGTCGGGCGAGAAGTGGAAGTCGTTGATCGCGTGGTCACCCGACGGCTGCTGCACGAAGCGCCACCGGTAGTTCAGGTACTGCCCGGGGGCCGCCGCCTGATCGCCCGTGGCCCCGCCGACCTCGAACCCGACGAAGAACGCGTCGTGGAACAGGCGCAGCTCGCTGGCCACGACCCAGCCCGCCTGCGCCAGGGTCAGCTGCTTGTCGTCCACCGACAGCGCGCCCGGGTGCTGGATGCGCCCGAAGATGCCGATCCCCTCGGCCTCCAGCGTGAACGACTTGTAGTACAGCTTGAACCAGAGGTCCGGGGTCAGGCTCCACGCGCCGTAGTCGGCGAGGGCGGGAAGCTGGTCGGGCTGCAAGGCCTGCGGGCCGTAGTTGGACGTGACGGTCGGGTCCGGGTTGGTGGTCGGCGGGACGCCGATCTTGCCCTGCTCGCGGTAGACCACTTGCAGGCCGTAGTTGGTGACGACGTCGCCGCGGTCGATGCGCTCGCGCAGCGTGATCGGGTTGTCGATCCGGGTGATGGACCCCATCAGCTGCAACACGTCGTCGTTCTGCGACAGGTCGTAGGGGTAGCCGCTGGGATCCAGGCGACCCAGCGACAGCTGCTGGGTCGTCATGCCCTGCGCGCCCAGGTCCCACGCCAGGGCCAGCTGGTGGCCGTAGATGGTCGTCAGCCCCATCACGCGGTCGACGGTGGTCCCCACGTCGCAGTCGGCGCAGTTGCCGTCGTTGTAGAACATGCCTCGGCCCCAGTGCCAAGGCATGCGGCCGAAGCGGATCGACCCGAACTCCGTGTCGATCTCGGCCCAGGCGCGCTTGGCGCGGATGCTGGAGGTGTAGCCGTTCTGGCCGATCTCGGGCGGGTCCTGCGTCGTGGACTGGAATCCGGTGGGCGCCACGCCGGGCAGCGACGTCGGCGAGATCGGCTGGCCGTTGGTCGACACGGCCGGGGGCACGTTGAACCCCTGGATGCCGGCCAGGGAGTCAGGGGTCGAGCCCAGGATGGTGTTGTCGAGCACGTCGATCTGCGCGTGCACGCGGACCTGGTCGGTGACGTTCAACGTCGGCTGCAGGCGCAGGCGCAGGTTCGCGCCGCCGATGTTCTTCTGCCCGCAGTTCTGACCGGCGTTCGGAATCGGCGAGTGGGGATCGATGATGCTGCCCTGGGCGGGGGCCGGGCAGTCGAGCGGCACCGGGAACGGCGGGAGGCCGAAGGTCTGGCCGGGGACACTGGAGCCGCTGGGGACGTTCGAGTAGCCGAGCCCCAGGAAGAAGTCGTGCATGAAGTCGCTGCGCAGCCGGATGTAGCCGTCGATCTCGAAGATCTGCATCTTGCGGCGGCTCTGTTCGGGGTAGCTGGCCAGCGGCTCGAGGTCGGAGGGGCGGTTCTCTTCGGGGGCTTCCTCGGCCGGCCCTTCTTCCTTCTCGCTGTTCTGTCCGGGCGGGGGCGGGGGCTGCATGCCGCCGCCCGGACCCATGCCGCCCATCTGGGCCAGCGCGGGGCGAACCAGCAGCGCCGACCCCAGGGCCAGCGTCGCCACCAGCCCGTCGCGCTTCGACCACCGTGACACGTTCGATCGCCTCACGCCTCGGACCTCTGGCATAGCTCGATGAGCACGCCGCCCGTGGCGGCGGGGTGCAAGAACCCGACGTGGTGCCCGCGCGAGCCCAGGCGCGGCTCGTCGTCGATGAGACGCACGCCGCCGGACTTGAGGGCGGCCAGCGCGCCGCGCAGGTCGTCGACCTCGTAGCAGACGTGGTGCAGCCCCGGACCGCGGCGGTCCAGGAACCGCTCGAGCCCGGCGTTTCCACGCGGGGCGCAGACCTCCAGCGCACAGCCGGCGCCGTCCGCGTCCCCGGACGGATACAGGAAGGTGACGTCCGTGCCCTGACTGGCGACGTGCTCGCGCGCGCCCTCGGTCAAGCCGAAGAGCGCCGCGAGCTGGGCGCTGGCTTCGTCCCGTTCCGCGACGACGATGGCGACGTGATCGATTCGCTTGACCTTGATCATCTGTGACGTGTCGACGAGAGCGGCGGGAAAAGGGACGTCCGGGGCGAAAAGGCCCGCACCTTATATCAGCCCTTCAAACATTGGAAAGTGGATTGCGGGACCGCCGGACTTAAAATCTGGCGATGCGTACGACCGCGCAGCCTGGTGTCCCGTTGCCTGCCGGGCCGGTGCCTGTCTCGGGGGCGACCCCATGAAGCTGGCGGCGCAGGTGGGGCAGCTGCTCTCGGTCGGATTCGACGGGCCCGCGCTGCCCGAGCAGCTGCGGGCGCGCGTCGCCGCCTCGGAGGTGGGGGGCGTGATGCTGTTTCGCCCGAACATCGCCGATCCCGTACAGGTGGCGGGCCTAGTGGCGGCGCTCCGCCGGGCGGCGCCCGGGGACGCGCCGCTGCTGGTGTCGATCGATCAGGAGGGCGGGGTGGTGCAGCGCCTGCGGGCGCCGGCCACGGTCTGGCCGCCCATGCTGGCGGTCGGCGCCACGGGGGACGCGGCGCGCACGACGGCCGTCGGGCGCGCGGTCGGCGAGGAGCTGGCGGCCCTGGGGATCGGCTGGGACTTCGCCCCGGTGCTGGACGTGCACACGAACCCGGCCAACCCCGTCATCGGGGACCGGGCGTTCGCGACGGAGCCGGACGCGGCCGCCGCCCAGGCGCTGGCGTTCTGGCGCGGCCTGCGCGGCGCGGGGCTGGTCGGCTGCGGCAAGCACTTCCCCGGGCACGGTGACACGCGGACCGATTCCCACCACGAGCTGCCGGTGGTGCCGCACGACCTGGACCGGCTGCGCCGGATCGAGCTGGCGCCGTTCGCGGCGGCGGCCCGGGCCGGGATGGAGGCGTTCATGACGGCCCACGTGCTGTATCCGGCGCTGGACCCGGACCGCCCGGCGACGCTGTCGCGGCGGATCGCGACGGAGCTGCTGCGGGGCGAGCTGGGCTTCCGCGGCGTGCTGGTCTCCGACGATCTGGGAATGAAGGCCGTCGCCGATCGCTACTCGATCGAGGAGCTGGCGGTGGGCGCCGTCGAAGCGGGCGTCGACCACCTGCTGGTCCGCGAGCCCGTCGACCGCCAGGTCGCCGCCTTCGAGGCGATCCTGCGTGCCGCCGAGTCCAACGCCTCGTTCCGCGCGCGGGTCGAGGAGAGCGCGACCCGGGTCGCCGCCCTGAAGGCGACCTGCACGGTCGCCATGCCCGCCCCTGCCGCCATGCTCGCGTCGCTGCTGGGGACGCCGGCCCACCGCGCGCTGGCCGCCTCATTTCCGGCGATTGGCGCGTCGGCTGCTTCCAGCTCCCCCGTCGCGAACTGAGCGCGCTCAGGTCCGCGTGCGGCCGCGGCGGAACCGGAGGGTGAGCAGGGACTCCATGAGCACCAGGCCGATGGCGGCGGCGCCCAGCAGGTGCCACAGCTCCATGCGGCGCTGCGGAGCAGGTCCCGCGCCGGCGCGCCCCCCGGCGCGATCCGGTCGCCGCTCGTCGGGGAGGCGGGCCGGATCGGACTCACCCGGGTCCAGGTCCACGACGAAGGACGCGTCCGGCCGCTCGGCCACGGTGCCGTCCGCGCGGGCGGCGCGCACCCGGTAGAACCCGGGCTCGTCGGTCTCGGTGAACACGACGGCGCGCCGCGCCCGCGGGTCCGGGCGCGACGGGGGGATCAGCCAGCGCGAATCGCCGCCCGGGCGAACCACCTCCAGCCGCCGCTCGTCGGGGCCCAATAGGATCTCGCGCTTTTCCCCGACGGCCAGCGCCGCCGTCGCCTCGCCGGAGGGGGCGCCGGCCAGGTACCGCGCGGCCTCCTGAACCAGCGGCAGGAACCCCGGGCGGATCGGCAGGTCGGTCCACTCGCGGTCCACCGAGGTCGTCAGC
>CAZJMY010000093.1:0-1013 GCA_964546845.1 uncultured Myxococcales bacterium | reverse complement strand
CACGGGTCGAGTGTAGTAAGCTCGCGCGCCATGTCCAAGGACCGCGCCGAAGCTCCCCCGCCGGGCGCGCCAGAGGCCGACGCGCACAAGGCGGCTCTGGCCGACCTGCGCACCAAGATCGACGCCACCGACGACGAGCTCCTGCGCCTGCTGAACCAGCGCGCCGAGCTGGTGCGCAAGGTCGCCGACCTCAAGACCGCCGCGTCGGTCCCGTTCTACGTGCCGTCGCGCGAGCGGCAGATCACCGAACGGCTGGCCGCCGCCAACCCCGGCCCCTTCCCGACCGAGTCGATCCGGTCGGTGTTTCAGGAGATCATGAGCGCCTGCCTCACGCTGGAGAAGCGCGTGCGGGTCGCCTACCTCGGTCCCGAGGGGACGTTCTCGGACATGGCGGTCAAGCGCCAGTTCGGGCTGTCCGCGCGCGCGATGCCGATGGGGACCATCCCGGCGGTCTTCGAGGAGGTCGAGCGCGGCAACTCCGACTACGGCGTGGTCCCCGTCGAGAACACGACGGAAGGAATGGTCACGCACACGCTGGACACGTTCCTCGAGAGCGATCTCAAGGTGTGCGCCGAGATCGCTCTCGAGGTGAACATGTGCCTGCTGGCGCGGCACGACGTCGCGTTCGCCGAGATCGAGCGGGTCTACTCGATCCCGATCGCGCTGGCCCAGGTGCGGCGCTGGCTGGGCGCGAACCTGCCCAGCGCGACGCTGGTCGAGACGCGCTCGACGGCGGACGCCGCCCGCCGGGCGCGCGACGACGCGCGCGGCGCCGCCGTCGGCTCGGAGCTGGCCGCCAAGATCCACGATCTCGTCGTTCTGCGGCGAAAAATCGAGGACATGGCGCACAACATGACGCGATTCCTCGTGCTGGGCCGCGAACAGGCGGAGCCCACCGGGCGCGACAAGACGTCGCTGCTGCTGGTCACCCGCGACGAAGCCGGCATCCTGTACCGGGTCCTCGGCGCCTTCGCCGAGCGCGGGCTGAACATGACCAAGATCGAGAGCCGCCC
>CAZJMY010000092.1:0-1306 GCA_964546845.1 uncultured Myxococcales bacterium | reverse complement strand
CTGGATGAACAGGTCGGGCTCGGGGTTGAGGCCGGGCGGGGTGAGGGGGCTCTTGAAATAAAACGACAGCCACTCCTGGATGCCCAGGCCGCGCAGCGAGGAGGTGCGCTGGGCCAGATCGAGCAGCAGCACCAGGTCGAGCACGATGGGGGCGGCGAGGATGGAGTCGCGGCAGAGGAAATCGACCTTGATCTGCATCGGGTAGCCGAGCCACCCGAAGATGTCGATGTTGTCCCACCCCTCCTTGTTGTCCCCACGCGGCGGGTAGTAGTTGATGCGCACGACGTGGCACATGTTGCCGTAGAGGTCGGGATACAGGTGCGGCTGCAGCACGTGCTCCAGCGAGCCGAGCTTCGACACCTCTTTGCTCTTGAACGACTCCGGATCGTCCAGCACCTCGCCGTCGCGGTTGCCGAGGATGTTCGTCGAGTACCACCCTTCGACGCCCAGCAGGCGCGCCTTGAAGCCGGGGGCCAGGATCGTCTTCATCAGCGTCTGGCCGGTCTTGAAGTCCTTGCCGCCCACCGGGACGCCGTTCTTCTTGGCCAGCTCCAGCAGCGCCGGCGTGTCGACGGTCAGGTTCGGCGCGCCGTTGGCGTAGGGGACGCCCAGCTTCAGCGCCGCGTAGGCATAGATCTGCGACGGCGCGATCTCCGGATCGCTCTCCGCCAGCCCCTTCTCGAAGGCCGCCAGCGACGCGTGGCAGGGGGCCGGGTTGCGGAACACCTCGGTCGAGCCGCACCACACCATCACCAGCCGGTCGCAGTTGTTCTTCTGCTTGAACTCCTTGATGTCGTCCATGACCTGGGCGGCCAGGTCGGCCTTGGACTTCCCCTTCTTCGCGTGGGTCGCCGTCAGCTTCTTGACGTAGGCCTGATCGAACACGGCCGGCATCGGCTTGATCGTCGACAGGAAGTCCTTCAGCTGCCCGAGGTGCTCCTTCGAGAGCACGCCCGCCTTCTCGGCGGCCTGGTAGGCGTCGTCGGGAAACAGGTCCCAGCCGCCGAAGACCACGTCCTCGAGCTTGGCCAGCGGCACGAACTCCTTGATGAGCGGCGTGCGGTTGTCCGTGCGCTTGCCCAGCCGGATCGTCCCCATCTGGGTCAACGAGCCGATCGGCTTCGAGATGCCGCGGCGGATGGCTTCGACGCCGGCCATGAACGTGGTGGCGACCGCGCCCATTCCGGGCGTCAGGATGCCGAGCTTGCCCGTCGCCGGGCGGATATCAGTGGGTTTTCCGGTGGACTTCGTGAGAGACATTGCGGCTCCTTCTATCGACGTTCAGTCGAGGTTGCAACCTCGATGC
>CAZJMY010000091.1:0-11273 GCA_964546845.1 uncultured Myxococcales bacterium | reverse complement strand
AGGTCCTCGGCATCGGCCCCCATCTCCAGCGCCAGCACGGTCTCCGCGATCAGCTCGCCCGCGTTGATGCCGACGATGCCGGCTCCCAGGACCTTCTTGGTGTCCTTCGAGAACAGGATCTTGGTGAGGCCTTCCGAGCGCCCCATCCCGAGCGCGCGGCCGCTGGCCCCCCAGTTGAACACCGCCTTGTCGTACTCGACGCCGCGGGCCTTGGCCTCGGTCTCGGTCAGGCCCATCCAGGCGACCTCGGGATCGGTGTAGGCCACGCTGGGGATGGTGCGGGCCTCCCAGGCGTGGTGGCTCATCCCGGCGATGACCTCGGCGGCCAGCTTCGCTTCGTGCGTCGCCTTGTGGGCCAGCATCGGGTCGCCGACGATGTCGCCGATGGCGAAGATGTGGGGCACGTTGGTTCGCATCTGGTTGTCGACGGGGATGAAACCGCGCTCGTTGACCTGCACACCCGCCTTGTCGGCGGCGATGTTCTTTCCGTTCGGGCGCCGGCCCACTGCCAGCAGCACCCGGTCGAACACTTCGGGCTCCGGCGCCGGCGACTTACCATCGGCGCTCTCGAAGGTGGCGCGCAGCCCCTCGGGCCGCGCCTCCAGCTTCGAGACCTTGGTCTTGAGCATGATCTTCTCGTAGCGCGCCTCGATGCGGCGCGAGAGCGGCTTCACGATGTCGGGATCGGCGGCGGCGATGAGGCGGTCCAGGAACTCGACCACCGTGACCTTGGACCCCAGCGCGTCGTACACGGTGGCCATCTCCAGGCCGATGATGCCGCCGCCGATGATCAGCAGCCGCTTGGGGACCTCGGCCAGCTCGAGCGCCCCCGTCGAGTCCATGAGCCGCTTGTCGTCGTACGGAAAGCCCGGGATGCGCGCCGACTGGGAGCCGGCGGCGATGATGGCGTGATCGAACGACACCGTCTTGATGCCATCCTTGGTCTCCACGGCCATGAGATGTGGCGACGCGAACTGCCCGCGCCCTTCGACGACGGTCACCTTGCGGGCCTTGGCCAGCGCGCCCAGACCGCCGGTCAGCTTCGCCACCACCCCGTCCTTGAACTTGCGCAGGCCGTCGAGATCGATCTTCGGCTTCGCGAAGGAGAGCCCGAGGTGTGCTCCCTCTTCGGCGTCGGTGATGACCTTGGCCGCGTGGAGCAGCGCCTTCGACGGGATGCAGCCGACGTTCAGGCAGACACCGCCGATGCGCGGGTAACGCTCGACCAGGACCACCTTCTTGCCCAGGTCCGCCGCGCGAAACGCAGCCGTGTAACCGCCGGGCCCGGACCCCAGCACCACCACGTCGGCGTGAAGAGTCGCGTCGGGGTGCTTCGCGGCCCCCGTTCCGGACGCCGCGGCCGGGGCCTTCCCCGCCTTGGGCCCGGGTTCCTTTGCAGGCGCCGCCGGCGCAGGCGCCGCGGCGGGGGCGGAGGCCGGAGCCGCCGCGCTCTCCGCCACGTCGAGCATCAGGATGACCGAGCCCTTTGACACCCGATCCCCGATCTTCACTTTCAGGTCTTTGACCGTGCCAGCCTGAGGCGAGGGGACCTCGACCGTTGCCTTGTCGGACTCGAGCGTCACGAGCGCGGCGTCCTTGCCGACGACGTCGCCCGGCTTGACGAAGATCTCGATGACCGGGATGTTCTTGAAGTCCCCGATGTCGGGGACCGAAATCTCGCGGATGGCCATGGCTAGAGCATGACCCGGCGAATGTCCGCGATCACCTGCCCCAGGTAGGTGATGAAGCGCGCCGCCAGCGCCCCATCGACCACGCGGTGGTCGTAGGACAGCGACAGCGGCAGCATGGTGCGGGGCGCGAACTCCTTGCCGTTCCAGACCGGTTTCACCGCCGACCGGGAGACGCCCAGGATGGCCACCTCGGGCGCGTTGATGATGGGGGTGAAGGCGGTGCCGCCGATCCCGCCCAGCGACGAGATCGTGAACGTCGCCCCCTGGATGTCGTTCGGCCCCAGCTTCCCCTCGCGCGCCTTGGCGGCCAGCTCGATGGTCTCCTTGGCGATCTCCAGGATCCCCTTCTTGTCGGCGTCCTTGATCACCGGCACCACCAGCCCCTGCGGCGTGTCGGCGGCGAAGCCGATGTTCCAGTACTGCTTGACGACCAGGTTGTCGCCGTCGAGGGAGCTGTTGAAGGTGGGGTACTTCTTCAGCGCCGCCACCACCGCCTTCATCAGGAAGGCGAGCGGCGACACCTTGACGCCGGCCTTGGCATTCTCCTCGTTGACGTGGGCCCGGAAGGCCTCGAGCTCGGTGATGTCGGCCTCGTCGAACTGGGTGACGTGCGGAATCATCACCCAGTTGCGCGCCAGCCCCGGCGCCGAGATCTTCTGGATGCGGGTGCGGGCCACCGTCTCGATCGGTCCGAACTTGGCGAAGTCCACCTTGGGCCACGGAGGCAGGCCCAGATCGGTCAACCCTCCGCCACCGCGGGCGCTCGCGCCGCCGGGGGTGGCGAGGGCCTGCTTGACGAAGGACTGGACGTCGTCTTTGAGGATCCGGCCCTTCGGGCCCGAGCCGGTCACCTGACCGAGCGGCACGCCCAGCTCGCGCGCGAACCGGCGCACGCTCGGGCTGGCGTGGACAATGGCACCATCCGGGGCCGCCGGCGCGGGAGGCGGCGACGCGGCAACCGAGGGGGTGGGCGCGGGCGCCGCCGCTGGGGCCTTCGCCGCCGCTGGGGCCTTTGCCGCCGCCGGGGGAGGCGCCGCAGCCGCGGGCGCCGGCGCCGCCGGCTTGCCGTTGGTCCCGGCGGTCCCCTCGAGCAGCGCGACGAGCGTCCCGGCGCTGACCTTGTCACCGATCTTGACCTTCAGCTCGGTGATCACACCCCCGGCCGGCGCCGGAACCTCCATCGTCGCCTTGTCACTCTCGAGGACCAGCAGCGAGTCGTCCTTCTTGACCGTGTCGCCCGGTTTGACCAGCAGCTCGATGACAGGGATCTCTTTGAAGTCCCCGATGTCCGGGACCTTTACCTCGGTTGCGGCCAAACGTCTCTCCTCCATGTGATGGTGCCCGGTCAAACCGTCCACGGCGCCGGCTTCTCGGCGTCGATCTCGTACTTCTTGATGGCCTCGGCGACCTTGGCGGCTGGCAGCTCGCCGTCGTCGGCCAGCGCCTTCAGCGCCGCGATCGTGACATAGAACCGGTTGACCTCGAAGAAGCGCCGCAGGTTCTTGCGCGAGTCGCTGCGCCCATATCCGTCCGTGCCCAGCACCTTGTAGCGGCGCGGCACCAGCTCGCGGATCTGATCGGCGAACTCGCGCACGTAGTCGGTGGAGGCGATGACGGGTCCCTTGGTGCCCGCGAGCTGCTGGGTCACCCAGGACACCCGCGGCTTCTCGGTCGGGTGCAGCATGTTCCAGCGGATGACCGCCCGCCCGTCGCGCCCCAGCTCGTTGAAGCTCGGGCAGCTCCAGATGTCGGCCGTCACGCCCCAGTCGTTCTTGAGCAGGTCGGCGGCCGCGATGACCTCGCGCAGGATGACGCCGCTGCCCAGCAGCTGGACCCGCGGACCTTTGCTTTCGCCCCCGTCTGTGAGCTTGTACATCCCCTTCACGATCCCCTCCCGCGCCCCTTCGACCAGGGCGGGGTGGGCGTAGTTCTCGTTCATGAGGGTGATGTAATAGAAGACGTCCTCCTGCTCCTCGACCATGCGGCGCAGGCCGTCCTGGATGATGACCGCCACCTCGTACGCGAACGTCGGGTCGTAGGCGACGCAGTTCGGGACGGTCCCCGCCAGGACATGGCTATGGCCGTCCTCGTGCTGCAGCCCCTCCCCGTTCAGGGTCGTTCGTCCCGCGGTCGCCCCCAGCAGGAAGCCGCGGGTGCGCAGGTCGCCGGCCGCCCAGATCAAGTCGCCGACCCGCTGCATCCCGAACATCGAATAGAAGATGTAGAACGGAATCATCGGCACGTCGCTGTTGGCGTATGACGTCCCGGCGGCGATCCAGGACGACGTGGCCCCGGCTTCGTTGATCCCCTCCTGCAGGATCTGGCCGTGCTTGTCCTCCTTGTAGAACATCAGCTGGTCGGAGTCCTCGGGTTCGTAGAGCTGGCCCACCTGCGAGTAGATGCCGACCTGGCGGAACAGCCCCTCCATCCCGAAGGTGCGCGACTCGTCGGGCACGATGGGGACGACCCGTTTGCCCACATTCGGATCCTTGACCAGCCCGGTCAGCAGCCGGACGAAGGCCATCGTCGTGGAGATCTCCCGCCCCTCGGCCGTCGCCTCCAGCAGCGGCTTGAAGGGGTCGATCTTCGCGGACTGCAGGCTGGCGCTCTTGCGCCGCCGCTGCGGCAGCGCGCCCCCCAGCTTCTCGCGCACCTCGCGGATGTACTTTCCTTCGGGCGAGTCGGGCGTGGGCCGGTAGTAGGGCAGCTCGGCCAGCTTGTCGTCCGGGATCGGGATGTCGAACCGGTCCCGGAACTGGCGCAGCGCCTCGATCGGCATCTTCTTCTGCTGGTGGGCGATGTTCTTGCCCTCGCCCACGGCGCCCATGCCGTAGCCCTTGACCGTCTTCGCGAGAATGACCGTCGGCTGCCCCTCGTGCTTGCTGGCGGCGGCGTAGGCGGCGTAGACCTTGTGCGGATCGTGCCCCCCGCGGTTCAGGCGCCAGATGTCCGCGTCCGACATCGTGGCCACCATCTCGCGCAGCTCGGGATACTTGCCGAAGAAGTGCTCGCGCACGTAGGCGCCGTCGCGGCTCTTGAACTTCTGGTATTCGCCGTCGACCGCCTCCTCCATCCGCTTCAGCAGGATCCCGTCCTTGTCGCGCGCGATCAGCGGATCCCAGTAGGCGCCCCAGATGACCTTGATGACGTTCCAGCCAGCGCCGCTGAACTCCGCCTCGAGCTCCTGGATGATCTTGCCGTTGCCGCGGACCGGCCCGTCCAGGCGCTGCAGGTTGCAGTTGATGACGAAGATCAGGTTGTCGAGGCCCTCGCGCGGCGGCAGGCTGAGGGCGCCCCGCGACTCGGGCTCGTCCATCTCGCCGTCGCCCATGAACGCCCAGACCTTGCGGCCTTCGGTGTTGGCCAGGCCGCGGTCGTGCAGGTAGTGAAGGAAGCGGGCCTGGTAGATCGCCTGCAGCGGCCCCAGGCCCATCGACACCGTCGGGAACTGCCAGAAGTCGGGCATCAGCCAGGGGTGCGGATAGGACGAGAGGCCTTTGCCGTCGACCTCCTGGCGGAACATGTCCAGCTGATCCTCACTCAGCCGCCCCTCGACGAAGGCCCGGGCGTAGATGCCGGGGGCGGAGTGTCCCTGGAAGTAGACGAGGTCGCCGCCGAAGTCCTTGGTCGGAGCGCGCCAGAAATGGTTGAACCCGACGTCGTACAGCGTGGCGGCCGAGGCGAAGCTGGCGATGTGACCGCCCAGGTCCAGGTTGCGTTTGCCGGCGCGCAGCACCATCGCGACCGCATTCCAGCGCACGAACGAGCGGAGCCGATGCTCGAGCTCGTAGTCGCCGGGAGAGCGCTCTTCGAGCTGGGGCGGGATCGTGTTGAGGTAGGCCGTGTTGGGGCTGTAGGGCAGGTAGGCGCCTTCGCGCCGCGCCTTGGCGACGAGCTGCTCGAGCAGGTAGTGGGCCCGTTCGGGACCCTCGACCGAGAGCACGCTCTCGAGCGCGTCGAGCCACTCGGCGGTTTCGATGGAATCGGTGTCGAGCTGGAGGTGCATGCAGCCCTGATGTTACTTCGAAAGTTCGCAGTTCCATCCAGTCAGTTCAGTCGCATGGGCAGGCGCTTCGCAGACGCGAAACATATCGCCCCCCGGCGCCGTGCCAGGGGCCACCGGCTTCGGGGCTCTCGTGACACCTCGGCCGGACCCGTCATCCTCCGTCGACTCGCCCGGCGTCCGGTTTCCGGGGTGGCGCCCTTGGCGTTCAGTTGGACGTCGCCGTGAAGCTGGTGAATCCGTAGTCGGCGTTGGTCCCGAGGCACGCGGGGTCGCCGGTTTCCAGGTTGAACCCCATTCCCGGGCTACCGGTGGTGTACGTCGAGTCGGTGGCGGTTCCGACGGCCATGCCGTTGATGTAGGCGGTGATGACATTGCCAGCGATGGTCGCCTTGACAGTGTCCCCTTCCGCGATGCCGTACTGGGCTCCCGTGACATTGGCGAGGTACGTAAAATCACCGACCTTGCCGTTCCAGCGCACGATGATGAGATAGGCGCTCGCGCTCTTGGTGGCCTTGAACGAGATTTCGTAGCCCGTGCAACTGTGTGCCGTGAGCGAGCTGCGAAGACGCATCTCGACTTCCTGATAGCAGGGCTCCTTCGGGTTGACGGCGTGGACCACCGCTTCCACGGTCTGGGTCGGTCCCCAGTTGCCAGTCAGCAAAGCAGTCCCGTCGGTGTAGGAGCTTCCGCTCTGGTGGCCAATCGCCAGGCCGGGCGTCGTCGAGACGTCGTGCCAATCGAGGCCGACCGCCTGACCGTCGATCCAGTTTCCACCCTCGGAGATCGGATTCTCCGTCAGCGGGAACTTCGTCGTGTAGACGCGACCCGCCGCGTCCCCGGCGCCGCCGTTCGCACCTCCCGTTCCGCCACCCTTTCCCGCGCTGCCGCTGGCAACGCTGGAACCGCCGGCTGCCGCGCGGCCGCCAGCACCCGCGTGACCGCCGGTCCCCGCATCGTGGGCGCCTGCTCCCGTACCACCACACCCGATGCAGATCAGGGCCAGCGCCGCGATCCGCGCGACCGATGTCGCGCGGGGCGACGTCGAGATCTTTCCGTGCCTGGTCTCCACGACGCGTGCGCCCAGCCGCCAGAGGCCGCTGGCCTCACAGGCGGGCGTTCATCATACTACCGCTCCCGCGAATGGCCGACCCGTCCCCGACCGCTGCTGTTCACGCGCATCCCGACGATCGCGTGGCTACGGTGGTCAAACGGAGCGAGAGAGGTTCACATGCACTTCGGACTCGAAGGGAAGAGAGCACTCGTCACAGGTTCGACGGGCGGCATCGGGCTGGCGACGGCGCGAGAGCTTGCCAGGGAAGGCGCTTCCGTCACGATCAGCGGCCGGACGGAGGCGAGAGTTCGGGAGGCCCTGGCCCAATTGAGGACCGAGCTACCGAGCGCCGCCCTGGACGGCGTGGCGGCCGATCTGGGCACGGACGCGGGCTGCCGCCTGATGGGCGAGCAACTGCCGGAGGTCGACATCCTGGTGAACAATCTGGGCATCTTCGAGCCGAAGCCCTTCGAAGAGATATCCGACCACGACTGGCTCCGGTTCTTCGAGACGAACGTCTTGAGCGGCGTCAGGATGGCCCGTCATTACCTCCCCGCGATGCGGGCCCGAGACTGGGGCCGAATCATCTTCGTCTCCAGCGAATCGGCGCTGCAGATACCCACAGACATGATCCACTATGCGACGACGAAGACCGCGCAGCTCGCGGTGGCGCGCGGACTGGCGGAGTCGCTGAGGGGTACCAAGATCACGGTCAACTGCGTCCTGCCAGGCCCAACGGCGTCGGAAGGGGTGCAGTCGTTCGTGGCACAGATGGCGGCAGCTCGAGGCGTCGACGCGGCGACAGTGGAGCGCGACTTTTTCACGACCGCCCGACCCACATCGATCCTGCGGCGCTTTACCGATCCGAGCGAGGTCGCAGCGATGATCGTCTACCTCAGCAGCGTTCGAGCGTCTGCCACGACGGGGGCTGCGTTGCGCGTAGACGGCGGCGTCGTGCGATCAATCGTCTGAAAGCCCGGGCCGCCATCGCCGTCGGGAGCGCGGAGCACGCAACGAAGCGCGGGCGAAGACCGAGTCCTGCGCGATCGTCGTCAGCGGCGTGAGCGATGCTTCGGAGAGACGGCTCGGATGATGAGTCGCCCCCTCTCCTCGCTCATCGGCCTGGACACGCCGATGGCCGCATCGATCAGCGCCTTCACGCCCGGCGCCTCGATGGCCTCCGCGGTCTCCAGCCGAATGAATCGATTGAGCGCGCCGCTGCCGCGCAGCAGCTTCTGCGGGTCGGGCAGCCGCGTGCCGTTGTATCCGAAAAACAGATTGGCGCCGTGCTTGTCGGCGCCGATCGAGCAGCAGCTGTCGCTAGGCCGTTCGGTCGGCGAGTAGGCGATGACCAGAAAGTTGTAGTTGTCGTAGACCAGCTCGTTGGCGGCGGGGAGCCGTCTTCGCAGGCTGGCACGCAGGCGGCGAATCAGTCGCTGGTTCTGCGGCGAGAACTTGGCGATGAACCCCTTCAACTGAGCTTCGGCCGGCCTGCTCGTCGCGGATCTCGATGGCCCCTGCGGCATGGGCCGAATCTTAACGGTTGCGACGGCGGCCCCTCCCGGCGAGAAGAAGCCCGCGGTCGAAGGAATGCTGTGAATGAGAAAGAGCCGCTTTTGGCAGTAACGGGTAGTGCCAAGTAACTGAAAACACGATGGTACCTGTCTTCGTGGTTCACGTCGAAGCGGAGCGGCTACCTGACAACGAAACAGACTCAGGCGCGAAGCCAAGGCTGCCAAGGGAAAGCAGACTGCCCGCAAGAAGGAGCCGATCCACGGGTAAACTATTTTGAGCGCTGCCGCGAATGGCCGGAAATACTTGACAGGTGTGCAGGTATCCCCAGATCGTGGTAGGAGGGGTTGCGCGATGAAGGAGAAGGAGAAGAGGGAGAGCACCGCTCCAGCGCCGCCCGGCGGCGCCGTCGTGATCGATCCGGCCAAACTTGAGCAGCTCGCCGTGGAGGGGTTGCGCCTTCGGCGTGAGCTCGAGGAGCGGATCGCGCCAATGAAGACGATCACTGCCAACGATCTTCAGGTCCGATCTCGTTAGCCGAATGGCCGGGAGGCCCCCCCTCTCGCTCCGCCTACTGGCGTTCGACGAGACTTCACTCGTCTCCGAGATCCGTGCGGCCTGCAGAGGCGAGGCGCTCGGCGATGCCGAGCAGGTGCCTCCGCAGATCGGGTACCTCGCTGCCTATCTCAGACGCCACGATCGACCAGCAAAGGCCCTCCTCATCGAGAGCCCTTATGTCGACCGGCACTATCTGGAGGAGTTCGCCGGCTACTACGCGACGGCGCTGTATCCGCCGCCATCGAAGACCACCCGGATTCACGTCCTAACGGACAGCCTGACAGAGGAGCAGCTTCGGTCGCTCATTCGCCGTGCCGGAGAAGGCTACTTCGACGACAGCTGCGTCGAGCTGCAGCGCATGTATCTCGGATACATCGTCGTGCGCCCAATTCCGAGCGCGCCGATCGGACGCACGGTGCTCGCCCCGTACGACTCCTCAAGGAACCGGCGTTGTTTTGCCCCCGCGACGACGCGGCACAACGTGCACCTCGCGGGGTTGAAGATCCACGTGGACGGTGTCCCGTTCCAGCAGCAGGACCAAGCCGTCGGGGCCTGCGCCACGACCGCTCTGTGGTCGGCTATTTCGCGGGTCGCGCGGGCGGACGGTGGGCGCGCGCCGACACCGCTGGCGATCACCATGGCTGCGACGCGCCACCTGCTCAGCGACCGACCGTTGCCGGCAGTGGCTGGCCTCGACCTCAGTCAGACCCTGGCGGCGATTCGGGAGAGCGGCTTCTCCCCATGGGTGCTCAAGGCTGAGCACGAACACGACGCTTTCAAGTTGGCGCTGAAGTGCTGTGTGAGATCGGGCATTCCAGTGATCCTGCAGCTCAAGTACGAAGGCGATCCCGCCCTGCATGCCGTAACCGTCGTCGGGTTTCGCGAAGACGATGACGACGAGCCGGCGGGGGACATCGCCGTACCGCTGGGTGGAGGCTCGATCACGTTGCGAGCAAAGGGGATGAGCCGGGTCTATGCCCACGACGATCGCCTCGGTCCGTACGCCCGCTTTGTGTGGCATGCGCTCGACAAGAAGGAGACGTGGCCGCAGATCAAATTTGTGCCTCGCAGGGCGGGCTTCGAGAGGTATGAGGCGCCCGGGACAATCTGGAACGCGATCGTCCCCCTTTATCCGAAGTTGCGGCTGGCGCCCACCGACCTCATCGCCCTAGCCTCGGAGTTGCTCCCTCTGATGCGCGAGCTTGCTGGCCAGGAGCATCGCGACCGCTTGAACGTTGATCTTCAGTACGCCCAAGCGGGCCGATACCTGGAAGAAGTGTTTCGCCTCGGCATTTCTAGTGAACGGTCGGCCAAGGTGGCCACTGAAGCGATCCTGCCGCGGTACGTTGGCGTGATGAGATTCAGCATCGACGACGAATGGTTGGTCGACATTGTGTCAGACACCACGGACATCAAGCGTGACGCGCCGGCGCCAATCCTACTGGCGGTTCCGCGGTACCCGGCCCACATTCCGGCGCTTCAACAGTTTCGCGCGCTATCGCTCGGATGGGTCGCCTGATGACTCGCGGCGACGTCCGACGGAGCCTTGTCGCGTCAGCGGGAGCCGGAGCCGCCCGCGACCGCCACCAAGTGGTCTTCGTCGATGATCAGGCCGCGGCAGTTGTCGGCGCCGCAGGTGCACGGCTCGGCCAGGTTGGCGGGGAATGCGTAGTCATAGGACAGCTCCTCGCCGGCCGCGATCGGCCGCAAGGCGATGACGGTGGCCCAGGCCTCGCCGTCGTCCGACACGCCCACGTCAACCCAGGTGTTGGGGTCGCACGAGTGGTTGATGAACCGCGTCTGGTCCACCATGTCGAAATAGACCCCGTCCTCGATCCGCAGCGAGTAGCGGTCGTCGACGTTCTCGCCTTCCCGCCAGGCCACCCCGTCGACCTCAGCGATCGCTTCACCTTCGGCGAAGTCCCTCAGGGCAATCACCCCGTATCCGTGAATGGGTGAGCGGACCACGCGAATCCCGGTCACTCTAGGCATCGTTCACCGATTGTACTCAGGGTGGAGGGTAAGAGTTCAACTGAGCGACGAGCTGCGGGCGGGCCCGGAACCCGCACGCGCGCGTCGCGCCCGACCTCGAGCAGCGAATCCTCGACTTTTCGCTGCACCAGCCGACTCGAACGTTCCAGGACCTGGCCCGGAACGCCGACATCGAAGCCATCGTCCGGTGGAAAAACCGAAACGGCCACCCGGGAAAGCGTCCCAAGTGGCCGTTTTTCTGTGGGCGTTGAAGGGATTGAACCTTCGACTTCCACCGTGTGAAGAGACCGGGACGAGCACCAGAGTCGAATGAAATCAGCAGGTTAACAACACCGCGAAGTACCGGACGACACCCAAAATCACGACCAATCAGGCACATTGCTAGGCACATCCACCGTCGGTTTAGGCACATCGGCGTGGCCGAGCTACGAGGCCGGCTTCGGCTCGGACCACATATATCGCC
>CAZJMY010000090.1:0-27227 GCA_964546845.1 uncultured Myxococcales bacterium | reverse complement strand
TCGTATCCGTTTCGGTGGCGGTCGTTTCGACCGTCGTCGGGGCCGTCATCGGAGCGGCGCTCGGACGAGAAACCGGGCCGCCAATCGTCCTGGTGGCCGCCGCCCTCTTCCTGGTCGCGCTGCTGGGAAAGGCCAAACGCTAGGTGTGGGGCCTGCCGCGAGGCGATTTCCTAGCCTCCCGCCGGGCGAAACAGCCTCTCGCGGTAGTACCGCAGCTCGGCGATGGAGAGCTTGACGTCGACGGTCGCGTCGTGCGCGCCGGCGCTCGGCTTGGGGAAGACCGCTGCCTCGCCGTACCAGCGCCCGGCGAGCACCTTCAGGCTGGAGACGTCCACGACCCTGTAGTGCAGGTACCGATCCAGCGCGCGCATGTGACGCGCGATGAAGCGGCGATCGTTCCAGATCGAGTTTCCGCAGAGCGTCGCCGGCGCGGGACACCACGCCGCGATCCGTTCGAGCAAGCGCCGCTCGGCCTCCGCCACATCGACGGTGGACCGCCGCACCCGGTCGACCAATCCGGTACGCGAGTGCATCTCGCGCACCTCAGGCGACATGCGCCCGAGGGTCTCCTCGGTCTGGCTGACGTCGACGGCGAGCTCGTCGAGCGGCTCGAGGTCGGCGGTGGTGATGACCAGCGCCGCCTGCAAGATGGCGTCGGAGAAAGGATCGAGCCCCGTCATCTCGAGATCGATCCACACCAGGTTGTCCGCCCGCGGGTTGGGAAGCATCGCCGCATCCTACGCTGAGACGAAACCAGGTGGCCGCGCCCGGACAGGGGAGCAGGGGGATTGAATCACCATATTGCAATGCAGTTGCAATGGTGACACCGTGCGTGCGGCGATGAGCGCTGGAAGCATTTCTTGAAGGCGGGGTCCCGAACGTTCGACCTTCTGGTGACCGGGGGGACTTGTGTCACGCCCTGGGGCGTGGCCGAGCTCGACCTGGGCGTCCGAAATGGAAGGATCGCCGGGCTCGGATCGCTGGGCGGCTGCGTGGCCGAGGAGCGGTTCGATGCGCGCGGCCTCCACGTGCTGCCGGGTGTCATCGACACGCAGGTTCACTTTCGCGAACCGGGCCTCGAGCACAAGGAGACGATCGCCTCCGGGACCGCGGCGGCGCTTCTGGGGGGCGTCACCACGGTGCTGGAGATGCCCAACACGGTGCCGCCGACCACCTCTGCAGAGGCGCTGGCCGACAAGGTCGCACGGGTTCACGGCCGCGCGTGGACCGACATCGCATTCTTCGTCGGCGCGACCGCGGCGAACGCCACCGGCCTCGCAACGCTCGAGAGCCTCCCGGGGTGCGCGGGTGTGAAACTGTTCATGGGGAGCTCCACCGGTGGGCTCGTCGTGGACGATGAGGCGGCGCTCGTCGAGGTCATGCGCCACGGCAGAAGGCGCGTCGCCGTTCACGCGGAGGACGAGAGCCGTCTGCGCGAGCGACGTCATCTCGCCGAGGCGCCCGGTGCCGGGGTGGGCGCTCACCCCGTGTGGCGCGACGAGCTGAGCGCTCAGCTGGCGACGGAGAGGTGCCTGCGCATCGCCCGGCGCTTCGGTCGGCGCGTGCACATCCTGCACGTCACCACGGCCGGCGAGCTGGACGTGCTCGAAGAGCACCGCGACCTTGCCACCTTCGAGGTCACGCCACAACACCTGACGCTGGCCGCGCCCGACTGCTACGAGAGGCTGGGCACGCTGGCGCAGATGAACCCGCCCATCCGGGGAGCCGAGCACCGGGAAGCGCTCTGGAACGCCGTGCGCATCGGGCTCGTCGACGTCATCGGCTCCGACCACGCCCCCCACACGCGCGAGGAGAAGGCGCGCCCATACCCGGCGTCTCCTGCCGGCATGCCGGGCGTCCAGACCCTCCTGCCGGTGATGCTGACCCACGTCCATGAGGGTCGTCTTTCCCTGCTTCGGCTGGTGGAGCTCGTGGCCAGTGGGCCCGCGCGGGTCTACGGC
This sequence comes from uncultured Myxococcales bacterium, assembly GCA_964546845.1. Classification (GTDB taxonomy): domain Bacteria; phylum Myxococcota_A; class Polyangia; order Fen-1088; family Fen-1088; genus JADGRB01. Next base: position 25,266 of record CAZJMY010000090.1, on the reverse strand, counting down.
ATCGCTCGAAAGGGACGCATCGCGATCGGGGCCGACGCGGATCTCACGTTCGTGGATCTCGCGCGTCGCCAGCGTTTGACGCACGCGATGATGCGTTCTGCCTGCGGGTGGACGCCCTTCGAAGGAATGGAGGTCGTCGGGTTCCCGGTGGCCACGCTGCTTCACGGCCGGCTCGCGATGCGGGATGGAGAACTGATCGATCCGCCAACGGGCCGCGTGGTCGCGTTCGAGGAGACCCTCGGGCCGCCGTGATCTGCCGGCGGGATGCCCCGCCGACCAACTTCCGGCAGCATGGCGGCGCACGGATCCGCACCGCGTTCGAAGAGGGCGGATGAGGTCACCCGCGCTTCGGGGTACCGGGAAGTCTCCCTTCGATGCAAAGGCGCTTGGCAATTGCGCTTGACGACGCTACACGCCATTGGTAGGACACTTGCACAAGCGTTGAAATGAAAGAACATCCCACATCGAAGCACGCCGAGGACTGCGGGCCTCACTCGAGGCTGGAGCGTGCCCCGGCACCGAAGGTGAGCGACTCGGCCTTCGAGCGGGCGGCGGCGATTTTTCGGGCGGCGGGCGATCTGGCGCGCCTCCGGCATCTGCACCAGCTCGACGCCGGTGAACGCTGTGTCAGCGACCTAGCCGAGGTCAGCGGGACCAATCTCTCCACGCTTTCCCAGCAGCTTCGGGTGCTGCACGCGCAACGTGTCGTGAAGCGCCGCCGCGAAGGCAAGCACATCTTCTACTCACTGGCGGACGACCATGTTCGCGAGCTCATTCGGGCCGCCCTGGATCATGCGGGCGAGTCATCCACTTTCACGTCGTCACTCCCAATGTCGGCGCCCAAGAGCAACAACAAGCAAAGGAAAAAGTCATGAGCCACAACACCCATCCGGACCATGCCCACACCCACGGCGCCGACTGCGGCCACCTCGCCGTCAAGCACAGCGGTCACGTCGACTACCTACACGACGGGCACCTCCACCACGTGCACGACGGACACGTGGACGAGTGCGTCCTCGAAGTCAGCGCCGCCAACCCGGCGGCATGTACGCCGTCGCACAGCTGCGCCGGTCACGCCCAGGGTCACGCTCACTCACCCGGCTGTGGACACGCGGCCGTCCCGCACGGGGATCATGTCGACTACCTCTCCGACGGTCACCTGCATCATGCGCACGGCGGCCATTGCGACGACCACGGAACGGTCCTCACCGCCTGACGTTCAACGATCAAACAGGAAGTGGGAGGGGCCCCCGACCCTCCCGCGTCGACTCCGCTGGGCATGGCCCAGCTCCGTCAACGGGATAGGCACGCGCGGAATTCCGCGGTGAGACCTTCGCGGTCCAGGTTTCGCCCGATGATCGTCAGCTGGTTGATACGACGATCGTCACCCCACGGCCGACCGGGGTCTGCGTCGACGCGTTGCCCGACCCCTTGAACGACGAAGCGCCGCTCCTCTCCAAAGACGTTCAGGATCCCCTTGGACCGCAGGATCGGGCTGCCCGTGGCACAGAGGCGATGTTCCAGCCATCGGCCCACCTTCTCCCTGTCCGCGAAGCCCTCGGCGGAGATTCCCGTGGCCACGATGTCGTCGTCGTGGGTGTGCGGTTCCACGAGCCGCCGTTCCCAGGATGGAATGACGACCGCTCCCGACTCGTCGACGATCCGGAGGCAGGTCTCCTCGGGGAGACGTTCGGCGTAAAGCGCGAAGCTCCCGGGCCGATCGACGTCGAACGGAAACCGCTTCTCGCCCGAATTCCCCAGATCGAGAGCCAGATGGGAGCCCACTTCGACGAGGCCGCCCGGAGCTGCCTCCCTGCGGCGGCTCGAGAAGAGGCGCGCGGCCAAATCCGCCGACTCTTCCGCCGCCGCTTCCGGCGAGGCCACGGAGAGAAGCACGACGGACAAAGAAGGAGTCCGGCCGTCATGCGAAAGCAGGGAGTGACGGCCGGGCGCCAGCTCGTGGACGCCCAGATATTCGAACGGGTAGACCGGCGCGAGCAGTGTCGGCTGTCGCCGCAGGTGGCGTTCGAGATCGATCCCACCGAGGTCATACAGGGACCGGGCGGGAACGTTCGCCTTCACCGATCGGATGATCCGCGCGGCGCCGTTTATCCCCCGCACGCGTTGAGCGAGCCGCTCGATGTCCAGCTCCGAGACGAGATCGGTCTTGTTCAGGACGACGACGTTCGCGAATGCGATCTGTTCCCGGGCCTGGCGATTGTCGATGAGATCGCCGGAGGCGTGCAGGCAGTCGACCACGGTCACGATGCCATCCAACATGTAGCGGCGGCTGATCTCTCCGTCGGTGAAGAACGGCTGGACGACCGGCCCGGGCTCGACGAGGCCAGTCGTCTCGACCACGACGCGGTCGAGGCTGGCGCGCTTTTCGTGAAGGTCGACGAGCGACCGGACGAGGTCGCCCCGGGCGGTGCAGCAGATGCGGCCCGTGTTGACCTCGACGATCTCATCCTGGGCATTGACCAGCAGCGACCGGTCGATGGCGAGATCTCCGAACTCGTTCTCGATGATCCCGACGCGCCCCCTGGGGCCGTCGGCCAAGAGGTGGTTGAGCAGGGTGGTCTTTCCCGCTCCCAGGCAGCCGGTGACGATCGTGACCGGAGTTCTGTCGTTGGTGTTCATGGGTTCCCGCCGCACGGCCGCCGTGCACGATAGCAAAAGCGCCCGGATAACTGCAATTTACTTGCATCTACTCTGGCGCCGAGCGTGTGTCGTTGCAAGTCAGATACGCGCGCGCGCCCGGGCCGAACAGCCGGGCGCGGCGGCTCTCTTCTGTATTGCAGTCGATCTGTTGTTGCCATAGGCTTGAGAACGTGACGAAGAGCCCTCAGATAGCGGTCGACGCGGGTGCTCTGAAGAAACGGATCCAGGGCGCCGGACTACGCGGCACCGGGTCGCGCATCGCGGTGCTCCGCCTCCTGCAGGACACCCGGGCTCCGATGACTCACGGTGAGGTGTCGGAGCGGCTCAGCTCCGCCGGGTACGATCACGCGACGATCTACCGGAATCTCATGGACCTGAGCCGCGTCGGCCTCCTGGCGCGCTCCGATCTCGGCGACCACGTCTGGCGGTTCGAGGTGCGACGGGGGAGCGCCGACCACAAGGCGCAGCATCCGCACTTCGTCTGCATTGACTGCGGAGACGTCAACTGCCTGCCCGAGAAGGCGGTCAGCGTGCGGGGCACGCCCGGTATGCCGCGGGCCCTGCGACGGCGGAGTGTGGTGATCCAGCTGCAGGGGCGCTGCGACAGCTGCGAGCGGCTCTCCGCCGCCGGCTGATCCGCGCGCGATCAGCGCGAGGAGGCCGAGTGCGGGGGCATGGAAGCGCCCTTCCAGGCGTTGTCGAGCGGCGATCGCTCGTAAGATGGTGACGTGTCGAAGACGACGAACGGCGCGTCTCCGGCGGGGTGGGCCGGAACGCGGAGGGTCCGCGCGGGCGCGACATCTTCAGAGAACCGCTGGATCGCCTCGAACGATTGCGCAACGGAGCGCCAGCCGTTGTTTGCCCATTGAAACCGCTCACCGTGGATCTCGGCCCCGCGGCCTGACCCGGTGACCACCGTCAGGTCCGAAGCCCATGGAGCTCCGAGGAGAGAATCGGCGGCCGACCGACCCGCCGTTTCCGCCAGGGCGCCGCGAACAGTGAGCCCGACCCGGATCCGATCGGCGGCCCGTGTCGCGAGGCGAAGGGCGTCGGCAGGACCGAGAGCTTGCGCCCAGGTCATGGTCTCCTGAGGAGCGTAGGCCCGAACCCAGCTCGCGGCTCCGTCGTCGGCGACGCCGGACAGCGGCGCGTCCAGCGCGCCGATGCCGTCCGCGATCCGCTCGGTGCCGCGAGCCAGCAGGGCGAGCCACGCCTGGTCGCCATCGGCGGCCCTGACACACTCGAGACCCAGCCATCCGGCGACGCCGTCCAGCAGCCAGCGCGAGCCCGGCTCTCCGCGCAGGTCGGCGCGCTCCGCGAACCATCGCGCCGCGAGCGCCTCGGCGATGGCTGCCCGCCGCTTGGAGCGCCCCACGCCTGCCGCCCCCAGATCCCAGGCACGATCCTCCGGGAGCCACAGCAAGCGATCGTGTACCCGGATGTCACCGCGCCCGCGCGGGGCCTGCACGATCGCAAGCAGCTGGGGAGCCGAGCCGAGCCGATCGCTGACACAGGCTCGCATGCGCGACTCGTCCTCCAAGATGTCGCGCGCTGACTGCTCGTGCGTCGGCCCGTACCAGACGGTCACCCCCTCCGCTTCGAGGTGTCGCCATCCCGCATTTCGGGGACCCCAGGCCATCGCGAAGTCGAGCCCGCCGTCGAGGCTGCCCGCTCCCGCTGTGCCCACGCCGACCTCGGAGACCGCGATCGACCAGCGCCAAGAACCAGCGGGCGCAACGGACAGGGCAGGTGCGAGCGCGCGCGGGTCGAGGGCCCCGGGCCGCGCCGCCAAGCCGAGGCGGGCCCGCACCTCCGGCGCGCGGAGGGTTCGTTCCCAATCGTAGCCCAGCCGCGGCAGCAGGTCCGAGGCCCGCGCCCAGACGCCCGTGCGGTCGAGCCACGGACTCTCTCCTTCGGGGAACCATCCAGGAGCGGTCACGCGGATGTGGAGCTCGACGTCGCAGCCGCGCGGGGCGCACGCGCCGAGATCGACGGCAAAGAAATCATCTGCGCTGACCACGTCGCGAGGCGCTCCGCCGACTCGCGCGCTCGTCACCACCATGCCGGGACGCAGGCTTCCGTGCAGGCGCGGCCCGTCGGCGTGGACGCCTCTGAGCTTCCAGTCGACCTGCGCGACCCCGGCCGCCACGTCGATCTTCGCATCGACCTCACCGCCGTCCAGCGAGAAGGGCGAGGCCTCCCGCCAGAACCGGGCCTCCCAGTCGGCGTCCTGGGCCTGCTGTTCGGCCTTCGAGAGGACGCCCGCCCGCACCACGATACGTTCGTGTAGCCGCGTCGCGCCGAGGACGATCGCCGCGGTCGCGCCGACGGCCATGAGGCCCGCGCCTCCGCGTGTCCGCTGGCCGGCCTGGCGCCAACGTTCGACGGCCCGATCGATCGCTCCGCGGGGCGTGACCGCCCAAGCGATGGCCACGGCGAGCGCGACACAGCCCAACTTGAGGCCAGCCAGCTCCAGCACCGGGGCGAGCCACGGCGACCACCCCCCGAACTCCGAGAGGTCGATGTGGAGCGGAACTCCGAGCTGACCCGGCGGGTACGACACGATACCGACCTCGTGGTTGACGATCATGATGAACGCCACCAGCATCGAGAGCGCGTAAGCGGTGCCCGGGGAACGAACGATCGCGTGCACCAGGAACGTGAGCGCGGCGATCTCCAGTAGAGCTGGGGCCGCGATGAGCAGGTTGACGAGGAGCGCGTTCCACGGCTCGAAGCTGCCGGGGGCGGCGAGGGCGACGACGGCCCAGGCCGACAGAGTCGGGAGCAGCGCGAGGATGAGCGTGAGCGTCAGCGCGGCGGCCGCGCGACCGAGGACCCTCACGTGGAAGGGCGCCGGCGTCGCGTCGAGCATGGCCTCGAAGCCAGGCGGATCATCCTTGCGCACGAGCGCCCCCACGAAGCCGGCGATCGCGAGCACCGAGAAGACGTAGCAGAGCTTCACCATGAATGGAGCGAGCAGGGCGGCCCGCGGCACGAAGGGGCCTTCGGCGTGTCCGATCAAATGGTAAAAGGCGCCGCCGATGTTGATCAGGGTCCAGAGCCCGGCCGTGACGACGAACGCCCAACCGCTCATCGTTCTCGCGAGGAGAAAGCGTGCCTCTGCGAGGGTCGCCCGCGCCCAGGACGGTGACGGCGACGGCCTCGGAATTGTCGCGACCGGCGGGTCCAGCGGGACGAGCCCGCCTTTGTGACGAGAGGGCTTGGTCGCAGCGCGGGGCACCCTTTCGATGACCAGCGCCTCGCGCGTCTGCCGGCTCATCGCGAACGCCAGGAAGGCCAGGGGGAGCGCGCTCCACACGAGGCGGTTGAGGAGCAGCGCCGGCGTCAGCGCGAGGAGCGCCGTCGACTTCTCGACAGGGGTCCAGTGCTTCGTCTGCGCTTCGGCCTCGCCGAAGCCGGTCACGTCGACGGCGGTGGCGAGACCCGTGTGGATGCTGCCGCCGCGCAAGACGACCATCGCGATCATCCACATCAGCATGACGACGGCGGCGGCCGCGAACGGACCGGCGGTGCTGCGTGTGCGCAGCGCGGCGGCGAGATAGAGCGCGCCGAGGCCCACGGCCGACGGCACCACGAACAGCGCCCAGGCCCAGAAGAGGGCGAGGTGCGGAGTGGGGCCCAAAGCCTCGGCCGGCAGCACCCCCATCCGGCCGAGCAGCGGTGCGAGTAGAAAACCGATTGTGCTCGAGGAGCCGAGCACGATCGCCAGCACCAGCGCCCCCGCGTAACGCGCGAACAGCAACCCGCGCAGGGAGACCGGCGCCGAGAGGACGACCTCGTCCAGATACGCGCGGCGATCGCGGGTCACGACCTGCGCGAAGACCCAGGCCCAGGTGAAGATCAGCCAGAACGACTGCCCCGAGGTCATCAAGTAGACCAGCAGCGGGCTGTTGCGGGCCACCCCTGCGCCGCCCATCCCTCGAATGGTCTCGGCGCTGGTCATCATCACGAAGAGGTATCCGATCAAGCCGACGAACATGAGCGGCACGAGCGAGGTGCGAAGGCCGGCGTGAAGCTCGTGCCACGCCTCGACCAGGTAGACGCGCGCCGACCTCACGTCACCGCTCCCGGCGCCGCGCGCGAGAGCACGTCGTGGTACGCGTCGTCGAGCCTGGGCGCGTGGGGAACGTAACCGTCGCCGGGCGGCGCGTCGGCGGCCAGGATCACGCGCGTCCCGCTCGGGGTCGCCAGGACGTTGAGCGCACCGTCCGGCAACCGTTCCCCGCGGGCGTACACCCTCGACCAGAGCCGTCCGACCAGCGGCGCGACCAGGTCGGACGGCGTGCCCTCGGCAACGACGCGGCCGCCGGCGAGGATCGCGAGCCTGGCGCACAGGTTCTCCACGTCGTCGACGATGTGCGTGGACAGGAGCACCACAGACTCCGCGGCGACGTCGGCGAGCACGCGGTGGAAGCGATTGCGTTCGGCCGGGTCGAGCCCGGCGGTGGGCTCGTCGACGATCAAAAGACGGGGCGCGCCCAGGAGCGCGAGCGCGATTCCGAACCGGCGCAGCATCCCGCCCGAGTAGGTGGCCACTTCTCGGTGGCCGGCGTCGCTCAGGTTGACGCGCTCGAGGAGGGACGCGATCTCACGCTCGCGCGGAGCCCGCTCGGTGCGGCCCTTGAGCCACGCGAAGCGCTCGAGCAGAGCGCGGCCGGTGGCCTTTGGGTATGCGCCGATCTGCTGGGGCAGGTAACCGAGCTGGGACCGGATCCGGTCAGGCGCGGCGATCACGTCGTCCCCGTTGAAGGAGATCCTGCCGGAGTCCGGCACCTGCAGCGTGGCGAGGATCCGCATCAACGTGCTCTTGCCGGCACCGTTCGGGCCGAGCAAGCCGTAAAGGCCGGGGCCGACGCGCAGGTCGACGCCGTCGAGCGCCCGCACGCCGTTTCTGTACGTCTTCTTCAGCCCGACGACGACGAGCTCACAGGTCTCCGCCCCTGACGGACTGATCGCTTCGGATGCGAGTGACTGGGTCATGGCTTCGCTGACAAATATGCAATCTAATTGCATCTGAGTTCAACATGCGATATAGCCGCGGCCCTCATGACACACCTGCGGACGACCACGAGCCTTGCTTTGGCCTGCCTGTTCGGCACACTCGCGTGCGGAAGCTCGTCGAATCAGGCACACCCGGGCAGCGGAGGGAACCCGGGCGCCTCTGGGAGCCCCGGCGCCGCCGGGAGCCCGGGCACCGGCGGGACCGCGGGCGCCGCCGGAACCGCGGGCGCCGCCGGGAGCAGCGGCGGTCCGCTGTACGCGATTTCCGCGGACACGTTCAGCGCCGACTTTTCGAACAGGACGTCCCTGCTCTGGTTGGTCAGCGATCTCGACAGCGGTTCGGTCGATCTGGGCAGCGCCGTCCAGCTCGCTGGCGGCGCCACCGTCTGGGGCGTTCCTGGGACCGGCGTCTTCTACGTCGTCAGCACGGAGGCCCTGACCGTCTCGAAGTACGGCGTCACCGGTGGCATGCCGGTCAAGATGGGAGGTTCGATCGGCCTCGCCGGAGCGGGCGTGACCGCGCTGGTGACGCCACAGATGATCTTCAACGGCGCGTCACGCGCGTTCTTCATCGACGTCGCGTCGGCTCAAGCGCTGGAGTTGAACCTGGACACGATGTCCATCATTCGCAGCGTCGACCTCTCGTCCGCGGTGTTCGACAGCACGCAGCTGTCGAACCTGGGCCAGCGATTCGTCAAGAGGGGCGACAAGCTCGTCACGACCGTGTTCAGCACGAGCCCGACGTACGACCACGTCTACGGCACTTCGAAGATCCTGTTTTTCGATCCCACGAACGGCTCGTTCCAGACGAAGAGTGTCACGTGCGGTGGCCTCCAATACATCGTGGCGGCCAGCAACGGCGACATGTACTTCTCCTCGGATACCTACGTCGCGTCGATCTATCTCGTCGACCCCGCGCACAATCCAGCTCCGTGCATGGTCCGCTTGCCCGCGAACGCCGACGAGCCCGACACCGCGGTGGTCGCGCTGAATGACCTGACCGGAGAGCCCACGGGCGGGCTGATCGCCGGCTCGAACGACACCGCGTTCCTGCGCGTGCTGGACCCGACGGTTTTCACCGCGTCTTCCACCACGACCTACATGGATGCGTTCTCCGCGCCCGCATGGCGGACCTGGAGCATCCACCTTGGTGGGTCGATCGCCGCGGAGGCGACCGACCGGGCCCCGGTGGCAGGTGGCATCAAGACCTTCACGGTGGACGCTGACACGTACGAGAACGCCTCCGCGGCCGATTTCAGCTCGACCACGCTGATAAAGACGACCGGCGCTGGCGCGCCTGCTGCGGGACTGAAGATGCCCGGGGTCATCTGGAGCATCGTGCGGGTCCGCTGACCAACGGGATGCTGCTGCGCGCGGGGCGCCGCCCGCGGACAGGTCGCACGATGCGCCGGCTCCTCCCGTGGTGGACGCCATGGGCCCTGCTCGTTGCGTCGCTGGCGAGTGCGTCGCCCGCTCGCGCCCAGGACGCTGGCTCCGATCGCGACGGTGTTTCGGCGCCCTCAGGATCGCCCGACGCCGCGGCCCCCCAGATCCGGCCGCCGCTATTGCTGCGCGCGGTCGACCCGGTCTATCCCGAAGAGGCGCGTCAACAGCGGCTCGAGGCCGTGGTCGGGGTGCGTCTCACCATCGACGTCCACGGCCGCGTGATCGCCGCGGAGGTCGCGGAGCCGGCCGGGCACGGTTTTGACGAGGCGGCGCGAACCGCCGCTCTGGGATTCACGTTCACCCCGGCGATGCGCGGCGAAGAGCCCATGGCGGCGCGCGTCCTCTGCCGCGTGGTCTTCGCCCTGCCGAAGCCCCCGCCCGCGGCCCAGCCGGCGCCGCCGAGCGCCGCGGCGCCCCCGGCGCCACCGCCCCCGCCGCCGGTCGATCCGGCGCCGCCCACGCTGGAGGTCACCGTCCACGGAAGCGCCACGCCCGCCGACCAACTCCGGCACTCCGCCGAGGCGGTCACCGTCGTCGACACCCGACAGGCGAAAGGGCAGACGGCGGATCTCGGAGAGGTTCTCGCCCGGACCCAGGGGGTGGCCGTTCGCCGAGAAGCGGGGCTCGGGAGCGTGTCGCAGCTGTCGTTGAACGGTCTCTACGACGACCAGATCCGCTACTTCATCGACGGCCTGCCGCTCGAGCTGGCCGGGTTTCCTGCCGGGGTGGCCAACGTTCCCGTCAACGTGGTCGATCGAGTCGACATCTATCGGGGGGTCGTCCCCATTCGCTTCGGGGCAGATGCCCTCGGCGGCGCGGTGAACCTGATCTCGAACGATCGCCGCTCGTCCTACGCGTCGGCCAGCGACCAGATCGGATCGTTCGGCACCGAGCGAGCGACGCTCGCGGCGAGGTACCAGGACCGCCGCACCGGTCTCTTCGTGGCGCCGACCGCGTTCGTCGACTACGCCAAGAATGACTACGACGTGCACGTCAGCGCCGCGGACGCGCAAGGCCAACTGCGCGACGTCACGGTGCCGCGATTCCACGACCGATATCGGGCGCTCGGCGCGTTCGTGGAAGGGGGCGTCGTCGACCGCCCCTGGGCAGAGCGTCTCAGCGTGCGGGCGGGGTACTCCTGGTACGACAAGCAGCTGCAGAGCAACGCCGTCATGACCCTGCCCTATGGCGAGGTGACCTACGGCGAACGGGTGTTGGCGACCAGCGCGCGCTACGAGCAGCCGCTGTCCCAAACCCTGCGCGTCGACCTTCTCGGCGCCTACGCGCGCCGCGTGCTCGCGCTCCAGGACCTGAGCCAATGGATCTACGACTGGTTCGGCGATCGCATCCGTCATCGGAGGACTCCGGGCGAGATCGACTCCCAGCCCCACGACGACATCTACTGGGAGAACGATGTGTACGCGCGGGGTTTGTTCACCTGGACGTTGTCGCCTGACCAGGTGCTGCGCCTGTCCAGCGCCTTGACCGATTCGGAACGCACGGGGCAGGACCGCGCCTTGCTCGACCCCACCTCCACGGACCCTCTCGCTGGTGAGCGCCGGCGGCTCACCGTCGTGAGCGGCGTCGAATGGCAGCTCGACGCGTGGGGGCGGCGCATCGAGAATGTCGCGTTCGCGAAGAGCTACGTCTTTCGCTCTTCGTACGAACAAGTCCTCGCAAGCGGCGCCGTCACCAGACCCTCCCAGCAGAGGAGCACGTTCGGAGCAGGGGACGCGCTCCGCGTTCTCTTGCGTCCATGGCTCTATCTCAAGGCGTCGTACGAGTACGCGACGCGGTTCCCGAGCACGTATGAGCTATTCGGCAACGGCGTCCTGATCGGTCCAAGCCCCAACCTCGAGCCGGAGGTCAGCCACAATGGCAACGTTGGACCGCGGGTCGAGGTGCGCCACACCGCCGCCGGCGACTTGACCGCGGACCTCAACGCGTTCCTGCGTGACAGTGACCGGCTCATCGTGCTGCTCGGAACGGATCAGTTCCTGAGCTACCAGAACGTCTATAGGTCCCGCTCTCGCGGCGTCGAGGGTGAGATCACGTGGGTGACGCCTCGGCGCTTCCTGACGCTCGACGCGACTGCCACCTATCAAGACCTGCGCAACGCTTCGAGCATGGGAACGTTTGGCGCGTTCGAGGGCGATCGGATCCCGAATCGCCCCTGGCTGTTCGCTTCGTTCGGCGCCCGCGGGCACGTCGCCGTTCGACCCGAGCGACGTGGGGGACTGCTGGAACCGTTCTACGTCGGGCGCTACGTGCACTCGTTCCTGCGGGGCTGGGAGTCGGTGGGCACGCCGACGTCACAGCAGGCCATTCCGGCGCAGCTGTCGCACGATGTCGGCCTGTCGTACTCTTTCTTTTTCTCCGGGCCAGAGCGCCTGCGCGCCACCTTCGAGATCGACAACGTCGGCAACGCGCTGCTCTTCGACTCGTACGGCGCCCAGCGCCCTGGGCGCGCCTTTTACCTGAAGGTCGTCGCCGACCTCGGTATTTGATGGGACGTCAGGGTGGCCAACGTCTTGTCATGAGCGCGCGACGATCTCGGCGCCGGACCTGACGCTGACCCGCTTCTTTCCGGTTTCCGAGACCACGATGCGCACTCGGCATGGCCGGCCGTCGCTCGGGTCGACCAGCATCACGTTGGAAAGGTGCAGGGCGGCCTCGCGCTGCAGGATTCCCCCTCGCGGCTCCTTCGTCGACGCCCGGATGTGTCGCTTGACCAGGTTGAGGCCCTGGACGACGACACGCCCGCTGTCGAGGAGGACACGCAGCACCTCGCCCTGCTTGCCCTTCTCCCGGCCAGCGATGACCGCGACCCTGTCTCCCTTTCGAATCTTCGTGTTCATGCCTCTGCTCCTCTCAGACGCGTCATGGGTCAGGCCTGCGCAGCGTTGGCGACGATGACGTTCCACGGATCGAATGGATCGGCGAAGGAAGACCAGCGCTCCTCGCCCTCAGCCATCTCCGCTTCGGTGAGCAAGCAAGCCTCGAGTCGCCTGCGGATGGCCCCCTCGTCCATGTCGACGCCGATGAACACCAGCTCCTGCCTTCGATCGCCCCAGGGCTCCTCCCAGTCGTCGGCCATGGCCGTCCGCTCTTCGGGGTCATCCGGCCGGGCCGATTCGGGCAGTGCCGCGTACCAGAGCCCAGCGGGCTCATGGCAGGCCGAGCTCCCGGACTGCGACCACGACCCGATGAGGGACATGCGCGTCGCCAGCCAGAAGAAGCCCTTCGAGCGCAAGACCGGTCCCCACAGATCGTCGGCGTCGTGCAGGAACGCCCAGAGCCGCGCGGGGTGAAACGGCCGCCGGGCCCGGAACGCAAAGCCCGAGACGCCGTATTCCAGGCTCTCGGGCACGTGTTCGCCGCGCATCTCCTTCAGCCAGCCGGCCGCCGCCGCCGCGCGGTCGAAGTCGAAGAGTCCCGTGTTCAGCACCGATTCGAGAGGTGCCGCGCCGTGAAGCGAGCGGACGATGCGGGCCTCCGGATTGACCTGCCGGAGGATGGCCTCCAGCCGGGACAGCTCTGACTGGGTGGCGAGATCGATCTTGTTGATGACGATGACGTTCGCGAACTCGATCTGGTCGATCAGCAGGTCCGCCACCGTTCGCTCGTCGTCCGGGCCGAGGCTCGCGCGCCGTGCTCGAAGATCGTCGGCGCTCCGCCAATCCTCCAGGAAGCTCCGCGCGTCCACGACGGTGACCATCGTGTCGAGCCGCGCCAGGTCCGAGAGGCTCGTGCCGTGTTCGTCCTCGAAGGTGAACGTCTCGGCGACCGGCAGTGGTTCGGAGATGCCGGTGGACTCGATGAGGAGGTAGTCGAATCGGCCCTCGCGCGCGAGCCGCGCCACCTCGACCAAAAGGTCCTCTCGAAGCGTGCAGCAAATGCACCCGTTCGACATCTCCACGAGCCGCTCCTCGACGCGATCGAGCCGCGCGTCCCCGCTGGCGACGAGCTGGGCGTCGACGTTGATCTCGCTCATGTCGTTCACGATGACGGCCACGCGCTTGCCTTCGCGATTGCACAGGATGTGGTTGAGCAACGTGGTCTTGCCGGCGCCGAGGAATCCGGAGAGCACCGTCACCGGGATGCGCTTGAACCCGCGCAGGGGCACGATTGACGAGGAGTCCATTCCGAGCTGCCTCACCAGCTGCTTTTGATGACGCCGGGGATATCCCCGCGCAGCGCCGCTTCGCGCATGGCGATCCGACTCAAGCCGAACTTGCGCAGGTACGCGCGCGGTCGGCCGGTCAAGTGACACCGATTCCGGATGCGCGCCGCGTGCGCGTTGCGCGGGATCTTGGCCATCGCGGTCAAAGCGCGGGCTCGCTCCTCCTCGGTAGCGTCGCGGTCGCGAAGTGTCGCCCTGCAGGCTTCGAGGCGTGAGGCATATTTCGCCACGAGCTGGCGACGCTTTTCATTCGTGATGATCTTGCCGAGCTTGGCCATGTTGATGAGCGTCCTTCCGTCCTGTCACTGTTGCTGATGATTGCCCTGGGGCAGGAGGGCGATGTGCCGGGCTCGGTTTACGGCCTGGGTGAGACTCCTGTGCTCCACCGCCGTCAACCCCGACAGGTGTCGAGGGACGATCTTTCCTTGGGCCGTCAGGAAGTACTTCAGAACATGCACGTCCTTGTAGTCGAAGGTGTAGCCGGGGGGCAGGTTCAGGACACCGCGTACGCGGCGTTCGCTGCTGCGGCGCTCTGGGGCCTGGGCCAGTGTCGTCCTACCTGGTGCGTTCGGCGTCATCCGTTGGCTCCTGTCCTCGTCATCACGTCGGCGGGACAGTACCCGGATGACGACAGTGATGCAACTCAATTGCATCTGAGTACGGCTAGCAAAAACACCAATCCTGGCTGCGGCCGCGAACCTGTCAGGCTGACAGCGGATCCAGCGTCAGTATCAGCCGTGGCGCTGCAGCGCTCGCGATCGGCGATCGGTGCACGGCCCCGCGGTCGGCGTTGTCGGGCCACGCTGCGCCCTTGAGCAAGACCAAGTCGCCGGGCGATGCTGCCAGCACCGCTCGCGGCTGGCGAAGAAGGCCGGAGTCCTCGTCGGGCACGCCTCGTGAAGCGTGGCCAATCCAGCGACGGTCGACGTCCTCATTCGCGACGTACTCGGTCCCAGGACCACCGTACGTGCATACGGCGCGCAGCGTGACATGGTCGACATGGAGGCGAGGGCACATTGCCGTCTCCACGGTGGCCAGTCTAACGCCGACCCGCTCGCTCCCGGTCAGGTCGGCCAGCACTTCGACCCACAGATGCACGTCGCTGGCGAGCCACGGCAGGTCGGGCAGAAGCGCTGCCAGCGGCTCCTGGCTGACGCCGGGAGCGACCACCGCGAGCCTTTTGAAGCTCCGCTGGTCGATGGCCCGCCGTACCTCCGGTTCCAGCTCTCCGGGGATCGCTCGGCGCAACACCACGACGTTCACGATGGGTTCGAAGATCGCCGTGAGGTCGGCCAGGGCGTGGACCGTTCGCACGCTACGTGGTGCGGGTACGGCGCCACGCGCCGTCCCTTGATCGGCCGTGACGAGCTCCGTCACGGGCTCACCGCCCGGGCCTGGGCGCCAGCGCTCGCGATCGGACCCCACGCGGCAAACGGGTCATGGAGACGCCGCCAGCTCGGCGGCCCGCCCGCCAACTCGGCGTCACTCAGGAGGCAGCGGTCGAAGTCGGCGCGCAGCTTGGCTTCGTCCATGCCGATGCCGATCAACACGATTTCTTGCCGCCGGTCGCCAAACGGCTCCATCCAGTGGCGACTGATCTCGGCGGTGGCCTCCTTGTCGGTGGGCCAGGCGGCCCGGGGCGCTGAGGCCCACCAAAAGCCGGCTCGGCCCGTCCGGCAGGCAGCTCCCGCCTGTGACCATGACCCGACCTCGGCCATCCTGGACGCGAGCCAGAAAAGGCCCTTCGACCGGAGAACGCCGGGCCATTCTCTGGCGACCAGCTTCTCCTCGGTGCGGTCGAGCGATGCGCCACCTATCTTCACGAGCTGGGCGTCGATGTTCACCTCGCTCATGTCGTTCACGATCACCGCGACACGGCGCCCTTCGCGGTTCGCCAGAACGTGGTTGAGGAGGGTCGTCTTTCCCGCCCCCAGGAACCCGCTGAGCACCGTCACGGGCAGCCGCCTCATGATGCCTCCGTGAAGTCGACGTGGCCGGCTCCGGCGGTCGAAGGCAACGTGACGATCAAGCCCATCGTTCGTGGACCATAACGCAATTCAATTGCAGTAGCAAGATAAGCGCGTTATGGTAGCCCGGGGCTTGCGTGATGACCGCGTCGTCTCTGCCTTCGACCGTCCTCGGCGAGCTGAGGGACCAGATTCGGAAAGCGGGGCTTCGAGCGACGGCCTCGCGGATCGCCGTGCTGCGGGTTCTGCGCGAGGCGCGGGTCCCGATGAGCCACGCGGCTGTGTCCGAGCAGCTGGGCGGCATGGGCTACGACCACGCGACGATTTACCGCAACCTGACGGACTTGAGCCGCGCGGGACTGCTCGCCCGAGTGGACCTCGGCGACCATGCGTGGCGGTTCGAGCTGCGCCAGAGCGACCTGGACCACAAGGCTCAGCACCCCCACTTCGTGTGCGTGGACTGCGGCGCGATTGACTGTCTTCCCAGCCGGGCAGTGAGCGTGCACCCCGCGCCCGGCATGCCGGGCGCGATCGGCCGTCCCGGTGCGATCGTGCGGCTGCTCGGTCGCTGCGACAGCTGCGAGCGCCAGACCACGGTTGGCTGAGGTGTCGCACCTCGACGGCCTTGGTCGCTGGGCGCGGAAGTCTGATTGGCGACACAGCCCCCAGGCGCGGCGCGCCTTCGGCCGAAGTCTCTTCGACCAGCAGCTCTGGTGCTGGGGCCAAGACGTCTGCCACTCGTCGGGCAACGCCCTTCTCCGTTTCGGCATGACGCGCGTTCGCCCGCCTGATCCCGATGACGGCAGCACACGCTACGCGGTCGAGCTCGCCGGCGGACTGAGGGTAGCTCTGTGGGCTTTCGGAGCCTTCGTGGGTGACGCGGACTCCGGCGGGCTGTTTCTTGCCCGGCGCGACTTCGTCGGCCGTCTGATGCCGTCGCACGAGCCACCAGTTGCCCATCTCCGCGATGATGTCGCGAAGCTCGCTCGACCCGCAGCCGGCATCGCGCGGGTTCGGGCGAGGCGACTGCAAGCGGCGCTCTTCCGTTGGATCGCGGCCTATGAACGTTGGGTGCAGGCCCACCTCGGCGGGGCCTGGCGCGCGCGGTGCGTGCGCGAGTGGCTGCGGCCGGTGGTGCCCGGGGAAGCCATGGCGGACAGGTGGGCTCTTCTCGCGACGGTGCTCGACGATGCGTGCGCGGGCCGCCAGACCGAAGGACCATCCTCTCGACGAGCGACCCGTCGTGCACGTTGATGCAAGTCAATCGCATATGCGTAAGGTGTGCACTATTGTCAGGGCCCCACGACGAGGGGTGCATGTTCGAACATCCAACAGATCGCGTTCGAAGCGACCAGAAAGAGCATCGCCGTGCCACCGCGCAGTCCGTTCGCGGCGACGAGATCGAGATCTCCATCTGGGACATGGTGGCCCTGGCCTCACCCCGCGAGCAGCGCGTGCGCCATCATCGGCTTCGCGCAGCCACTCGGACGAATGGCGGGCCGGCGCGCTCACCCCGGCTGGCGCGGTTCCGGGAGCTCTTGTCCGGGAACAACTCAGCGAAGACGAACGCCGCACGGATCGTCGCCTCCTCCCAGGAGGGGCTCATCGTCGCGATCCGGGAGAACGACGCGTCCTCGGTCTATCTCGACGCCCAAGATCTCGCCAAGACCGAGCGCCTGACGTTCTTCGATCCGACTATCCAGGAGATCTCTCAGCCGACGTCGCTGGGAGACGTCGCGACGCTCGGCTTCGCCCTCGAGACCTTGCTCGAACAGGGCGCTGGCTACGTCCTCTGCGAGAGCGAGGGCAACGGTGCCTTCGTCCAGGTGCTGTTCGACGACGACCGCCAGCTGCGCGCCGAGGTCGCCTCCAACGCCGGCCTGGCCGAGCACCTCCAGCTCACCCGGGCGGGGTTGGCGCGGCTTCGGCTGCTCGGGTGGGCCCCGCCGCGAGCGCCCGGCGAGGTAACCTTCTGGCGCCCGGCGGAGATTGCCACGTTCTCGCAGCGAGAAGAGCTGGCCAGGCTTCTTCACACGGTCTTTCGGGAGGTCTTCAACCTTTCAGACGGAGCGCCTCTCACGGTGACCATCGAGAACCCGAGCGACGACAGCGAGGACGACCAGTGAAGACGGCCCGCCACGTCGCCCTGGCGCCCCACGCCACTCATCACGCCTAGAAAAGGAGGACATCTTGTCGCGTATCTGCCAAGTCACCGGAAAGGGCGTCCGTTTCGGAAACAAGGTCTCGCACTCGAACCGCAAGACGCGCCGTCTACAAGCGCCGAACCTCCGATGGAAGCGGTTCTGGTCGACGGAGGAGGGCCGTTGGTATCGGCTGCGCGTGAGCGCCGCAGGAATTCGAGAGATCACCAAGCGCGGGTTGGCCGCCGTGCTGGTCGACCTTCGCGCCGCCGGCCACCTTCCCGGTAGGAAAGCCCAATGAAGCTGAGCTCAGCGGGATCGGCCGACCGGCCTGGCGAGACGTCGCGCGCTCGCTCGGTCGTGCTCGTGGGGCTCGAGTCGGCGGGGAAATCCGCCGTCTTCCGGATGCTCACGGCGGAGCGACTCGGAGACGAGGCCAACTTCAGGGGATCGACCGTCTCGTGTCGGCGGGGGCGCGCGGGTGACGACGGCCCGGAGATCGTCGACACGCCGGGGATTCGCCTCGAGGACGACAACCTCACCACCCGGCTCGCGCTCGGGGCGCTGCGAGCGGCCGACACGGTCTTGCTCGTGGTACGAGCGACTCACGCCCGGACGGAGCTCGAACGGCTCCTCGGAGTCCTCGCAGAGCAGCTGGCCGGCAGGCGCGTCGCGGTGATCCTGACGTTCCGGGACCGAGCGCGGCGCGAGCTGCCGGCGTTCGCGGCCAGGCTCTCGGCCGTGCTCGAGGTCCCGGTGGTCATGACGAACGCGCGACGACCGAGCTCGCGCGAGAGAAGCGAGGTCGCGGGCGCGACGTCGACCGCTCGACTCTTTGGAACGCCGCGATCGGTGCCGCTGCCGTCGCTGACCGAGGTGCATCCAACCGACTCGTTGTTCGAGCATCGCCTGGGGGCGCTCGTCGCCGTGTTGGCCGTCCTCGTCCTCTATGGCGGCCCTGTGTATGCGTCATACCTGCTCTCGCAGTGGCTGCAACCGATCGTCGACCGCGCCGCCATCGAGCCCATCAAGAGCTTCGTCTCGCGAATCGTCAACGGGGGTTCCCTCGCGTACGACGTGGTCGTGGGCAACTACGGTCTCCTCACCTTGGGCTGGTACTCGTTCCTGTGGGCGTTCCCGGTGGTGATCCTGCTTGGCCTGAGCGTGGCCGTAACCGACGAGACGGGCCTCAAGGATCGAATCTCCGGCGCGCTCGATCCTTGGCTCCGGCGCATCGGGATGGAAGGGCGGGACCTCGCGCCCTTGCTGACGGGCTATGGCTGCAACGTCGTCGCCGTGGTGCAGTCCCGCTCCTGCAGCACGTGCACGCGAGGCACCTGCATGTCGATGATCGCGATCGGCTCGGCGTGCAGCTACCAGATCGGCGCGGCCCTCTCGCTCTTCGGGGCGGCCGGCCGGCCCGGCTTGTTCGGGCCTTACCTGGTGACCCTCTTCGTCGTCGGGGTGGCTCATACGCGCCTCTGGTTCCCGCGAATCGCGTCTCGCCTCCCGGTGCTGGCCGAGCGGGCGTTTCTCCAGTACCCATCGCTCCGCGCTGTCGGATGGAAGGTTCGGGCGTCGGCGCGGCAGTTCCTCTTGCAAGCGCTGCCTGTGTTCGTGCTGATCTGTGCGGTGGCGGCGCTCCTGGCGCGCTTCGGTGCCATGGACGCGGTCGTGAGGGCGGTTCGTCCGGCGCTGGCCTGTTTCCGGCTGCCGCCGGGGGTCGCGCCAGGCATCGTGTTCTCTGTCCTTCGCAAGGACGGGCTGCTCGTGCTCAACGAGGGCGACGGAGCCCTCGCGCGCGGGCTGTCCGGCGGGCAGCTCTTCACGACCGTCTTCCTGGCGTCCACGCTCACGGCCTGCCTGGTCACGCTCTGGACGGTTCGCCGAGAGGTCGGCTGGCGAGCCGCGCTCGGTCTCGCGGGCCGCCAAGCGTTGACCTCAGTCGTATCGAGCTTGCTGATCGCTTGGGCCCTGGCGATCTGAGGCCGCCAATCTGTCAACAGGCGCAGGCGATGTCCTTGACCTTATCCGTCATCTCGCGCCCCGCGAGCAACCTGTCGACGAACGCGGCGTCCACGCCCTTGTCCCGCATCGCACGCGCCGTCCGTTCTACGTCGTAGGCGACCGCTCGAATCTCCACGTCGCCGGTGACAGTATCCAGTATCACGTAGGTGGCCTCGAGCCCTCCGTGCCGCGGCTCGCCCACGCTGCCGGCATTGATGATGGTCTTGGCCTCGAGCGCGATCGTGGCGCCTTGCCGCGTTCGGCTCTCCGGATGTCGCGCCCGGTGCACCCGCTCCTTGAGCGTTGCGCCCGCCCGCACGTGGAGGGCGCCGCTCACGTTCTTCACGAATGGAACGTGCGTGTGCCCACAGATCAGGATGTCGCAACGTCCTCGCGCGGCCCGCTCGAACAGGATCAATTCGTGCGTAGAGTCGGTCAGGTACTCGTTCGTCGCGGCCGGGCTGCCGTGAACGAACAGGACGTGCCCGCACGGCAAGTCGGTGCGCACGGCGAACGGCAGGGTGCCCAGGAACTCACGGGTCTCCCGATACACCTCGCCCCGGGTCCAGCCAAACGCCCGGGCACCGAGCTCGCCCTCTTCTGCCGTCACGAACGAGCAGCCGCAGGTCTCGTTGTCTTGGGCAATCCCCTCGTCCCAACAGCCGAGGACCGTCTGGATCCCCCGCTGCTTCACGACATCCACCACCTCATTGGGGTGGGGGCCGTACCCCACCAGGTCGCCCAAGCACGCCAGGCCCTGTATGCCTGGCTGCGCTTTGACATCGCGCAAGACCGCCTCTAGCGCCTCCAGATTGCCGTGGATGCACGACAGGATCGCGAGACGTTGATCGCCAATCTTGCCGCGCGGGGTCGTCGACTGCTGGGACATGGCATTGCCTTAGCACACAGCCAGGGCAACATGCAATCCAATTGCAATAGCGTGACCCTGGAGGCTAGTGCGCGCGCTATCGCGTTTCGAGAGGGGGGAGAGTGCCTCAGTGCGCGACTTGTGCCGCCGCGACCTCACGGCGAAGGTTCGCCCCGTCGAGCTCCGTGCCGATGAACACCAGCTCGGACCGGCGGGGACCGGCGGGCCAGGGGTCCTCGAAGCGCAGCTCCAATCGCGCACCTGCCTTCTCCAGGAAGGCGCGCCGCTCGTCCCCGGCCACGGCCACGAACCCCTTGGCACGAAGCAACCGCGGTCCGAGCCGATCACAGATCTCGAGCAGGGACGACGCGACGAAGGGACGGTCGTCGGCGACAGCGACGACGTCCGGGGGAACGCCCAGGTGCGCCGGACGTACGCCGGCCTTCGCCCTGGCCCGGCGCGGACGCTCGAAGAGATAGCGATTGAGCTGGACCGTCGCCTCCCACGTCAGGGGGAAGGACGCGCGCTCCGCGTTGGGGCTCAGGCTCTCCAGGACTTGGTGCAGCTCAGGCAACCCGCGCGGCTCGACCAGATCGAGCTTGGTCAAAACGAGACGATCAGCCGCTTTGATCTGGGCGCGCGCCTCGACGTGCCGCTCGATCTGGGCGACGCCGTTCGCCGCGTCGACGACGGTAACAATCCCGTCGTCGAACACCCGGCGTTGCTCCCGCGGCAGCTTCGCGAGGGATTCGAGGATGGGATGCGGCTCGGCGATCCCGGTGGTCTCGAGGACGATCCGGTCGACCTCCTCCGCCCGGGCGATCTCCTCGATCACGGCCCAGAGCTCGTCTTGCGTGGTCGCTTGGTGGCACACGCAGCCTCCCGTGAGCTCGAGCACCTTGCCGTGCCGAGCCCTCAAGAGGCGCGCATCGACGTCGATCCGCCCCAGCTCGTTGACGATCACGGCGAGGCGCGGACCGCGCTCGGCGCCGAGCGCGCGGTTGATGACCGAAGTCTTCCCGGCGCCAAGGAACCCCGTGACGATGGTGAGCGGCAGCGTCCCTGGTACGTGATCGCCTACCTGCATCCACAACCCATACGGCATTTCCATGGTCTCTTGCAATTCAATTGCATCAGAGTCAAGCTGCGTCTGCCATGCCGAACATGGAACCCACAGTGACGGAGGGGCTAGACGCAAGCGACCGTCGGGCCGTCTTGGGCAAGCGCACCCTGGTCCTGCTCGGCGCTCTGCCTCGGCCGGGCGACCTCCTGGCGGACGTGTCCTTCTCGATTCCGCCCGCTCGACACGCGCAAACGCCCTTGACGCCGGAGGCGTTGCGTCTGGGGACGGTGGTGGTGTCGACGCTGCCGAACATCGGCCGCCACGCCTGCGCCGCGCAGATCCTCGGCCTAGAAGAGCGCTGCCTCGAGCGCCTCGACGAGTTCCGGCTGGTACACGTTTCGGCGGACGAGCCTCACTTCTGGCTGGAGGTCGACCACTTCCATCCTGTCCTTCGCGCTGAGGGGTTCTCCCTTCATGGGGCGGACGACGCCAGCCGCGAGGCCTTCGGGCGCGCCTTCGGCGTCGCCGTGCAGGGCGAGCGCCGCATCGCTCACGGCCTGTTCGGGCTCCACGACGGCGTCTTCCTCGCGGCGGACGTCCCGTACAATCAGATGGCCGTTCCGGACGTGGACGGTTTCGTGGCGCGCCTGCGGCGCCTGCTCCCCGTCGTGACGCAGAGTCGCGCCCTGAGGCCGCTTCCCGCGAACGACTGACGTGCTATCGGCAAGATGTCTGCCACTCGTCGGGCGATCCTATTCTCCGGCATACGCACTGACACTAGTGCAATCGCATTGCAATAGTGTATACGGTCCTGTGCGGTGGCTGATCCGATGTCGATCGTCGTGGTCCTGGGAGGCCGGCAGGCCGGGAAGTCCAGCCTCGTCCTGCACCTCGCGAGAAAATGGTGCGCGCTTCGCCCGGCCGTCGTGCGTGGCGAATCGTCGTTCGCTCTCGCCACCGCGGTCGAGCGGACGATCCTGAGTGCTCCCGGGGTCGCCGCGGTCTTCCTCGAGGCCGCGCCCTCGGTCTGCCCGTTGGTGTTGCTGGCAGAGCTTGGGCGGCTGCACCGGAAGTATCCCGGCTCTTTTCGCGTGGACTCGATGGTCGCCGTGGTCGATGCCGGCGCGTTCTTGGAGGACGTCGAAGCCGGTCAGGAAATCCCCCACGAGACCCGCGAGGGCTCCGCGGGAACGAACGTGGCCAGCGAAGTCCTCATCGAGCAGATCGAGCTCGCGGACGTCGTCGTCGTCAACAAGACGGACCTCGCCTCCGAGGCCGGCGGCTCATGGCTCCTCGACGTCGTCGAGGCCATCAGCCTTCACGCCCTCGTCGTTCCAGCGACCTTCGGCCGCGCGGCGGCCGGCCTGTTCGCGGGTCCGCGCGTCCGCGATCGACGGCCCATCAGATCACCGGCTTGGCTTGGACGTCACAGTGGAGAAAGGACCCTATCCGTACTCCGATATCGGTCGCCCCGTGGCGTCGAGGCGGACCGAGTCATGGGCTGGCTGGCCGATCCGCCCGTGGGCGTGATACGGGCTCGCGGCGAGTTGGCGATAGTCGGCATCCCCGATCACCGCTTCGAGATCTCGATCGCCGGGCCCGCTCGGGCACTCAGGCGCTCCGATGCGAGCTCGGTGCGACGAGACCTGCTCGGCGAGCCCGCGCCGGTCCGCGAAGGCGCGGACTTGACCTTTGTCGGCGTCGCGGTCGACGACTGGCCGCTCGCCAGCCGTCTCTGAATGGTGGCTATCGCAGCGGGAGCGTGTCCAGGATCGACCGGATCTTCTTGAGCGCTTGCGAGAATGCAGCCTCTCGTTGCGCGAGATCGGAAACCGAGGAGAGGAGCCCCGTCAACGATTCGCCATTTGCTTGTCGATTGGTCGAAAGGGGACGCCCGGGACGACGTCTCGGCCACTTCCTTCGCCGGGCGATGCCGAGGTGCAGTTTGGCGCGGCCATATTGGATGGGAATGAGCTTGTGCCCCCGGGCGCGCCCGGCCGCTACCACCTCCGAGAACGACAGCCGGGGCTTCTTCCGCAACAGCGCGATGGCGAAGTTGAGCGCCGCGCTCTTGGTAGGACCCTTGGTGGCGGTTTTTGCGCTGCTCGGACGGCCCCGGCGCCTCGAGACGCTCGCCTTCGGTCCGCCCGCTGGTCTTGTCACCTTCGGCTGGCGACCAGGCGTCCTGACGCCATTCGTGCCGGCGGCCTCTTTCGTCTCGGTCTGGGTAGGCATGCACCGTGCCTTTACCAGGAGACCCGCCGTAATGCAATGGGATTGCATCTGCTTGCGCAAAGGGGGGGCTCGGGAGGCAGCTGACAATATTGCAATCTAATTGCATCTAAGATACCAAGTGGTGGCGTCCATTGAACCAGCACGGATGTCCAAAGAGAGGCCCATGACCGACCACCCATCGAAACGGATTTCAGACGCCAGAGGTCTTTGCCTATTGATCGGCGCGTGTGTTGCCAGCGCCTGCGGCAGCTCGCCACACAGTGGAGCGCTTGGCTCGGGGGGCTCCGCCGGGAACGTGGCGGCTGGAGGTTCGAGGCTGGCTGGAACGGGCGGGAGCGGGGCAGCGGCAGGTGCGGGAGGTGCAGGAGGTGCGGCGGGTGGCTCTGCCATCGTCGGCAACGCCACGCTGGCCGATCTCCAGCACGTCCGGCGGATCGGATTCATTCACGACGGTCACTCGTTTCATTACTTCGTCATGCCGGGCCAGCGAAGCACCGTCATCGTTGGCTTGAGCCCGGACGCGAGGACCGCGATCGGGTGGACGGCCGTGACGGACGACGAGGTGACCTCCCCGGTCGGAACCTTCGTCCTCGACGTCGCGAACGCGACCTTCACGCCCACCAATCCCACGCAACAGCCCTGGGCCGTGGCGCGGGGAGCTTCGCTCAACCTGCAAGTCGTCACGGGTATCGCGGGAACCGATGCCGGACCGACCGTCGGCTTCGTGTGGGACCGCGTCTCCCAGGCAACCCGGGTGATCACCCAGGCCGGGTGCAACGATGGCGTCGGGGCGTCTCGGGCGAATGACAGCGGAGACCTGCTCACGTATTGCTTCGTGCCGCCCGACTACCACATCAACGCCTGGCTGGTGACGGGCGCGGCGGCACCCATTCCTCTGGTTCCTCCGGGGACTACCGCGTCGTCGAACGTCTCACCGCTCGGGATCAATACGCAACAGACAGTCGTCGGGTTGTGGGCCCAAACCCTTGCTGATCCCGATCACGGGTTCTTCGCTCAGCGCACGGCCACCGGATTCACCGTCACCTCTTACGACGTCCCTGGCGCCCACTCGACACAGCTGACGGGTATCAACGACAAGGGAGAGATCGCCGGATGCTACGACGACGGCGACGACACGACCCGGACGCATGGACCGATCTTCAAGCTGTCGGGCATCACCGCAACACCCGTCGTCTTCGATCCGGGCACTGGATACCGAGCCCAGGCGTGGGGCATCTCCAGCTCGGGATGGATCCATGGCTACGTCGAGCTGGCGCAACCGGCCAAAGCGTCGACCGGGAACGATGCGGGAGCGAACGACGGAGGAGCGAGGGACGCCGGAGACGGCTCAGGGGCCGCAGGTTGAGTGGCGCTATTTCTTCGGCTTCGCCGCGGACGTCGGGGCCTGCTTCCCACGGCGGTCCAAGGTCCGGTTCAAGATCCGCTCCATCTCGTCCATCGTGCCGTTCATCTCGGCGATCGCGGCGTCGAACGGCGCGGTGGTGGTCATGTCCACGCCCGCGTCCTTGAGGAGGTCGATGGCGTATTTCGAGCTGCCCGACGAGAGCATCTTCAGGTAGGCGTCTCGCCGCGGCGTCTTGGCGGGCGCGCTGGACGGCCCCGCCGACGCGGCCTCCTCACGCACCGCCCGCGCCAGCGAGGTCGAGGCGACC
>CAZJMY010000089.1:0-3994 GCA_964546845.1 uncultured Myxococcales bacterium | reverse complement strand
AAGCGCCCGCCTGACCGCCAGCTCCCGCGCCGCCGAGCGCACCGGCGTTGCCGCCGACGCCAGTGACCGCACCGCCCGCGCCGCCGGAGGCCCGACCGCCCGCGCCGCCGGACGCCCGACCGCCCGTGCCGCCGGACGCCTTGCCGCCGGTCCCGAACGAGCCACCCGTCCCGCCGGAGCTGGAGCTGCTCGAACAGGCCGCGAACATCAGCGCCGGTCCGCAGAACACCAAAGCCGCAATCGTCGATTTCGTGAACATTGACGTGGTCCTTTTCCTAGATTGCGACGTCATCAAGCGCGCGCGTGCGTGCTGGCCCAAACGCCCAGGAACTTCCCGCCCGGTGTCACCAGCGCGGTGTCGACTTGAATCACGATGCTGAGCACGTTCTGCCCGGCGAAATCGTTGGCGGGGGCGGCGCCGGCCGTGCCGTGCGCCAGCTGCGCGACCAGCGCCGTCGCCGTCGTCGAGTCGAGCATCGGACAGCCGCTGCCGTCGAACGTGAGGCTGGACGCCGCCGCGGTGACGGCGGCCGTGGTGGCCTTGAATCCCGTGAGGTTGAAGAAGAACGGATCGTCGCGCAGGCCGGCGAACACCTTGGTCTTGGCGCTGGCGCTGTTGAGGCCGGCCGCGACGCTGGCATCCCCGCTGACCGTCTCGCCCGCCGTTCCGACCCAGCAGGTGACCTTCTGGGCGGTGTCGAAGCCGCACACGATCTTCGTCTCCGTCGGCGTGGCGGCCCCGAAGGTCGCCGCCGAGTTGAGATGGAAGACGTACAGGACCTGGTCCGAAAACTTCGCGCCCGCCGGCGCGTTCGGGTAGACGTCCATCACCAGGTTCACCTTGGATTTGTCCGGCGACATCCAGGCGTAGACGTCCGTGATGTCGGCCGCCGGCTCGGCCGTGGCCGCCGGGCCATCCTTGTGATCCGCCGCGTGAAGCCGCACGCCGACCCCGGCCGCGCCCGCCACCGCGAGAGCCCCTGCCACCCAGAAAGTTGCCTTCTTCATCGATGGAATCCTTTTCAAGACGTGAATGTCCGTCAGTCCCGACCACCCCCTGTACGACGCGTGCGCCCGTTTGGATCTTCGGGTCGCGCGTTTTTTCGATCAGCGCGGGAGAATCAGCCGGGCGACTAGCCAAACCATTCCGGCGGCGGCGATCAGGGCCGAGCCGAGCTGTAGGCCCCATCGCTGGAACGCGCGCGGCCAACGACGGGCAGCTTCCATGATCAGCGGGAACACCAGCGAGAGGACCAGGAGCTGGCCGGCTTCCACGCCCAGATTGAACGCGAGCAACGACAGCACCAGGCCGCGCCCGGGGAGCCCGACCTCGCGCAACACCGACGCGAAGCCGAGCCCGTGGACCAGGCCGAACCCGAACACCAGCAGCCAGCGGCGGGGGTGACGGCGCTGAATCAGGTTCTCGATCCCGACGTACGCCACCGAAAACGCGATGGCGGGCTCGACCCAGCGGGTCGACAGATAGCCCGGGCGCAGCGCCTGCAGGATCAGGGTCAGGGAGTGCGCGGCCGTGAACGCGCTGACCAGCGCGAGCGTGTCACGCAGCGCCTGCCGCCAGGACGCCGGCCGCGCCGGGCCGCCCGCCGATTCCGGGCCGGCCAGCGCGGCGCCCAGCAACAGCGCGAACAGGAACGCGAGGTGATCGAACCCCGTCAAAATGTGCAAGACGCCGAGGCGCAGGTACGTCCGCGCGTTCTGCCAGGCCGACGGACCGCCGCCGGCGCTGACCGCGATCTCGCGCAGGTCGTCGCGAAAGACGGTCGTCGCTGCCCCGGCGGCGGGCCCCGCCGGCGTGGCCTCGGGTGCCGGCAGCAGCGTGAAACTCTGGTGGAACCGATCGCGCTCGAAGAACAGATCGTAGCGGAGGCGAACGGGGCCGCCCCGGACCGCACACTGGAACGTCTTGGTGAAGACCCAGGTCGGCTCGGTCTCGTCGGTTGCCAGCGCCAGGTCCACGGCGCCCGCCGGACAGGGGGCGCCCGCCGCCTCGATCCGGAGGCCGCCCGCCAGGTAGGCGATCGCGCGCAAGCGCCAGGGCTCGGCTGAAGGCTCCGCCGCCAGCGGGGCGACGGTGAGCAAGTCGGTCGCCCGTACGCGCAGTCGCCAGACGGCGCTGGCGCCGTTCGCGGCGAAGGCGACGCTTCCGAACGTGGCCGATTGCTGATGCGCGACGGCTGGACGCGAGGCCAGCAGCGAGACGGCCACGCACGCCAGCGCCCACGACGCGGCCGGCGAACGGCGGCCAGGCGCACGGCAAGCGTTCACGCGGCCAGCTCCCTTCAGAAGTCCCGTCACCCGTCCAGCCGGGCGACCCACCAGGTCTTGCCGGCCAGATCTCCGTCGAAGGGCGCCCAGGGGCGCTCGGTGACCGGGGCCAGCCGCGCAGCGGCCAGCGCCTCCAGGACGGCCCCGCGTGGGAAGTGGCGCTCGCGCAGCGTGAAGTGGCTGGTCGGGGCGGCCCGCAGTGTGATGGCGACGTCGGCCAGCCCCAGCTGCCGCTGCCCGTCGAACTGCATCTCGATGCTGAGCCGCCAGCCGTCTCCCGCGAACTGCGGCTTGCCGCGCCACCAGCGCGCGAAGCCGTCCGCGTTCGTCACGTCGAACACCAGCAGGCCGCCCGGCCGCAAGACCGCCGCCATGGCCGCGACGGCGCGCGCCAGCGCCGCGCTGTCTTCGAGGTGATTGAGCGCGTCGTAAAAGCAACCCACGGCGTCGAAGGTGGGCCCGAACGGCAGCGGTCCGTCCAGCGCCGAGCGCCCCCATGCGACGCCGCGCCCACCCTGCTTGCGCGCCGCGATCCCCAGCATCGCGGGGCTGCCGTCGACGCCGGCCAGGCGCCAGCCCGGGTGTTCCGCGCGCATGCCCGAGAGCAGCGTGCCCGTCCCGCACGCCACGTCCAGGAACGCGAAGGGGCGCTCGTGGCTGATGCCGCGCGGGCGCCGCGCCTCGGCCCGCAGCACCGGCTCCAGCTGGGCCCGCACCAGCTCGGCGAACGGGATCATCCCGTCGCAGGACTGCCAGTCGTCGTAGATGGGGGCCAGGGCGCCGTAGACATCTGCCGCCGGGCCGCTCACCCTTCCGACCACCCGACCTTCCCGCGAAGCGCCTTCTTGTCCGAGGTGGCGTGCTTGTTCGCCAGCATCTTCTGCTTGGCGCGGCGCGAACGGCGGCGCTTTTGCCGCCGGACCTTCTCGGCCTCTTGCTGCCGCTTGCTGGCCGCGCCCAGAAGCCGCTCCTCGATCTTTTCGGCGAGCAGGCGGCGCGCGACGAGCCGGTTGGCCCCCTGCGTCCGCTCGCGCTGGCACTTGACCGCGATGCCCGTCGGGCGGTGCACCAGCAGCACGCAGGTCGCGACCTTGTTCACGTTCTGGCCGCCCTTGCCGCCCGAATGCACGAACGACTCGTCCAGGTCTTCCGGCCTGACGCCCAGCTTGGCCAGGCGATCTTCCAGCGCCCGCGCTCTGTCTCCGCCCAGCGGCATGGCGCGCAGCTTACCTCGCCGCGACGTCTCCCACCTTTACCCACGCTCGCGCCAGGCCGCTGACCGGCGCGATCTCGCAATATTTGCCCCCCCTCGTCGATTTTCACTCAACCCGTCCGGCTGCCGACAGTAGCCAGCATGAGCCTCTTTCGCCGTCACCTAGGCAAGGTTTCAGTCCTCGGGCTCGCGATGCTGGCCGCGTCATGCGCGGGGGATCCGTCGGAGGGGGGCACGGGCGGCGCGGGGCCGAGTCGCGGCGGATCGACGGGCACGGGGAGCGGCGGGTCCGCGACGGGCGGCACGACTTCGACGCCCACCGGCGGCTCCGCCACCGGCGGCCACGTCGCGACGGGCGGGATCTCGGGCAGCGGCTCCGGGGGGACCGGCACCGGCGGGAGCCGCACCGGCGGGACCGCCGGCAGGGGCCCGGGCGGCCGTTCGGGCACGGGCGGGACGGCCGGGGCCGGCGCGGGCGGCCCGGCCGGCGCGCCG
>CAZJMY010000088.1:0-4461 GCA_964546845.1 uncultured Myxococcales bacterium | reverse complement strand
GAGCTTCATCTCGGCGTCGTCCTTCCAGGAGACCACCAAGGTGCTCACCGAAGCCGCGGTTCAGGGCAAGGTCGACTACCTGCGGGGCCTCAAGGAGAACGTCATCATGGGGCGGCTCATCCCGGCCGGCACCGGCCTGGGGGCGTACAAGCGCCTCTCGCTGCACGTCGACGAGGCGGGCGCCGAGGAGCAGCTGCCTCCGGCGCCGCTCGCGGCCTCGGCCGGGGCCAGCGCCGCCGCGGCGCCGGCTGCCTTCGACGAGTGAGCTTCGGCGGGCGTCCTCGGGTCTCCGAGGGCGCTCCGCGGAAAACTGACACAGCTCCAACGCCAACCATTGACGGGAGGCCAGGCTTCACCTGGTCTCCCGTTTGCTTTTTGTCCCGGCGCATGACGAAGCACTGGATGGTCGTGGTGGTCGTGATCGTCGGGCTGGGCTTCGGCGCCTGCTCGTCGACGAACCTCGACAACCGGCGGGACAACGACGTTGACGGTGCGGCCGCGATGCAGGGGGCGGTCCAGTGCCGCTGGCCGGAGGCCCTGAACGGGGCCGACGGACGGACCGCCTGCGTCCCGGCGCGGGTCTCGCTCTGGTGTTACGACCCGGCGGGCGAGGGCTGCGGCTGCACGACCGACGGCGGCACGGCCTGCGACTGCTCGGCGCTCGCCAACGGGGGCCCCTGGACCTGTACCTCGACCTGCGCCGCCAACCAGTACGTGGTGTCTTGTGGTGGCGTCGGGCCCGGTGCGGTCCCCGAGCCGCCCGACGGCTGCACGCGCGCGGGCGCCATCCCGGCCGGAATCGCCCGGTACTGCTGCCCCTGTCAGTGAGCGGCGGTCCGGGGCACGGCCTCCGCCTCTGGCCAGAGCCAGGCCGCGCCGCGCACGCCGCTCGCGTCGCCGTGGGCGGCCGGCACGATCCGGGTGCTGAGGTCCTTCGGCACCGTATAGCGCTCGAGCAGGAGCGGCACGTTCGCGAAGAGCCGCGCGTTGTTCGAGACGCCGCCGCCGAGCACGATCACGCGCGGATCGACCAGGTTGATGACCGACGCCAGCGCACGCGCCAGCCGATCTTCGTACAGGGCGAACGCCTCGCCGGCGATGGGGTCGCCGGCCTCGGCCCGGCGGGCGATCTCCACGCCCCGCAGCGGCTCGCCGCCCGCCTCGCGGTAGGCGCCTTCGAGGCCGCGCCCCGAGGTGAAGGACTCGATGCAGCCGGGGTGCCGGCAGGGGCAGTCGTAGGGCGACCGCTCGTCGGGGCGCAGGAAGGGCAGGGTGGTGTGGCTCCACTCGGTGGCGGCGCCGTTCTCGCCGGTCAGCACGCGCCCGTCGACGACCAGCCCGCCGCCCACGCCCGTCCCCAGGGTCGCCCCGAAGACGACGTCCGGGCGGCCGCGGTCCAGCCCGGGCGGCGGCGCGCCCGCACCGTCGGTCGCCTCGGACAGCACGAAGCACTTGGCGTCGTTCGCGACCCGGACGGGGCGGCCGAGGGCGGCGGTCAGATCGCGATCCAGCGGGTGATCGTTCAGGTAGGTCAGGTTCGAGTTGCGGATGACGCCGCGGCCGGGTTGCAGGAATCCGGGCGTCCCGATCCCCACCGTTCCGCGCCCCCCGGCGCTCTGGTCCAGCCGCGCGACCAGCGCGGCGACGGCCTGCAGCAACGCCGGATAGGTGGGGGGCGTCGCGACCCGCTCGCGCGCCGCCTCGCCCCCGTCGTGCCGCAGCGCGACCCCTTCGATCTTGGTTCCCCCGAGGTCGATGCCGATGCGCATGTCCTGGACGATGGCACCGGACCGGGGCGCCTGTAAATGGAACCGCGACGCCCTTGCGCGGCAGCGCGCGGCAGGGCCAAAATGAGGCTCGCTTGAGTCGGCTTCGCCTGTCTTTCGTCTGGGCTGCTCTGGTGGTCGCGGCCGTCTTCGTGCCGCTTCTGGCGCCGCGGTCCGCGCGCGCCCAGAGCTGCATGACCCTGCGCTACGTCTTCCAGCCGGATTGCTACCGGTCCGACCCGGGCGCGGCGTGCATGCAGTCGCAGACGCACATGGAGCTGGGCCCCCAGATTGCGGTGTGGCTGCAGGACGCGACGGGCGGGTTCGGGTACGTCTCGACCCAGGACGGCACCCGCAAGGACGGCACCTTGATGGTCACGAACGCGGTCGCGCGGCGCGGGATCGGCAACCGGCCGGGGCGCTGGGACTTCCTGTCCGGGCCGCTGTTTCCCTACGGCAAGCGGGTCATGGCGCTGCCGATCTGGGCGCACGCCCGCGGCGTGACTTACCCCACCGTCAAGATGGCCGAGGCCGAGTGCTCGGTCGGGGGCCCCGGCGAAAGCTGTCTCGGCTGGCACGAGAGCTGGTCGTCGCCCGAGCCGTACTACTGCCGGCCGTTGCAGCCGTCGGACCTGGCGTCCGCGCTGGGTGTCGACGCGATCTCGTGCCCGACGAAGTTCAACAGCGAGAAGGGGAAGCTCGACACGACGCTGCCGACCTACTATCCGCCGCGCACGGACCTGACCAGCTTCGGCGGCAGTGACACGGGCGATCCGCCCACCTACGCGACGCTGAACGACCTCGACGCCGTCGCCGGCGCGACGCCTGCCTACGGGCGGCCGGTCGACCGGATTCTCACGCTGCCGCCGGACGTGCCGCCGGGCGATTACAAGCTGATGGTCGAGGTGAACAAAGAGTACGACGTCAACGCGTCGCACACGCACCCCGACTTCGTCGACCAGCACCTCGCGACCTACGGGACCGAGGGGAACTTCGGTCAGCCGTCGGTGGTCTACGAGGTGCCGCTGCACATCGACATGAGCACGGCGGGAACGGACGCGCACGCCGTCTCCCAGATCACCGGCTACGGCGACTGGACCGGAGCCAGCGGCGTCATCAACCCGCGCGACGCGACGATCTCGACGACGGACCTCGGATCGGGCGAGTCGCGCTTGCTGCTGATCACCGACTCGACGACGGGCCTGTCGGGGCGCGTGATCGCCGGCGTCACCCCCTGCACGACGCTGGTCTGCGACATGAACAACGTCTGCAGCATCTGCGATCCGCGCACGCAGGTCTGCACGCCGCTCACGTGCTCTCCGCTGCCGGCGCCTCCCACCCCCGTCGGCGGGCTGAGCGTCGCCATGGACGGGCTCAACGCCAGCAGCGCGACCCTGCAGTTCGCGAACGCGCAATCGGCCGGGGCGCCCGTGCTGAGCTACGACATCCGCTACCGCGACGGCGGCGGCATGACCGACGACGAGTTCAAAGCGTCCGCGAGCGCCCCGCTGGTGACGCCCGGGTCACCGGGCTCCTCGGCCTCGTTCACGATCGCGAACCTGAAGCCCGCCACGCAGTACACGGTCGGGGTCCGCGCCCTCGACCCGTGCGGGCAGGCCTCGCCGCTGGTGACGGCCACCTTCTCGACCCCGGCCATGAAGTTTGCCCAGCTGTCGGGCTGCTTCATCGCCACGGCCGCCTGGGGCTCGGCCTTGGCGCCCGACGTCGCCGCGATGCGCCAGGCGCGCGACCGACTGCACGACGCGAGCACGATGTTCGCCGTCGCAGCCGACCTCTACTACCGGGCCGGGCCCGCCGCCGCAGCGCTCCTGTCCCGCAGCGACACCGCCCGGGCCCTGGTCCGCCGGGTTCTCGCCCCCGTCGGCAGCGCTGCCCAGCTCGCGAAACCGCCGCACTGATCGCGTCGGACGTAGCTGGGCTCCGCCCAGCGGAGTCCATCGCGGGAGAGCTCGAGAACCCCATCGGGGTTCTCGACTTGATCGTTGACAACAAGGAGCGGACCCCTATAATCCCGTGCTCCTTGGCGCCCGGCGTCTGCGCGGGCGCTTTTGGTTTTCGCCGGAAACGAAAGAAAGACGGAGTCTTCGCCCTCGATGCCTACCATCAACCAACTCGTGAAGTTCGGCCGCCAGGCCCAGCGGCGCAAGACCGCGTCGCCCGCGCTGATGGCCTGCCCGCAGCGCCGCGGCGTCTGCGTGCGCGTCTACACCACCACGCCGAAGAAGCCGAACTCGGCCCTTCGCAAGGTCGCGCGCGTGCGCCTGACCAACGGCATGGAAGTCACGACCTACATCCCCGGCGAGGGTCACAACCTGCAGGAGCACTCGGTCGTCATGATTCGTGGCGGCCGCGTGAAGGACCTGCCGGGTGTCCGCTACCACATCATCCGCGGCACGCTCGACACGTCGGGCGTCGCCAACCGCCGGCAGGGCCGTTCGAAGTACGGCGCCAAGCGGCCCAAGTAACTCAGAGCAACCCACTCAGGACCACGAGCCATGCCCCGCAAAGGTGAAGTTCCCAAGCGCAAGCCGCTTCCCGATCCGAAGTTCACGGATCAGCCCGTCGACACGCGCCGCAAGGTGACGAAGTTCGTCAACACCGTCATGGCCTCGGGCAAGAAGGCCGTGGCCGAGCGGATCGTGTACCGCGCGTTCGACATCGTCGCCGAGAAGGC
>CAZJMY010000087.1:0-7147 GCA_964546845.1 uncultured Myxococcales bacterium | reverse complement strand
CGCGCCCTTCGAGTAGGCGGTCCAGATGGACGTCGACGTCACGCCCGTCATGTAGGCGCGCATGATCAGCTCGACGGGCAGCAGCTGGCACTCGCGCGCCACCGTCACGGCCGGGTCGGGCACGCTGATGACGTGGTTGGGAACCAGGTTGGCGGTGGCCTCGAACCAGAACGCCGCCATCTCGTTCAGGACCTGCCCCTTGAACGGGATCGTCCCCAGCACGACGTCGAAGGCGCTGATGCGGTCGGTGGCGATCAGCGTGCGCTTGCCGTCGCGCACGTAGCAGTCGCGCACCTTGCCCTCGTACTTGTCCCCCAACTCGGGCAGGTCGGTGGCCTGCAGCGTCTTCGTCAGCTGCGCGCGCAGCACCTGTTCGTCGATCTTGGTGGTGGTGGTCGTCATGGCGAGTCCTCGTCGTTGGAATCTTGGTCGTGAACGGCGCGGTCGATGATGGCGCCCGCGTGGCGAAGGTGGTGATTCAGGTCGAAAGCCCGGTCGATCTCGGCGCCCGAGAGGCGCGCGGCGATGTCGGGGTCGGCGCCCAGGAAGGCGCGGAAGCTCCCCTCTCCGGCCGCGGCGCGCAGCGCGCTCTTCTGGACCAGCTCGTAGGCGGCCTGGCGCGCCATCCCCTTGCGCACCAGCTCGAGCAGCACGGCCTCGCTGAAGAAGAGCCCGCCGGTCAGCTCCAGGTTGCGGCGCATGCGGTCGGCGTTGACGACCAGCCCGTCGACCAGGCCTGCCGCGCGGCGGAGCATGAAGTCGCAGAGGCCCGTGCCGTCGGGGCCGATGACCCGCTCGACCGAGGAGTGCGAGATGTCGCGCTCGTGCCACAGCGCCACGTCTTCCATGGCGGCCAGCGCGTAGGAGCGCAGCAGGCGCGCGATGCCGCAGAGGTTCTCCGACAGGATCGGGTTCTTCTTGTGGGGCATGGCCGAGGAGCCCTTTTGCCCCTTGCCGAAGGCCTCGGTCGCTTCACCGACCTCCGTCCGCTGCCAGTGCCGCACCGTCAGCGCGATCCGCTCGACGGCGGCGCCGATGCGCGCCAGCGACGTGAAGTAAGCCGCGTGGCGGTCGCGGGCGACGATCTGGGTGGGCACCGTCTCGCGGCGCAGGCCCAGCGCCGACAGCGCTGCCGTCTCGATCGACGGATCCAGGTTGGCGTACGTGCCGACCGCGCCGGCGATCTTGCCGACGGCGACGCCGTCCCGGGCGGTGACGAAGTCCCGGCGCGCCCGCCCCAGCTCCGTGTAGAAGCCCGCGAACACCAGGCCGGCGGTGATCGGCTCCGCGTGGATGCCGTGCGTGCGCCCGATGGCCGGCGTCGCCCGATGCTCCTCGGCGCGGCGGCGGCAAGCGGCCCGCAAGAGGTCCAGGCCCGCCAGGATCTGCTCGCCCGCCTCGACCAGCGTGATGGCCAGGCCCGCGTCCAGGACATCCGAGGACGTCATCCCCAGGTGCAGCCAGCGGGCGGGCTCGCCCACCAGCTCCTCGACGTGGGTCAGGAACGCGATGACGTCGTGGCGGGTCCGCTCCTCGTGCTCCAGGATGCGCGCCGGGTCCAGCCGCCCGGCGGCTTTTTCGCGCACCGCCTCGGCCGTCCCCTTGGGAACGCGGCCCGCCGCCTCCATGGCCGAGCAGGCCGCCAGCTCGATCCGCAGCCAGGTTTCGTAGCGGTGGCGATCGGACCACAGCTCGGTCAGCTCGGGACGCGTGTAGCGGGGAATCATGAGCCGCCCGTTCTAACGAAATCGCGGCGGCCGTTCAAGGCAGGAGCACGGTCGATCCGGTCGTTCGCCGTCCTTCGAGGTCGGCGTGCGCGCGCGCCGCGTCGCGCAGCGGGTAGGTCTGGCCGATCGACACGCGGACCGCGCCGCGGCCGACGACGTCGAACAGGCGCTCCGCGGACTGGACCAGCTCTTCGCGGGTGGCAAGGTAGTGCGTCATGCTGGGGCGGGTCAGGAACAGCGAGCCGCGCGCCAGCAGCGCCGGGTCGACGGCGGGAACGACGCCCGAGGACTGTCCGAACAGCACCAGCAGGCCGCGCCGGCCCAGGCAGTCGAGCGAGGCGGCGAAGGTCTCCTTGCCGATCGAATCGAACACCGCCCGGACACCGGCCCCGCCGGTCAGCTCCTTGACCCGCGCGACCAGGTTCTCGCGCTTGAGGTCGATGACCTCGGCGCAGCCGTTCTGGCGGGCCAGGGCCACCTTCTCGGGGCCGCCCGCCGTGCCGATCACGCGCACGCCCAGCGTGTGCGCCCACTGGCAGGCGATGCTGCCCACGCCGCCGGCGGCCGCGTGGAAGAGGATGGTGTCGCCGGGCGCGACGCGGGCGCATCGCAGCAGCAGGAACTCGGCGGTCATGCCTTTCAGCATCATGGCGGCCGCGACCTTGTCGTCGATGCCGGCCGGAAGGCGCACCAGCTGGTCGGCCGGGATCAGGCGAACCTCAGCGTAGCCGCCCAGCTTGCCGGCGTACGCGACGCGGTCCCCGACGGCGACCTCGGTGACGCCCGGCCCCACGGCCTCGACGATGCCGGCCCCTTCCTGCCCAGGGATGAACGGCAAGGCCGGCGCCTTGTAGAGGCCGGTGCGGAAGTAGACGTCGATGAAGTTGAGGCCGATCGCCGTCTGGCGGATGCGCGCCTCTCCGGCGCCGGGCGGCGCATCGGGGACGTTCTCGTACGCCAGCTTCTCGGGACCTCCCACCTCGTGCACGACGACCGCGTTCGGCATGGCGCCGGGTATAGCCACCGGCTCAGCCGCGCGCAAGGCGGCGCGAGGCTCGAAGCGCTCAGCCGAGCTCGAACAGATCGCGCAGCTTCACGGCCAGCGCGACGCCGCCCGAAGCGCGGCGGGGCGCGACGAAGACGGTGTCGTCGCCGGCCAGGGTGCCCAGAATCTCGGGGACGCGCGCCTCGTCCAGCGCGCGCGCCACCGCGGCGGCGGTGCTGGCTTGCGTGCGCACGACGACCAGCGCGCCGTTGCTCTCGACCGACGAGACCAGCCGGCGCACCGGGTCCAGGGGCAGCGCGCCCGCGGCGTCCTGGGGCAGGTACCGGGGCCCGCCCGGCCCGACCGCCCGCTGCACCCCCAGCGCCGCCATGTCGCGCGACAGCGTGGCCTGCGACGCCCGGATGCCCCGCTGGCGCAGCCGCCTGAGCAGATCGCCCTGGCTGCCGATCGCGCCGTCGGCGAGGATCGCGCGGATGGCCTCGCGACGGGCCTCCGAGCTCACGTCACCCACGTCCCCACCCCGTGGTCCGTGAACAGCTCGGCCACCACGCTGTGAGGCGTGCGGCCGTCGACGATGTGGACCGCCCGCACGCCGCTGGCCAGCGCGTGCAGGACAGCCTGGGCCTTCACGTGCATCCCGCCGCGGATGCTCTTGCCCAGCTTGGCCTCCAGCTCGGCGGCCTTGATCTCGGAGATGAGGTTCCCCTGGTCGTCCAGGATGCCGGCCACGTCGGTCAGGAAGATCAGCCGCTCGGCGCCGCAGGCCGAGGCGATCTCCCCCGCGGCGACGTCGGCGTTGATGTTGTAGCTGGCCCCGTCCATGCCGAACCCGACCGGCGAGATGACCGGCATGTAGCCGCGGTCCAGGAACATGTCGAGCAGGTCGGCGTTCACCGACTCGATCTCGCCGACGAAGCCCAGGTCCGGCTTGCCGGGCGCCGGCGCCAGCTTGTGCGCCACCAGCAGCCGCCCGTCCTTGCCGGAGAGGCCGATCGCGTTGCCGCCCAGGCTGTTGATGAGGCCGACGATCTCGGTGTTGATCCGGCCCGTCAGCACCATCTCCACGACCCGCACCTCCTCCGCGCCGGTGATCCGCTGGCCGTCGGCGAACTCGGACTTGCGGCCCATCTTCTCCAGGGTCTTCGTGATCTCGGGGCCGCCGCCGTGGACGATGACGGGGCGCAGGCCCGCCGACTGCAACAGCACCATCTCCTCGGCGAAGCTGCGCTTCAGCGCCGGGTCGATCATGGCGGCGCCGCCGTACTTGATGACGGCGCGCTTTCCCGCGAAGCGGCGGATGTAGCTGAGCGCCTCGACGATCACGGGGCGATTCACCGAGCCGGCCGGGCGGCGCGCGCCCTCGGCGGGCGCGGTCGTCGCGCCCGGGCCGCTGTAGTACTCGGCGTTGATCTTCACGTAGTCGAAGGTCAGGTCGCAGCCCAGCGCGCGTCCGGCGCCGGCGCCCAGCCCCAGATCGAGGCGAACGTTGATCTCCGCGTGGCTCATCCGGCGGGACAGGTCGTCCTTGTCGAACGCGACCGGGCCGCCGCGCTCGTAGACGCGGACGCCCTGGATGTCCAGCGTGACGGCCGCCGGATCGGCGGCGAAGCCCCGGGCGCCGATGCGCGCCCCCAGCGCGGCCAGGATTCGCCCCCAGGACGGATCGCCCCCGAAGATCCCCGACTTGACCAGGCTGCCGCCGGCCACGGCCCGGGCCAGGTCGCGGGCCATCGCCGCGTCCGGCGCCCCTGCCACGTCGACGACCAGCAACTTGGTGGCCCCCTCGCCGTCGGCGGCGATGGCGCGCGCCAGCTCTGCGCAGAGCTCGGTCAGCGTGCTCTGCAGCGCCGTGAAGGCCGGCGTGCCGGCCGTGATGGCCGGGGCGCCCGAGGCGGCGTTGGCCAGCGCGATCACGGTGTCGTTCGTCGACA
This sequence comes from uncultured Myxococcales bacterium, assembly GCA_964546845.1. GTDB lineage: Bacteria > Myxococcota_A > Polyangia > Fen-1088 > Fen-1088 > JADGRB01. The sequence continues at coordinate 2,483 of CAZJMY010000087.1, read as the reverse complement.
TGTCCCCGTCGACGGTGATGGTGTTGAAGGTGTCGTCCGCCGCCGCCGCCAGCGCCCGCTGCAGCACGTCCGGCGCGACGCGGGCGTCGGTGGCGATGAAGCAGAGCATGGTCGCCATCTGCGGGTGGATCATCCCCGACCCCTTGGCGATGGCCGCGAAGCGGACGGTCTTGCCGCCCAGCTCGAGGTGGCGGAAGGCCATCTTCGTGCGCAGGTCCGTGGTCCGGATCGCCTCGGCGGCGCCCGCCACGTCGTCGCCCAGCGCCGCGACCAGCGCCGGCACGGCGGCCGTGATGCGCTCGACGGGCAGCCGGATGCCGATGCCGCCGGTCGACGCGGTCAGCACCTGCTCGGGGCTGGCCCCCAGCGCGCGGGCCACGGCGGCGGCCACCGCGCGCTCGTCGGCGGCGCCGACCGGCCCGGTCAGGGCGTTGGCGTTGCCGCTGTTGGCGACGATGGCCCGTACGTCGGCGGCGGGAAGGCGGCTGGCCCCGTAGCGCACGGGGGCCGCGCAGAGCTTGTTGACCGTGAAGACCCCGGCGGCGGCGCACGGGACCTCGGACGCGATCAGCGCGACGTCCTTGCGCGCGCCCCCGGCCTCCTTCACGCCGGCGGCGGTGGCGCCGAACCGGAAGCCGAGGGGGGGCGCAAAGCTCTTGCTGCCCGTGCTGCTCGAATCGCCGACAGTGCCGCTCATGGTGCCGTTCCTCCCAAGCCGTCGAGGCCGGCCGCCTCGGGCAGGCCGAACATCAGGTTCGCGTTCTGGACCGCCTGGCCGGCGGCTCCCTTGACCAGGTTGTCGATCGCGGCAAAGGCGATGGCCACGCCGCGCTCCGGATCGCCGTCGCCGCCCATCAGCACGCGGTTCGTGCCGACGACCGAGGACAGCCGCACCGCCTCGGGCTTCGCCGCCCGGACGAACGGACGCCCTTCGGCGAAGGCGGCGATCGCCGCCGCGACGTCCTGGCCCGTCTTGCCGGGCGCCAGCCGCCCGTAGACGGTGGTCAGGATGCCGCGCCGGATCGGCAGGTAGTACGGCGTGAAGGTCACGCGCAGCGCGCCCTGCCCCGCCAGCGACAGCGCCCGCTCGATCTCGGGCGTGTGCTGGTGGCGCAGGATCCGGTAGGCCCGGAAGTCGCCGTCGATCTCCGTGAACGACATGTCCTCGGTCGCCTTGCGGCCGGCGCCCGTCATGCCGCTCTTGGCGTCGATGACGATCCCCTCCTTCTCGATGACGCCCCCGCGCAGCAGCGCCAGCGTGGCCAGCGTGCTGGCCGTCGCGTAGCAGCCGGGGTTCGACACCAGCCGGGCCTTGCGCAGGTCGCCCGACGAGCAGGCCTCCGGGATCGCGTAACAGGCCTGGTCCAGCAGCGCCGCGTCCGGGTGGACGAACCCGTACCAGCGTGGATATTCATTCACCGCGAGCCGGAACGCGCCGGACAGGTCGATGACCCGCGCGCCGGCCTCCAGCGCGGGACCGGCCAGGGCCAGCGACGCCTCGGCGGGCGTGCAGAGAAAGGCGAGGTCCAGATCGCCGAAGGCCGCGGGGGCGTCCGCCTGCGGCCGGATCTTCACCTGCCCCGTCGGGCCGACGAGGGGGAGGCGATCACCGACGGTGTCCCCGGCCCACTTGTCGCTGACCGCCAGGGCCAGCGTGAAGCTGGGGTGGTTGGCAACGAGGCGGGCCAGCTCCATCCCCGAATAGCCGGATACACCGACGATCCCCACGCGTACGCGAGCGTTCTGCGACATGTGGATATTTATTCACATGCGGCCGCCCCGCACAAGGACTATGAAACGCAAGGACGCCAGGAGCGCCAATGAGCCGCGGGGTCACAAGAGCAGAACCGGGGAGGCGCGCTCCTGGCGCTTGAAGTGACCTCAGCCCGTATGGCCGAAGCCGCCGGCGCCGCGGGCGGTATCGCTCAGCTCGGCGACCTCTTCCAGCTCAGCGATGGCGACGGGCGCGATGACCAGCTGCGCCACCCGGTCGCCCGGGTTCACGACGAACGGCTCGCTGCCCCAGTTCACCAGCAGCACGGCGACCTCGCCCCGGTAGTCCGCGTCGATGGTGCCGGGCGCGTTGGGCAGGCCGATGCCGAACTTGCGCGCCAGACCGGAGCGGGCGCGGACCTGCCCCTCGAAGCCCGCGGGGATCTCGAACGCCAGCCCCGTCGGCACGGCCGCGCGGCCGCCCGGCGGGATCGTGATCGGCTCCGGCGCCGCCGAGGCCAGGTCCATCCCGGCCGCGCCCTCGGACATGTAGCGCGGCGCCGATGCGCCCGGCCGCAGCTTCACGAACCGGACGCGAGGGCGCTCCATGCCGCGGCTACGAGGCGGTCGCGCGGAAGTTGTGCACGACCTCGGGGGTCTTGCCCATGGCTTCCTTGCGGGACAGGCGGATCTTGCCGGTGGCGCGGTCGATGCCGATGACCTTCACCAGCATCTCGTCGCCTTCCTTGCAGATGTCCTGCACGGCGCCC
>CAZJMY010000086.1:0-6992 GCA_964546845.1 uncultured Myxococcales bacterium | reverse complement strand
GACAGCTCCTCGGGAACCGAGGGGATGCAGAGGCGCGGCCCGCCGTCGTGCAGCCGCTTGCAGTGGCGGTCCAGACGGAAGATGCGGACCTTGCCGTCGGCGCCGCGGAACGCCTTGAGGCCGTCGAACATCTCCTGCGCGTAGTGCAGGACCGCGGCCGCCGGATCCAGCGCCAGGGGACCGTAGGGCACGACGCGCGCGTCGCCCCAACCGTCGCTTTTGGCGTGCTGGTCCGCGTCGTAGTCGACCATCGCCATGTGGTCGGTGAACACGCGCCCGAACACCAGGTCGGCGTCCTTGGGGCGCGCCCGGCGCGTCGCCGTCAGGTGAATCGCGACCGGCCCGCGCGCGATCTGCTTGGTCGCGGGCGAGGGGGCGAGATCTCCTGACTGGGAAGGCGGCGGCGACGACATCCGGTGAGGATATCGCGCCGCCGCACCAGGTGCTACAGCGGCCGAGTTACAGGGCCAGGACGCCGGTCCGGATCAAGTAGGCCAGCCGGGCCCGCTGGTCGTCGTCCAGCAGCGCGTGAAGCTTGGCCAGCGAACCGGTGATGGCCGTGCGCAGCCGCTCCGCGGTGGCCACCCTCAGCCCGGCGGCTTCCCCCGCCCGCGCGGCGTCGAACGTCGAGCCGCCCACCGCGTCGGCGAAGCCCGACAGCGACCGGCGCCGGTCGACCTCGGCCTGCGCGCGCTCGGTCTTCAGCTCGTCGAGGATGCGGGCCAGCTCGGCGACCTGCCGCTCGTCCAACTCCAGCTTGTAGGCCAGGAACCGGAGCGGCCGGCGCACGCCGAAGGCGCCGCCGCCGAACCCCTCGCCCTCGCCGTCACCGTCGCTTTCGCCTCGCCCGCCCCAGGCCCGCCCGCCACCGCCGCCCGGACCGCAGCTCCAGGGGCCGCAGCCGCCTTCGCCGTGCCCCTGCCCGTGACCGTGGTGCCCGCGCCACCAGGACATCATGTGTCCATGCATGTTCGTTCTCCTTTTTCCTTTCGCCGAGGCCATCAGCTCCCGGCGGGTTTCGTCGTGGGCGATATGCCTCACGAACCCCGAAAGCATAACCGCCGCTCCGGGACGGTCAACCAGTGATATGGAGATCGCATGGCGCGCCACTGGCTGATGAAGTCGGAGCCCGACGTGTTCTCGATCGACGACCTGGCCAAGGCCAAGAAGCAGACGACCGGGTGGGACGGGGTGCGCAACTTCCAGGCCCGCAACCTGCTGCGCGACGAGATCGCCGTCGGCGACGGGGTCCTCTACTACCACTCCAGCGTCGACCCGCCGGCGGTGGTGGGGCTGGCGCGCGTCGTGAAGGCCGGCTACCCCGACCCGACCCAGTTCGATCCGAAGAGCGACTATTACGATCCCGGCAGCAAGCCGGACGCGCCACGCTGGTTCTCGGTCGACATCGCGTTCGACCGCAAGCTGGCCCGTCCCGTGACGCTGCCCGAGCTGCGCGCCGAACCCGCGCTGGCCGACATGGTCTTGCTGCGGCGCGGGAGCCGTCTTTCGGTGCAGCCCGTGACCGCCGCCGAGTGGAAGCGGATCGTCGCGCTCGGCGACGGGAAATGACTTCCCCGCCGTCCCCGCGCGGCGTGCACCACGTGGCGATCGGCGTCCGCGATCTGCCGGCCGTCGAAGCGTTCTACACGTCGGTCCTGGGGCTGCCCGTCCAGCGGCGGTGGCCGCGCGCCGGCGGCGGCGCGGGCGATCGTTCGGTCTGGTTGGATTTGGGCGGCGGCGCGTTCCTGGCCCTCGAGTCGGTGGAATCCCCGGCGCCGGGCGGGACGCGCGACCCGGGCGACTACCTGACGGGCGGCTATCTGATGGCCGCGCTCGCGATCGGCCGCGAGGAGCGCCCGCGCTGGGAGGCGCGCTTCGCGGCGGGCGGCGTGCCCGTCGTGCGGCGAACGCCGTACACGATCTACGTCGAGGATCCCGAGGGAAACCGGGTCGGCCTCTCGCACTGGCCAGAGCCCGCCGAGATGCCCCCGGACCAGCCCTGATGCCGTCGATCACTTACCTGCCGGCCGCGACGCGCCTGCCGTGCGCGCCGGGCGAGTCGGTGTTCGAGGTCGCCCGGCGCAACGGCGTCCACGTGCCGACCGCGTGCGCCGGACAGGCGACCTGCGGGCTGTGCCGCGTCAAAGTGGTGAGCGGCGAGGAGCACCTGACCCCCTTCAACGCCGCCGAACGCAAGCACCTGGGCAACGTCTACTTCATCACCAAGCTGCGCCTGTCGTGTCAGGCCCGCATCCGGGATGACGCGGCCGCGGCCGAGGTGATCGTCGCAATCCCGGGCGGTTAGGCGCCGCGCTCTTCCGCGGCCGGCGCTTCGTCGCCAGGTTGACCGCGTGGTGCGGGCAAGGTCAGCCGCTGCATGGGCCTGCGCGTTGGCGCTCGCGACGGCCGGGGGCAGCGCCCGCGCGAACGGCGCCTTTCCCGGCGGACAGACCATCCTGGCGCCGCGCGATCTGCCGGGCGAGATCCTGATGGCCACCAACTTCGGCGTCGTCGAAAGCCGCAGCGCGGGGCGCACGTGGACCTGGACCTGCGAGCAGCCGGCCAACAGCTACGGGCGCCTCTACCAGATGGGTCCGGCGCCCGGCCATCGCCTGTTCGCCATCGCGGGAAGCAAGCTGATCTACTCCGACGACCGGTCGTGCACCTGGCAGGCCGGCGCCGGCACGCTGTCCGGCACGTCGGTGCAGGACGCGTTCGTCGATCCGAACGACGGCAAGCACGTGCTGGCGGTGGCGGTCACCTTCGGTGACGCGGGGCCGGCCTACCGCGTCGTCGCCTCGCACGACGGCGGGGCGACGTTCGAGCCGCCGATCTTCACCGCCGATCCCGGCGATCTGATCACGGGCGTCGAGATCGCCGTCGGGGATTCCGATTCCATCGATCTGGCGCTGGGCCGCGGCAGCCAGCTGATCCCGACGCTGGCACGCAGTGTGGACGGGGGCGCGACCTGGACGCTGATCGATCTCAGCGGAGCGCTGGGGACCAGCCAGATCCGGATCCTGGGCATCGATCCGCTGGATCCCGACCGGGTGTTCCTGCGTGGCATCGGCCCGACGGGCGACGTGCTGGCCGTCTTCGACGAAGCCGAGCCCCCCGCGCGGGTGCCGCTGACGTTCGCCAACGGTCAGATGACCGCGTTCGTGAAGACGGCGGCGGCCACCGTCCTGGCGGCGGGCACCAGCAAGGGCGCCGCCCAGCTGTTCCGGTCGCACGACGGCCTGAACTACGAGCCCATCGCGGGCGCCCCGGCCATCATCTCGATGGCGGAACGGCAAGGCGTCATCTACGCCGCGACGGACACGACCGTTCACCCGTTCGGCGAGGCGCTGTCGCAGGACGACGGCAGCACCTGGACCCCTGGGCTGCGGTTCGCCCAGATCGACGCGATCGCCGGCTGCCTGGCTGCCGCGTGCCAGGACGATTGCCGGATGCGGGCCGCCCAGCAGCAGTGGCCGGCCGCGATGTGCGCGGCCGCCCCGCCCGTCGACCCCGCGCCGGTCATGGACGCGGGCTCGCCACCAACGCGCACGGACGCCTCCTCTCCGGCCACCGACGCGGGCCCGCCGGCGGTGCTCACCGACGCGGCGGCCCCGCGCGACGGGATGGGCGTCCACGCGCCCACCGACGCGGGCGTCCCTCCGCAGCCGCGCGACGCGGGGGACGTGAGGTTTCCGCCGCCGGCGTCCGGCTGTTCGTGCGCGACCAGCCCCGGCCCGGGTGAGAGCCTCCTGCTCGCCTTGCTGGCGGTGGCGGTGGCGGTCGCGCTGCTGCGCCGCGATCGCGGGCCGCGCGCGGGCGACGGGCCTTCCGCCTGAATCCGGGTCAGCCGCGCCGCACGCCCAGCGGATCGCGCGCGTCGTCGGACACGGAGCTGCCGTCACCGCGCTTCTGACCCTCGAGCTGCTTCTGGGCGTCCTGCTTGGCCGCCCGCGCCAGCGCCGTCTGCACCCTCGCCGGCCCGGGGGCGGCCGGCGGGGGGCGGCCCCCGCCGGCCGCGCCGCCGCCCAGGTCGATGGGCACCGGGAAGACGATCGTCGACGACGCCTCGCCCGAGACCTCGACCAGCGTCTGATAGAGCCGCAGCTGCAGCGCGCCCGGGTGCTCGGCGATCATGGCCGCTGCCTGGGCCAGCTTGGACGCGGCCTGCACCTCGCCCTCGGCCGCGATGACCTTGGCGCGGCGCTCGCGCTCGGCCTCTGCCTGGCGCGCCATCGCCCGTTGCATCTCCGTCGGCAACTGGATGTCCTTGATCTCCACCGCGGAGATCTCGACGCCCCACTGCTCGGTGCGCGTGTCCAGGATCTGGCGGACCTCGGTGTTGATCGCGTCGCGGTGGGCGAGGATGTCGTCCATCTCCATCTTGCCCAGCACGGCCCGCAGCGTGGTCGACGCCAGCTGCAGCGTCGCGGGCATGTAGTCCTCGACCTCCAGCACCGCGTGCATCGGCGAGCTGACCGAGGCGTACACCACGGCGTCGACGCTGACGGTGATGTTGTCGCGCGTGATGATGTCCTGGGGCGTGATCTGGATGGCGCGCGTCCGCACGTCGACGACGCGCATGCGGTCGATCCCCAGCGGCAGCAGCAGGTTGAAGCCGGGGTTGGCCAGCGTCTTCTTCGCGCGGCCGAACCGGAAGACGATGCCGCGCTCGTACTCCTGCAGAACCCTCGTGCCGGTCAGCAACAGCATGAGACTGGCTGCCAACGCCGCTCCCAGCGCGATGGTGATCATGCGGGGAATCTAGCACCACGCAGCCGGAAGTTACGGCTGGGCCGCGTCCAGCCGGCCCGGTCGATTCAGGACACTAGGGCTCCTGTCCGAAGACGGCTCGGCCTCGCCGTCCGCCGAAGAAGAACAGCAGCGCCAGCGACCAGGCGATCCCCATCGCGGCGCGCAGGACCGGCATCATCAGAACCGCGGCGCGCAGGGCGCCGGCCACGTCGCCCTGACCCAGGCCATGAAAGTCGCGGCCGTTCTGGGCCAGCACCTGCTGCAGGACGGGCGCACCCGCCTCGGCCGCGCCGCGCGCCATCGCGACGCCGAACGGCAGCGCCCCCAGTTGATGGAGAACGCCAGCCCATCCGGCGGCCACGGTCGCCCGGCGGGCGCGCCGATCGCGCGAGAAGATCGCGGCCACCGCGAACAGCGTCAGCAGCGCGACCAGCGCGGCGGCCACCGCCTCGACCCGAACCGCGACAGGGTGGGCGGTCACGATGGCCTGGCCGACCGCCGCCAGCCGCCTGGCCGCGTCGATCTGACCCGAAGCCCGGGCCACGTCCTCGATCGCCGCCGCCGTCACGGCGTGCGGCCGGCGCAGCAGGGAGAGCGCGTCGATCAAGCTCATCCCCGCGTAGATGAGCATCGCCGAGGTCATCGCCGCCAGCCAGACGGGGCGGCGTGGGGTGGTGGGCTCGCTCATCGAAGCCGCCACCATATGCCCGGAGCGAAGGCGTGACAAAGTCCCGCTCTTGGCACAAAGTCGTCGTCCCCATGCATCAACTGTTGGACCTTTTCCATAAAATTTACGACGTGCAGGGACTGGTGCGGTTCGGTGGGCTGGCCGTGCTGACCGCCATCATCTTCGCCGAGACCGGCCTGTTGTTCGGCTTCTTTCTACCCGGCGATTCGCTGCTGGTCACGGCCGGGCTGTATTGCACCAGCGTGGCGGGCGAGCAGCCGCTGCTGAACATCGTCTGGTTGAACCTGGCCGCCATGGCGGCCGCCATCGTCGGTGACACGGTGGGCTACTGGATCGGCGCCAAGAGCGGGCCCAAGCTGTTCACGCGCGAGCAGTCGCTGCTGTTCTCGCGCAGGCACCTGCTGCGCACGCGCGACTTCTACGAACGCCACGGCGGCAAGACGATCATCATCGCCCGCTTCCTGCCGTTCGCGCGCACCTTCGCCCCGGTCGTGGCCGGCATCGGCCAGATGAGCTACCGGCGCTTCATCAGCTTCAACGTCTTCGGCGGCATCGGCTGGGTGGCCAGCATGACGCTGCTGGGGTTTTCGCTGGGCAAGATCTACCCGCCGATCACCAAGCAGATCGACAAAGTCATCATCGTGATCATCGCCGTGTCGCTGCTGCCCGGGGCCATCAGCTACCTGCTGAACCGCAAGAAGAGCCCGCCCGCGACGCTCGTCGCCTGATGGCCGCCGGCACCGCCAAGCCGAAGGCCAAATCGGCGTCCAAGCCCGCGCCCGCGCCGGCACCTGCGCGCGCGCCCAAGGTCGCGTTCCCGAAGAAGGCGCAGGCGCCCACGGACGCCGAGTTCGCGGCGCGCCTGCCCGCGCCGGTCGGCAAGAAGTTCGAGACGCTGCGCGCTTTCCTGAAGAAGCACGAGGCGGCCGAGGACCTGTACTACTACGGCCCGCGCACCGGCTGGGCGTACCGCTACATGAAGGGGACGCAATCGATCTGCTCGATCGTGATCCTGGGCGGCCGGCTGGTCGGGATCGTCGCGCTGGACGCGGCCGCGCAGGCGCGGGTCACCTGGGGCGAGCTGTCGGACGTCGCCAAGCGCGCGCGCAAGGTCGCGCACGGCACGCCGGCGCTGCTGTGGGTGGATGTGCCGCTGGATGGCACCGGCGCCGCGGATTTCAAGGCGTTGCTGAAGGCCAAGCTGGCCTGACCCGAATCAGTCCGCGGGCGGGCCGCGCGTCGCGTGACTGTGCTAACTTAGCCGCCGCTGCCGCGCGTGCCCCCGGGGCCCTGCCGGCGGGAGGGCCCATGTCCGCATTCGGAACCTTGACGCTGCTGATCGCGCTGGTGGTCGCCACCTACGCGGGGGTCGTTTCGTTGATCGGCGCGCGCCGCGGCGATCGACGTCTGATCCAGTCGGGGCGCGCCGGCGTCTACGCGCTGGCCGCCGTGCTGGGGCTGTCGTCGGTGGCGTTGCTGTACGCCTTCGTCTCACACGACTACTCGATCAAGTACGTCCACCACTACTCGGACGCGACGTCGCCGCTCTTCT